>KL571425.1:15887-16124 GCA_000715855.1 Actinoplanes liguriensis
GGCGCCCACCGACGCGGACAGCCGCGTCCCGGAGAACTGGCTGCGATGGCAGCTCGGGCATGCGCGGGACGGCGCCGACCTGGTCGCCGGCACGGTCCGGATCGACGACTGGTCCGGCTGGCCGGAGCCGCTGCCGTCGGAGTACGAGCGCCGCTACGCCGAACGTGTCGCCGGTGACCGCCACGGTCACGTTCACGGTGCGAACCTCGGTTTACTTCCCGCGGCCTACCTCGCGGC
>KL571425.1:16401-21658 GCA_000715855.1 Actinoplanes liguriensis
ACCGACAGCCGCTGCCCGGTGCTGACGAGCGCCCGCCCGGACGGCCGGGCGCCGCACGGATTCGCCGTACACCTCAAAAATATTTACGACCGGTCGGTCTTTTTGTAGAGTGCGGGTATGACACAGGATGGCCGGCTGCTCCGCGGCGAACGCACCCGCACCGCGGTGCTCGATCAGGCGCTGCTGCTGGCGACCGTCTCCGGGCTCGACGGGCTGTCACTGAGCCAGGTCGCCGACGCGCTCGGCGTCAGCAAATCCGGGCTCTTCGCGCACTGGCGGTCCAAGGAGGCGCTGCAACTCGCGGTCATCGACCGGGCGCGCGAGCAGTGGACCGAGCGGGTCATCCGCCCGGCGCTCGCCGAGCCGGCCGGGGTGCGGCGGCTGTGGGCGGTGCACGACCACCGGCTGGCGTTCTACGAGTCCGGGACGCTGCCCGGCGGGTGCTTCTTCGCGAACGCGCACTTCGAGTTCAACGCGCGCCCGGGCGCGATGTGTATAAGAGACAGCTGGATGGCATTCCTGACCAGGGCCGCGGCCGACGCCGGCGACCTGCGGGACGGGACCGATCCGGCGCAACTCGCATTCCTGATCGAGTCACTCGGCGTGTGCGCGGTGATGCGCCCGTCCGAGCCGGCCTACCGGCACGCACGACAGGTGTTGCACGACCACCTCCGCACCCTCGCCACCGATCCCGACATCCTCCCGGAGCTGCCATGACCACCCTGACCGAAGCCGGCGCCGTCATCCCGATGCCGGTGCATTTCGACGATCTGGACGCGATGGGCGTCCTGCACAACTCGCGCTATGCGGTGCTGGTCGAGCGGGCCGTCGTGCTCTGGTGGACCGAGCGTGGCGTCTCGTTCTCGGGCGGCCGCCCCACCACGCCCGATGCGTTCAACGTGGTCCGGGAATATGCGATCACGTTCCACCGGCCGGTCAGCGGCACCGGCGACATCAACGTCCACTTCTGGCTCGACCGGCTCGGCTCGACCAGCGCGACCTACGGTTTCCGCGTGACGTCCCTCGACTCCGCGACGACGTTCGCGGAGGGGCGCCGCGTCAACGTCCGCCTGGACCCGGCCACCATGCGCCCGGTCCCGTGGACCGACCACGGCCGTGCGATCGGCGCCACCCTCCTGCGCGGTTAACCCCCGTTCGCCCCCAGAACCCCCATCCCGCGGTACGTCATGAGCCCGCCCCGCCGCCCGCCCACTGAGCTGGTCCTCACCGTTGTTCTGGCGCCCGGATAACAACGCTGAGCGCCAGCCCGGGACCCGGCGGCGCGCGGTGGGCTTTGGCCGGCCGGGGGTTGGCGCTTGCGGTTGTCGGCTGGTGCTCACCGTTGTTTTGGGGCACGCATAACAACGGTGAGTGCCAGCCCGGGGGCCGGTGGCGCGGGGCGGGATTGGGGTGGGCGGGGGTCGCGGGCGGGGTGGGGCGGCTCATGGCGTACGGGAAGGGGAATTTGTAGTGAGGGGGAGTGGGGAGCGGGGCTTGCACCGGACGCACCCCGGACAGCAACCGGCCTGAACTCCGCGTGATCGCGCGACAACCGAAACGGACGTTGCCGCGACGATGACGTGAAGGGACGCCGTACCTCGATGAGCAGTGACCGCTTTCGTGCCCTTGCCCTGTCCTGCCTGCTGACCGTGGGTGCCGTGGCGCCATCGGCGCCGGCTGTCGCCGACGGGGAGCCGGACGACCCGGCGCCCGCCGCCAGCAGCGCCGGCACCGCACCGACCCTGGCCGGGCGGCTCGCCGCGGTGGCCGGTTCGAAGACGATGAACTACTACCCGTCCGACGCCGGATGGTCGGCGATGTGGACCCGGTTCGACGCGGTCCAGGTGGACAGCGACCTCGCGCGGATCGCCGGCCTCGGCGCGGACAGCGTGCGGATCGTCGTCTTCCCGAAGGTCTTCGGCTTCCCGTCGCCGAACCCCGCGTACCTGGAGCGGCTCAGCGACTTCATCAGCATCGCGGCGCTGCACGACCTGACCGTGAAGCTGACCCTGTTCGACTGGTGGTCGCGCTACAAGAGCGTCCGCGGCAGCGTCGAGTGGGCGCAGGCCGTGGTCGGCCCCTACACCGACGACCCACGTGTGATCGCGGTCGAGGTGAAGAACGAGATGTCGCCCGAGGACGAGCCGGCCGTGCGGTGGGCGCGCCAGGTTCTCCCGGCGATCCGCGGGTTCGCGCCGACGATGCCGCTGACCGTCTCGGTCGACGGGCACGCCGGCCCGGACGGGCTGGCCGAGCTGCGCGACGCGCTCGGCGACGTGACGCTGGACTACTACGACTACCACTTCTACGGCGAGTCCGAGCAGGCGCTCGCGGACATCCTGCGGGCGCGGGACGCGGTCGCTCCCGGGCTGATGGTGATCGGCGAGACCGGCCTGAGCACCGGCGTGGGCAGCCCCGGGGAACAGGCCGCCTACCTGGCCCGGGTGTTCCGCGCGGCCGCGGTCGCCGGGGTCGGCTCGGTGTCACCGTGGACGCTCACCGACTTCGCCGAAGGCGCGATCCCGGCCGGATCGATGGTCTCGGTGCTGCCGGCGCAGTACCAGTTCGGCCTCTACCGCACCGACGGCACCGCGAAACCGGCCGCCGCGGTGGTCCGCAACGCCTGGCGCGGCACGGAGAGCGCCGAGGACGTGCTGGATCTGAGCTTCGAACAGGACAATCAGGACTCGCCGTGGCGGGACAACCTGCCCGAGGCCGGGGTTGCCGAGCAGACCGACGAGGTCGCGCACGCCGGGACGCACTCGGTGCGGTTCTCCGGGACCGGGCGGGACATGCGCGGGCTGCCGTCGTTGCGGATCTCCCCGGTGACGCCGGTGCAGGGCGGGCAGTCGTGGTCGGCGTCGGCGTGGGCCTGCGGGCTGGACGCGACCGGGACCACCGAGATCACGTTGAGCTGGTTCGACGATCGGGGACAGTGGATCCGGCAGGACAGGTCGGCGCGGCTGCCGCGCGGGACCACCGACTGGACGCGGCTGACCGTGGACGCGGTGGCGCCGGAGGACGCGGCCGGGGTGCAGCTGCACCTCAAGTCGGGGGACAACGCCGGGTCGGTGTGGTTCGACGACGTCAGCCTTTCGTGAGCCCCGGGCTGCCGGGTGTCCGCCTTGCGGGAGCGGGCCGGCGCTCACGGCTCTACGCGGCCCGCGGGAGAGCCGTCAGAGCCGGCTGAGCACGCCGCCGAGCGGTGATGCCGGGTGCGGGGCCGCGCCGGTTCTAGGATCGGCGTGTGCCCCGGCTTGATCGCATCGCTCTCGTCTCCGATGTTCACGGCAACCTCACCGCTCTCGAAGCGGTCCTGCGCGACATCGACGACCGCGGGATCGACCGCATCTTCAACCTCGGCGACTTCGTCGGGAAGGGGCCGCGGGGCCGGGAGGTGATCGACCTCTGCCAGACGCGATGCGCGATTAACATCCTGGGGAACTGGGACGACTTCCTGCCCGACCCGGCCCGCACCTACGACAACGAGGCGATGCGCTGGTGGCTCGCCCAGCTCGGCGAGGGCCAGGGAAAATGGCTGCGGGACCTGCCGTTCTGCCACGACTTCTGGCTCAGCGGCCGCCGGGTGCGGCTGTTCCACGCGTCCGCGACGAGCGTTCACCACCGGGTCCGCTTCGACCACGACGAGCAGCAGTTCCTCGGCCTGTTCGCGAACACCCCGGCGACCGGGCTCGACGGGCCGGAGCCCACCGTCGTCGGCTACGGCGACACCCACGACCCGTTCTACGAGGTCGGGCCGGAGGGGCGCACCCTGTTCAACACCGGCAGCGTGGGCAACTCGATGGACGACCCGACGCCGGTCTACGCGATCCTCGAAGGCGTCCTCGACTCCCGAGAGCAGGGGCCGTTCTCGATCCAGTTCGTCCGCGTGCCCTGTGACCTGGAGGCCGAGATCGCCGAGGCGGCCCGGCTGGGCATGCCCGAGCTCGACGGCTACATCTCCGAGCTGCGGCACGGCATCTACCGTGGCCGCGCCGAACCGCAATACCACCGCAAGGGCTGAACTCCGGGCCCTCCCGTCCGTCGTGTTCTGTCGATGGAACCCGATGAGAAAGAGCCGAGTCGGCTGCTCAGTCACGGCGGGAAGACCGAGCGGGCCGTTCTCCTGCTGCACGGATACACCCACGACCCGTCCCAGATGGCCGGGCTCGGGGCGGAGCTCTTCGCCCGTGGATACAACGTCTGGATCCCGCGGGCGCCGGGACACGGGCTGCACGATCCGCACAGGCACCGTTCGATCACGCGAGGACAATTGATCGCGTACGCGCGGGAAGCTCTGGCATTCACCCGGGAACTCGGGTTGGAGGTGGGCGTCGCCGGCATCTCCGCGGGCGGGGTGCTCGCCGCGTGGCTCGCGGGGCAGCCGCGTAACGACGTACGGCGGATGTTGCTCCTTGCCCCGTTCTTCAGACCCGGCCCGGCGCAGGCGCCACCGGCCCTGGTGACAGCCATGACCGTCCTGTACGGCCGGGGATTGATTCCGGACCGGATCACGTCCCGGGGCTACTCGCTGCGGGCGGTCGCCCAGTACCTGGCGATCGCCCGGACCCTGCGCCCCCGCCCGACCGGCCTGCGGCACCTGGCAATGGTCCTCAGCTCACGTGACGGCGTCGTCGATTCGCGAACCGCGGTTAACTTCGCGAGCCGTCTGGCCAGCGTGAACGGCATTCCGCTCGGTTTGCACACGCTGACCGGAGATGACGATCCGGGGCACGACGTGCTGACCGCCCCGGGGGTCGAGAGCCTCTACGCGGACCTCTACGAGGGCATGCCCGGGGGTGCACCAGTGTCTTCCACGGGGGCGACGGACCCCACCGGAGGCGCAGAGTGAGAAGCGACCGGGATGCAGGGGCATCCGGCACAGCGGAGGAGCAGACGATGGTGGACTTCAAGGTCGAGATCGTGGTCCTGCCGGTCTCGGACGTGGACCGTGCCAAGGACTTCTACAACAAGCTCGGCTGGCGCGAGGACGTGGACTACTCGGGCCCGAACGATTTCCGCGTGGTGCACTTCACCCCGCCCGGATCGGCCGCGTCGATCATCATCGGCAAGGGCGTCACCGACGCCGCGCCGGGGTCGAGCCACGGCGTGCACATCGTCGTCGACGACATCGAGGCCGCCCGCGCCGAACTGGTCGCGAACGGCGCCGAGCCGAGCGAGATCTTCCACGACGCGGGTGGCGTCTTCCACCATGCCGGCACCACCGACCGGGTTCCTGCTGTCTCTTATACACATC
>KL571425.1:21819-22567 GCA_000715855.1 Actinoplanes liguriensis
GAACTGGAGCAGGCGCTGCGCGACGCGGCGATCGCCCACGGCAAGCACGAGGCCGAGGAGCTGGACGGCAAGTACGACGAGAACTGGCCGGGCTGGTACGCCAAGTACATGGCCAAGGCCGCCGGCCTCGAAGGCTGACCGCGGACAGAAATCGATGCCGGCCCGGTTACCCGGGCCGGCCTTTCCGCGTGCTCACACCGACTTGCTCAGACCCGCCCACTTCTCGGCCTCGGCGATCCGGGCCGCGCCCGTCTCCAGCGCCGCCGTGAGCGCGTCCGCACCCAGGAGCAGCCGCCGCGGCGGGTCGTCCTCCGCAACCACCCGCACGATCGCCTGAGCCGCCCGGCCCGGGTCGCCGTCGTCACCGAGCTCCACGATGATCACCGTGATGCCGAGCGGCGCCACCTCGGCCGCCAGCACCTCGAAGAAGCCCTCCGCCGCGAGCCGGGAAGTCTCCGCCCTGCCCGTCGAGACCTGCACGAACGTGCCGGCACGGCGATCCCGCAGGACCGGGAGCGCCGCCTCGGCGACGTGCACGACGCCGAACAGGTCGGCCTCGATCCGCTCCCGCAGGCCGTCGGCGTTCCCGGCGCTGGTGCCGCTGACCACGACGTCCAGACGCCCGAACGCCTCGACCGTGTCCCGCACCGCCCGGCGCGCCGCGGCCGGATTGGTCACGTCCAGCGGGACCACCTCGACCTGCCCCGGGTAGGCCGCCACCAGGTCTGTCCCTTATACACATCTCTGA
>KL571425.1:22777-24007 GCA_000715855.1 Actinoplanes liguriensis
CACCACGACGGCCCGGCCCAGCCCCCGGGAACTCCCGGTGACCAGCCAGACCTTCGGCTCACTCATGCTCGCTCCTCCTCGCGACGGTTGTGCTGAGCCCACTGTCGCCGGTGACCCCCGGGTACGGGACCAGGGTCCAGCCCTGGCCCGGGGGATACCAGGGTTCGCGACCAGTGCGGCGCCCTGGGGCGAGGGACACCCCTGGCGGCGCAGTTTGAATGCATGAGCGCTGACCGAATGACCGACCTGCACATCCGTCACTCCGCGGCCCTGCTGAGCTACCTGACCGGGTTCACCAACGGGAACCGGCAGAGCGCCGAGGACCTGGTCCAGGAAACCATGCTGCGCGCCTGGCGCCACCTGGACAGCGTGCCCGCGGAAGAGGAGAACGAGCGCCGCTGGTTGTTCACGGTCGCGCGCAACGTGGCGATCGACTCGATCCGGCGCAAGCGGGCCCGGCCGCCGGAAGTCGACCTCCTGGAGACGGACGCGGCCTTCGGGGCGGGTCCGGACACCACCACCGAGACGGTGGTGGCCATCGACTCGCTGCGCCGCGGGTTCCGTGGGCTGAGCAGCATGCATCGCCGGATCCTCAGCGAGTTGTACGTGCAGGGGCGCACCGCGGGGGAGACCGCGGAGCGGCTGGGTGTGCCGGTCGGGACGGTCAAGTCCCGGGCCCACTACGCGATGCGCTCGCTGCGCGCCGCGGTCGCCTGAGCCTCACAGCCGGCCCTGCGTTCCGCGGTCACCTTCGCGCCCCGGTCGGCTTCGCGCCGCCGACACCTTCGCGCCGCCGTTGCCTTCGTGCCGCCGCTGGCTTCGTGCCGCCGGTCATCTGAACTTCTCGGCGCGAACCGCGTCGATCGTTACGGAAAGGAATTCGCTCATGCTTGCAGCCCGCATCGCCCCGTTCGCCGTCGCCGCTGCGTTCGGCCTGGCCTTCACCTCGGCCTGCGACGACGAGATGTCCGTCGCCGACGCCTCGGTCGCCGCGGCCGGCGGACCCGACCGGTCCGCACCGCCGTCACATGTCCGCCAGTGGGTGGAGTCGTCCTACCGGAGGGAGTTCCGGTGAAATCGCGCTATCACGTCTTCGGCAACGGCCCGGCCACCCTCGTCGCGTTCCCCGGCGGGCCCGGCGTCTACTGGGACTACCTGCGGATGCCCGGGCTCGAGGAGCACATGACGGTCGTCTACGTCGAGCCGATCGGCACCGGCGACGCCGAGCGG
>KL571425.1:24264-25369 GCA_000715855.1 Actinoplanes liguriensis
GCCCACGCACCCGCAGGGCTACACCCGCGAAGTTTATGCGGATTCGCTGGACGAAGTGCTCGACGAGCTCGCCGCCGGCAAGGTGTACCTGCTCGGCCACTCGTACGGCGGGTTCGTCGCCCAGTACTACGCGGCGCACCGGCCGGACCGGGTCGCCGGGCTGGTCCTCTACGAGTCCTCCCCGGTCACCGGTGAGGAGCAGGGCGCGGAGAGCGTTCGCCTGCTGCAGGAGTTCGTCGCCCGCAACGACGGCAACCCGGAGCTGCCGGCGGTCCTCGGCGCGTTGCAGTCGGTCGGCTCGATCACCGACGACGAGCAGCTCACCGTCGCGCTGCGGGGGCTGCTGCCGGCGTACTTCGCCCACTGGTGGGAACGCGAATCGGAATTCACTTCGTTCCGCGAGCACACCCGGGTCGAGTACGTCGCCGGCGAACTCGTCCAGGACCGCGAACTCCTCGCCAAGATCAGCGTTCCGACGCTGGTCATCGGCGGGCGCTACGACGTCATCTGCGGCGAGCGGTGGGCCCGGGAGATCCACGATCTGGTACCCGGATCCCGCCTGGTGATCCTGGAGGAGAGCGGCCACATGGGGCACGTGGAGGAGCCGCAGCGCTTCAACGCGGCGGTGCTGGGCTTCGTCACCGCCTAGCGAAGGAACGGCGGCAACTTCACGATCAAATTCTTGATGTCCCAGGTCCGCTGTGGTCCATCGCCGCCGCTCCCGCGGGGACCCCTGCGGGGTTCGCCGGCCGCCGGCGCGTCCAGAACGCGAACCCCTCCGGGGCGATCTCCGTGGGTGGGCGCGGTTCACCCACAAGACCCGCATCGGCAGTAAGCAGCGTCTCATCAGCGCGCGCCGGGCCCCGTCCGGCGCGCGTCGCCGTTTCCGCTTGGTCTGCCGCGCCCTTTCGCGTGGGCCGCACGCCACGCGTGTAGTGAATCGGCGTTCGCGTGCGCGCGACGTCGTCAACATGCCGCGGCCCTCTTGTCGCGCCACCTCGCGCCTCGCGCCTTGCGCCACCTCGCCTTGCGCCACCTCGCGTCGCCTTGCGCCTTGCGCCTCCGGCCTTGCGCCTGCGCCTTCGGCCTTGCGCCTCGGGCCGCC
>KL571425.1:25680-28217 GCA_000715855.1 Actinoplanes liguriensis
CCTTGCGCCTCGGGCCGCCTTCGGCCTTGCGCCTCGGGCCGCCTTCGGCCTTGGGCTCGCATCTGATGCCCGTGGTGCGCTTCTTCAACGTGTGAGGGTGGGCTGGGTTCACTGCTGTGACGAAGCCGGGGCGATTAGCAAATATTGATTATATGGCCCTATAACTGAGGCATGCCGAATCTTGTTGACTGGAACGATGCTGCGCAGGACGCCTTTGCGGGGGACCTCGTCACGATCTTCGCGTACACCACGCCGGCCGGTGGCGCGGTGGCCGTGCCGGTGTCGCCGACCGGTGGGGTGGACCGTGCGGCCGGCGAGATCTCGGTGACCACCTCACTCGCCTTCAACCGCAAGCTCCGGCATCTGCTGCGCGACCCGCGCGTCGCGATGGCGTACCACACCCGCGAGCACGGCTTCGCCGCCGGCGACGACTTCATCCTGGCCCAGGGCGTGGCGAACGTCCCGCTGAAGCCGTCCCCGGAACGGCTCGCCGCCATCGAGCCGGACATGAACCGCTTCCTGGGCGCCGCGCCGACCGGCCCGGTCTGGGACTGGCTGCTCCGCGAGTACCACCAGGAGCGCGTCGTGATCGACATCGCGGTCCGCCGGGTCGCGTCCTGGCCGGCGCTCGACGGCAGTGGGGTCCTCCGGGTCGCCGGCGAATCCTGGCCCGTGGACGGCCCGGCGCCGCAGAAACCGCCGGCCAAGGGCACCGCGCCGCGCGTCGACACCGCCAAGCTCCACAAGCAGGTCCACAAGCTCCCGCACCAGTTGGTCGCGTTCCGGGGCGCGGACGGCTTCCCGGTGGTCGTCCCGGTCCGGGTCGCCGGCCCGGATCCGCGCGGGCTGCGCCTGGAGGCGGCCGCGGGTCTGCTGCCCGAGGGTGGTCGGCGGGCCGGCTTCGCCGCGCACTCGTTCGGCCCGCAGGCGATCGGGCTCGCCACCCGCTGGGCCACCGGCTGGCTGGAGGTTCACGGCGACGAGGCGGTCTACGCCGCGCACACCTCGGCCGGCTTCATCGCCCCGCCGATCAAGACGCTGCAGACCTTCGTCAACGGTGTCATGGCCAAGCAGGGAATCCGCAAGGCCCGCCGCGACGGGACGCTCACCGAGTTGGCCGCCCTGAAGGCCGCGGCGGCGAACAGCCCGAGCTGATCCCACCACGACGATCGCCGAGCCGGCCGTGACAACCGGGTCCTCACCGCGGGGACCCTGTCCTCGCCCCCGGCGGCCGGATCTCGCCGCGACAACCGAGTCCTCACCGCGAGGGCCCGGGCCTTGCCTCCGGCGGCCGGATCTCGCCGTGACAATCCGGTCTTGCCTCCGGCGGCCGGATCTCGCCGCGAGGGACTCGGTTCTCGCCCCGGCGGCCGGGTCCTTGCCGCGAGGACTGCGGCCGCGCGGTGGCCGAGGTCTTGGCTCGGCGAGCGGGGATCGCATTGCGAGGGCCCGGATCTCACGTGACGGCAGGTGGTGACGCGATTTGTGTCACCGCGATGAACTCGGCTCGAGGTGGTCCGTAATAGGGAAAGCCGCCCCACCAGAATGGCGGGGCGGCCATTTCGTGCCCTACGACGGGAGGTAATACCAGCCGCTGCATCCGGTGAACGGGTCGTCGCCCTTGCAGAGCCGGAACGACCAGATGTCCTGATCGAACTCGTACGACCGGGCAGCGCCGTTGGTGCCGACGGCCCGGGAGTAGTAATCCCCGTTCCAGGTCCGGAACTGAAGAACCGCCGGCTTGCCGTCGTTCGACGCGTTGTAGAGCCAGTACCAGGATGCGGCGCCGTCACCCGGGGCGTCGTCGACCTCGGCCTGGTCACCGTTCGAGTTGATGTGCTTGAACCAGCTCGCCGCGGAGGCCGGTGCGGTCGTCGCGGCGATTCCGGCACCGGCCAGCAGCGCCGCGGCGAACGTGTGCCCGAGCAGTTTCTTCATCTGCACTTTCTGTTCCTATCCATCGTCCGTTCGACTTCGAACATCTCCATAATGGCTTTGTTCGAGCACATTTCAAGTCGGGTGAAGCTGTTTTTCGCAAGGCGCCGCCGATATGCTGCACAAACGCCGAAGGTTCAATTCGGTGACGTGAATTATTGCTTGCCGAATTGAAGTCGATTCGAAAAATGAAGCCGGCCCGGAGGGGGTTCGATGCGGACGCTACGATCCGTTGTCGTGGCAGCGAACCGGTATCACTCGCCGCGGCGAGCGGACGCCGCGGCCGCGACCCGTGCGGAGATCCTGGCCGTCGCGCGGGAGCTGTTCGTGCGGGACGGCTACGCGGAGACCACGGTTCCGAAGATCGCCCGTGGCGCCGGGGTCGCGGTGCCCACCGTCTACACCAGCGCCGGTGGGAAGGCGGACATCCTGGCCGCGCTCCTGCTGCCGATCATGGAGGACCCGGCGGCCGAGGAGACCGGTACGGCGATCCGGTCGACGTCCGACGGGGCCGAGATCATCCGCATGATCGGGTACGGCACCTGGCAGAACCACGTCCGGCACTGGGACACCATCGTCGAGTTGTTCCCGCAGGCTCGCGC
>KL571425.1:28447-28723 GCA_000715855.1 Actinoplanes liguriensis
ACCCGCCGCTGCCGCCGTGCACGACCGCATCCTGCAGGGCTACCAGCAGGCGGTCGGCGTGATCGCGGACCGCCTGATCGAGGTCGGGGCTCCACGCGCGGGCCTGACCAGGGAAGACGTCCACGATATCCTGTGGTTCTACTTCGGAGCGGGTTCGTGGCCGGCGCTGGTGCGGGACCGCGGCTGGTCCCTGGACCGTACCCGCGACTGGCTGATCGAGGCGGCTTCGACCGCACTGCTCTATCCGCCCGGCACGGTGAACGCGCCGTCGCGTTG
>KL571425.1:28892-31356 GCA_000715855.1 Actinoplanes liguriensis
CGGGTGAAGCGCCGCGCCGCGACCGGGCGGCCCACAGGGCCGGGGCGGGGCACGGACTCGAGCTCGTACTCCCACGCCGGGAAGAAGGGCCAGAACGCGCTGTCCAGAATCCAGTTCATACCTGACACACTCCCGCCCCGGGGCCGCCCGTCACGCCAGTGAGAAGCCCTGGCGGGACGACACCCGGGACCCCGGGGTCTACGTGTTCGCGTTACGGGCGGCGACGCGCCAGCGGTCCACCTCGGCGCCCGCGGCGGTGACGATCAGCTCGTCGGCGAGATTCACGGTCGTACACACATGATTGGGAACGACCCGCAGAACGTCGCCGAGGTGGGGGAGCGGCACACCGTCCGGGAGAGCGACGGTGGCGTGGTGCTCGGAGAGCGCGACGATCCGGGCGTCCGGGTGCTCGGCGAGCCGGCCGAAACCGGTGGCCCACGCCTGCCGGTCGGCGCCGAGAACCTTGCTGCCGGCGTCCAGGACGAACCGGTTCCCGGAGCGGCTGACCACCGTGGACAGCACGGTCAGCGCCACCTCGTCCCAGCCGCACGTGCCGAGTTCCAGCTGCTGGGCGTCGCCGAAGACGTACACGCCGGGGCGGATCTCGGTCAGCACGTCCGCGCCGCTCAGCGCCACGGTCGGCGTGGAGCCGCCACTGCGGACGCCGGGGCCGTCAGCCTCGGCGAGCGCGGCCGACTCGTCCTGCGCGGCCTGCCGCTGCCGGCCCGGGCCATACGCGTGACCCGGGAAGGTGAACACCCCTCGTACCGTCAATCCGGCATTTTCTGCCGTGGCCGCGAGAGCGCCTGCCTGCGCGGGGGTGACGCCGCTACGGTGATGCCCGCTGTCGACCTCGACCAGCACCTCCAGCCCAGGAACGGCCGTGGCCAGGGCTTCCGCGCTCTCCGCGGAGTCGACGCCGATCCGCAGCCGGACCCGGGACGCCAGCTCCCGCAGGCGGGCGGCGCGCTGCGGGGTGGGCCAGATCGGGTAGGCGATGAACAGGTCGTCGAGGCCCGCGGCGGCGAAAACCTCCGCCTCGCTGACCGTTGCCACCGTCAACCCGGCCGCACCGAGCTCGACCTGACGACGCGCGATCTCCACGCACTTGTGCGTCTTGGCGTGCGGCCGCAGCGCGATCCCACGCCCGGCCGCCGCCGTCGCCATCGTCCGCAGATTCCGGTCGAGCACGTCCCCGTCGACGATCACGCACGGGGTCGGCAGATCAAGAACCACAACATCCTCCTGAGGTACGGCGTGACGCCCGCTCCAGTAAAGATCACGCCGGGAAAATTTTGGCGGAAGGACTTGGCACTCCCCGTGGGGCAGTGCTAAAAAATTACTTGTCGCTGCTGGTCAATCGCGGTGATGGACCGCATCGCCCCATGCAGCGACCTCGGCAGATTTGATCTTTAGCCGAGCGCCACGTGCCCGCCGGAAAGGCCGGTGGGCAGTCATGAGGAGGTGTTCGTGGTGCTGACTTTCGATCCTTTCCGCGAGTTCGACCGGCTCGCCGGCCAGATGATGAGCGGCAGCGCCGCCGGCCTGGCCATGCCGATGGACCTGTACCGGTCCGGTGACCACTTCGTCCTGCACTGCGACCTGGCGGGCATCGACCCGGGCTCGGTGCAGATCGACGTCGACCGGCGGGTCCTGACGATTCGCGCCGAGCGCTCCGCGCGCACCGACGACGACGTCCAGTGGTTGCGCCGCGAGCGCCCCACCGGCACCTTCGAGCGCCGCATAACCCTGGGCGACGGCCTGGACCTGGACAAGATCTCCGCGACGTGGCAGGACGGCGTGCTCACGCTGACGATCCCGGTGGCCGAGGCCGCCAAACCGCGCCGCATCACCATCACGACCGGTGACCACCGCGAGGTAACGGATCGTGGCGAGGCCGCCGAGGAGCACAAGGTGGTCGACGGAACCGCGTCACCGGCCCTCACCAAATCCTGACGGACCGGCGAAGCCTCCCGGTCCGGCGCGGGCCCTCCCCGGGTCCTGGCGAACCGGCGAACCGGCGAACCGGCGAACCCGAGCCTGTCAGCCACCGCCCACCGCGGGCTCGCAGTGGCTGTCGCGACCGGTTGCGGTCGCTTCGAAGGCACGTCGGGGGTTGCGCCCGCTCACGGCGCAACCCCCGGCCGGCGGGGTGTGCGGGGAGCCCGGCCCGGCCCGGCGGTTGAGCAGGCGGGGCCGCGTCCCGGCCCCGGCCTGAACTGCACGGTGGTTGAGCAGGCGGAGCCGGGTCCCGGCCCCGGCTTGAACTACGCGGTGGTGGGGGCGGTGGTTTCGGTCAGGTGGCCGTCGGTCAGGTGGAGCCAGCGGGTGATGCCGATCTCCGCCAGGAACCGGGAGTCGTGGCTGACCACCACGAACGCGCCCCGATAGGCGGTAAGCGCCGCCTCCAGCTGGGCCACGCTGTCCAGGTCGAGGTTGTTCGTCGGCTCGTCGAGCAGCAGCA
>KL571425.1:31631-32784 GCA_000715855.1 Actinoplanes liguriensis
GTGGACCGGCAGGTGGGCTCGGGTGCCCCGGAACAGGAACCGGGCGAGGAGGTTCATCCGTTCCGCGTCGGTGAGGGCGGGCGCCCACGCGGTGAGGTTCTCCAGCACGGTGCGGGACTCGTCGAGCAGGTCGAGGCGCTGGGACAGGTAGGCGACGCGACCGTCCGCGCGGGTGATGCTGCCGGCGTCCGGCTCCCGGTCGCCGTTGATCATGCGCATCAGGGTGGATTTGCCCGCGCCGTTGGGGCCGATCAGGGCGATCCGCTCCGGGCCACGGATGTCCAGGTCGACGCCGGGAGAGGCAAAGACGGGCTGGTCACCGTACGCGATCCGCAGTTTCTCCCCATGGAAGACGGTGCGCCCCGCCGGAACCGTGGTGCCCGGCAACTCGATGGCGATCTTGTCTTCCTGGCGGGCCGCGCGGGCCGCCTGGTCGAGGCGTGCCTGGGCGTCACCGACCCGGCTGGCGTGCGTCTCGTTGGCTTTGGCCGCGGAGACCTGCGCGTCCCGTTTGAGACCGCCGGCGACGATCCGGGCGAGTCCGGCGTCGGCGAGGTTGCGGGAGGCGTTCGAGGCGCGGCGCGCGGCCCGTTCCCGCGCCTGCTGCATCTCCCGTTTCTGCCGTTTGAGGTCCTGTTCGGCGTTGCGGACCTGGCGTTCGGCGACTTCGCGTTCGGCGTGGACCGCCTCGGTGTAGGCGGCGAAGTTCCCGCCATACCACCGGACGTCGCCGTGGTCGAGGGCAGCGATCCGATCCATCTCGTCGAGCAGCGCGCGGTCGTGGCTGACCACCAGCAGGCAGCCGTTCCAGCCGCGCAGCACCTCGGTCAGCCGTTCGCGCGCCGGCCCGTCGAGGTTGTTGGTCGGTTCGTCGAGCAGCAACGCGTCGGGGCGTTTGAGCAGTTGGGCGGCGAGTCCGAGGGAGACGACCTGGCCGCCGCTGAGGGTGCCGAGGCGCCGGTCGAGCCCGATGCCGCCGAGGCCGAGCCGGTCCAACTCGGCGCGGGTGCGCTCCTCGATGTCCCAATCGTTGCCGATCGTGGTGAAATGCTCCTCGGCGGCGTCGCCGGACTCGATCGCGTGCAGCGCCTCGATGGTCCGGTCGACGCCGAGCACCTCGGCGACGTTCTGCTCGGCGAGGAACGGCAGGGGG
>KL571425.1:32975-33990 GCA_000715855.1 Actinoplanes liguriensis
GGTAGCCGAGCACGCCCTCGACGACCACGCTGCCGCCGGTCGGCTTCAGCTCGCCGGTGATCAGGCGGAGCAGGGTGCTCTTGCCAGATCCGTTGGCGGCGACCAGCCCGGTGCGCCCGTCGGGAACCGACACCGACAGATCGTCGAAGACCGGAGTGTCATCCGGCCACGAAAAGGACAGATTGGTGCAAATGATAGACATTCAAAGGCCTTAGAGGGTACGAGGGTGAGCACTGATCAGGGAACGACGACATGGGCCACGCGGGCGGCGCGATCGAACGCGCTCGCCGGTGGCCGCAGCAGGGGATTCACCCTGAGATGTCGTCGTCCACTGACACTGGTCTGTGCTCCCGTTTCTAAGAACCGATGACGATGTTAGCGCGCGATCAGAGCGGCCGGATGGTGTGGTTCTTCCGGAACATCGAGGTCGGGTCGTACTTCCGCTTCGTGGCCAGCAATCGGTCGTAGATCTCCGGACCGTAGAGTTCCCGCAGCTCGGCCGCCTCCAGGACCTCTTCCGGGCCGATGAAGTTGACCATCCGGCGGACGTCGCCCCACGGCTTCATCGAGCCGATCAGGTACTCCAGGTTCGCCGACTGCGCGGCCACGTCCGGTGGCAGCGCGATCTGCAGCCCCATCAGGTGGAACGGCAGCCCACGGGTCGGCACCGAGTCCGGCGTCGCCGGGGCCACGTCCATCGCGCCGCCGAGCGCCCGGACCTCGACGCTGAGCAGCCGCAACGGGCTCTCCGGGCCGGTCAGCTCGATCAGCTTGGCGAGCGCCTCGTCCGGCAGCGACCCGAGACCGAGGCTGCGGTGGATCGCCGGGGCCGGCTCGGTCGGATCGTTGTGCAGGACCGCGGCGACCGGGAACGGCACCTCGGCGACCGTGTCGATGATCGCCGGCGCGGCCGCCCGCATCGGCGCGAGCAGGGCGGCGCCGGTCTCGGCCGGACCGTCGTACGCGAATCGGACGTGGACGACGTTGGCGCCGCGCAACGGGGGCGGCAGCTCCT
>KL571425.1:34221-34604 GCA_000715855.1 Actinoplanes liguriensis
AGCCACATCACCGCGAACGAGGTGGTCGCCTCGACCGGCAGCGTCGCCGCCCAGTCCCGCCAGGTGTGCAGCACCTCGCGGATGTCCTGGCCGGAGAAGTAGATCCCGCCGCCGAACACGGTCGTGACCGGGAACAGGCCGATCTCCATCGCGGTGACGACGCCGAAGTTGCCCTTGCCGCCGCGCAGCGCCGCGAACAGGTCCGGCTCGTGCTCGGCGTCGACCGTGCGCAGCTCGCCGTCGGCGGTGACGATGTCGAACGAGCGGGCGTGGTCGGAGGCGTACCCGTGCAGGCGGCTCAGGATCGGGCCCTGCCCGCCGCCGAGCACGTAGCCGATCGCGCCGACCGTCACCGACGACCCGCTCAGCGGCGCCAGCCCGGC
>KL571425.1:34828-37678 GCA_000715855.1 Actinoplanes liguriensis
GTCGATCACGGCCTGCCAGCGGGTGGAGCCGGTGACCCGCGCGGTCCGGCGCCGCGCGTCCACGGTGACGTCGTTCATCCGGTCGAGCGTGACCAGCAGCGCGTCCGAGGCGCGGTGCGTCTGGAGGTGGCCACCACCGCGTACGGCGATGGGCAGGTTGTTCGCGGCCGCGAAGCGGATCGCTGCCTGGACGTCGGCGACCGAGGCGGCGCCGACCGCGGCAAGCGGGGTGAGCGGGTGCGTCAGGTGGAAGGTGAAGGACTCCGCGGCGTAACCGGGGTCACCCGGCAGGAACAGGGGACCGTCCAGCTCACCGGCGAGCTTCGCGAAGTCGGGCTTCTCAGTCATACCCCTGGCGACGGGCGGTTCGGCGCCGGGTTCAGGTCCCCGACGGTTCAGCGATGTGATCAGCGTTTCATCCCGGGATCGGTGGTGTGACCTCTGCTTCAGCCCGTGAACCTCGCGCGGTGCGGGCCGTTCGTGGAGTCGATGACGGGCTACCGCCTGTCGAGTGAGGACACGGCCATGAGTCTGAGCCAGACGATGCCGTTGCACGCGGCGCTCGCCCGGGCGCTCGCGGAGCACGGCGTGGAAACCATGTTCGGCCTGATCGGCGACGCGAACATGTTCCTCGTGCACAGCTTCGTGCACGAGCGGAACGGCCACTACGTCGGTGCGGCCCACGAGGCCGGCGCGATGTTCATGGGGTACGGCTACGCGGCGCGCACCGGCGAGCTGGGCGTGGTCACGGTCACGCACGGCCCGGCGCTGACGAACACGGTGACCGGGCTGGTCGAGGCGGTCCGCGGGCGTACGCCGTTGCTGCTGATCGCCGGTGACACCGCTACCGGCAGCCGGGGCGGCCTGCAGGACATCGAGCAGCGGGACGTGGTGCTGCCGACCGGGGCCGGGTTCGAGCAGGCCCGCACCCCGGAGAGCGCCCTCGACGACCTGGCCGTCGCGATCCGTCGCGCGATCACCGAACGCCGGCCCGTGGTGTTCAACGTGCCCTCGGACCTCATGTGGCGCGAGGTCGCGTACCGCGGCGTGCCCTTGAACCTGCCGGAACGGCAGGTCGCGTACCCGGACCCGGCGGCGGTCCGGCGCGCGGCGGCGTTGCTGACCGCGGCGAAACGGCCGGTGATCCTGGCCGGGCGCGGTGCGATCGACGCCCGTGACCAGGTGGCCCGGCTGGCGCGGCGGCTCGGTGCGCCGGTCGCGACGACCCTGAAGGCGCGTGACCTGTTCCGCGGGGAGGCGTTCGACCTCGGGCTCGCCGGGAGCCTGGCCGAGCCGGCGACCACGGAGATCCTGAACCGGGCCGACCTGATCCTGAGCATCGGCGCGGGGCTCAACAACTACACGACGATCGGCGGAAGCCTGCTGCACAACCGTCGCGTGGTGACGGTGGACCTGGCACCGGCGACGGTCACCGGGGACGCGGCGGTCGTGGCCGACGCGCTGGTCGCGGAGATCGGGGAGAAGGCGGGATATCCGCTGGAACACGCCGAGCCGGCGGCCGGACGGCCCGTGACCTCGCCCGGGACCGTGGACGTCGAGACGGCGCTGCGGCGGCTGGACACGATCCTGCCGGAGCCGCGGGTGCTGGTGAACGACGGCGGGCGGTTCATGATGGAGAGCCTGCGTCACCTGCACGTCGGTGATCCGCGGCGGCTGGTCTTCCCGGAGAACTTCGGGTCGATCGGCACCGGGATGGGCGCGGCGATCGGCGCGGCCGCGGCGCGCAGTCCCGAGCCGGTGGTGCTGGTCAGCGGGGACGGCGGGTTCATGCACGGGGGTGTGGGGGAGTTCGCCACCGCCGTACGCGAAGGTCTGGATCTGATCGTGATCGTCTGCAACGACGGTGGGTACGGGGCGGAGCACATCCAGTTCGTGGAACGCGGCCTCGACCCGGGCCTCTCGCTGTTCACGTGGCCGGACCTGGCCGGGGTCGCGGAGGCGCTGGGCGGCACCGGAGTGACCGTTCGCGGGCTCGACGACCTGGACGTGGTGGCGAAGGTCCTCGACGATCGCGCCGGGCCGGTCCTGATCGACCTGCACCTCGACGTCCACCACATCACCCCGATGCCGCACTGAGGCCGGGGGTCATTGCAGGGCAGGCCGCTCGTCGCCGGTGAAGGCGCTGTGGCGTCCCGATTCCCCCGTTACGCTGGCGTAACCGGGCGAGAGCGACCTGCCGCCCTGCAACGTGTCAATGCTCTCCGGCCGACCTTGTACGAAGCATGCGAAACTCGTACCGTCCTGGTGGATTTCTTGAATCGCCTGGTAGGCGACGGGCGTGCGGAGGTCAGTTGGCGGCGGAGTTCGGTGTCCTCGGGGTGGTCACGGCCCAGGTCGACGGCCGGATCGTCGACCTCGGGCATGCCCGGCAGCGCTGCGTGCTCGGCGTGCTGCTCGTCGAGGCCGGCCGCCCGGTCACGCTGGACCAGCTGATCGACCGGGTGTGGGGCGGGCACGCCCCGCAGCGGGCCGCGAGCGCGCTCTACAGCTACCTGTCCCGGCTGCGTCGTGCCGTCGCCGGCGCCGGCGTGGAGATCCGCAAGGAGTCCGGTGGCTACCTGTTGACGGTGGATCCCCAGGCCGTGGACCTGCACCGATTCCGCCGGTTGATGACCGCGAGCCGGGTGGCGGAGTCCGATCAGGCCGCCGCCGGCCTGATCGCGCAGGCGCTCGGCCTGTGGCGGGCCGACCCGTTCGACGGGCTGGACACGCCGTGGATCGACGCGACGCGGCGCACGCTGCTCGACGAACGGTTCGCCGCCGAGCTCGACAGCAACGACGTGCTGCTGCGACTCGGCCGGCACAGCGAGCTGCTTCCCGGACTGGCCA
>KL571425.1:37853-38649 GCA_000715855.1 Actinoplanes liguriensis
GAGCAGTATCGCCGGATCCGCCGCCGGCTCGCCGACGAGCTGGGCAGCGATCCGGGCGCGGCGCTGCGCCGGCTGCACGAGCAGATCATCGCCGCCGATCCGGCCCTCGACGCCCCGGCGCGTGAGCCCGGAGTCCCGACGGCCGCGGCCGCGACGATTCCCGCGCAACTTCCCGCCGACGTACGGGCGTTCACCGGCCGCCTCGACGAGCTCGCCACACTGGACGGCCTGCTGGTGTCGCCCGGCCCCGACGAGCCGCCGCTCACCGTCGCGCTGCTCTCCGGCACCGCCGGGGTCGGCAAGTCCGCGCTGGCCGTGCGGTGGGCGCACCGGGTCCGGGACGCGTTCCCCGACGGGCAGCTCTACGTGAACCTGCGCGGCTACGACGCCGAGCAGCCGGTCGCGGTCGGCGACGCCCTCGCCGGGTTCCTCACCGCGCTCGGCGTGCGCGGGCCGGAGATCCCGCCGGGCACCGACGAGCGGGCCGGCCGCTACCGGTCCGAGCTCACCGGGCGGCGGATGCTCGTGCTGCTCGACAACGCGTCCTCCGTCGAGCAGGTGCGGCCGCTGCTGCCCGGCACCGGATCGTGCCTGGTGCTGATCACCAGCCGGGACTCGCTGCCCGGGATGGTGGCCGTGCACGGCGCCGAGCGGGTCAACCTCGACCTGCTGCCGCTGCCGGACGCGCTGGGCCTGCTGCGCAAACTGATCGGGGTACGGGTGGACCGGGAACCGTCCGCCGCCGGGACACTGGCCGCCGCGTGCGCCCGGCTGCCTGTCTCTTATACACATCTCT
>KL571425.1:38859-39689 GCA_000715855.1 Actinoplanes liguriensis
CCGCCGAACTCGCCGCCGACCGCGGTGACGTGCCGCTGGCCGAACTGGTCGCCGAACTCGGCGACCACCAGGGGCGGCTCGACCTGCTCGACGCGAGCGGCGACCCGCGGGCCGAGGTGCGGGCGGTGTTCTCCTGGTCGTACCGGAACCTGCCGGCCGCCGCGGCCCGGATGTTCCGGCTGCTCGGGCTCCACCCGGGCGAGACCGCGCACCTCGACGCGGTGGCGGCGCTGACCGGCACCGACCCGGGCGAGGCGCGACGACTGCTCGGCGTGCTGGTCCGGGCCAGTCTGGTCCAGGCCGGCCGGGGCGGGCGGTACGGCATGCACGACCTGCTGCGCGCGTACGCCGCGGAACTCGCCGACGTCCAGGACACCGAGCCGGACCGGCGGGACGCGCTGACGCGGCTGTTCGACCACTACCTGGCCGGGGCGAGAACGGACACCGCCCGGACGTGGATCGAGGCGGAACGGCCCAACCTCGCGGTGATGTGCGCCTACGGCACGGCGCACGGCTGGTACCGGCAGACCATCGCGCTGGCCGAGGCGCTGTTCCCGTACCTCGACGCCGGTGGGCCGGCCGCGGAGGCGACGACCGTGACGGCGTCAGCGGTGACCGCGGCTCGGGCCGTCGGCGATCGGGCGGCACAGGCGCGGGCGTTGTCGCACCTCGGGCGGCTGCACCGCCGTCAAGGGCGTCCGGAGGAGGCCGTCACGACGTACCGGCAAGCCCTGGCTCTTTATGAGGAGCTGGGGGATCGCGCCGCCGAGGCCCAGGTGCTCCGGAATCTCGGCAGCGTCGACTGGCTCCTGGGGGACTATCGGCAGGCG
>KL571425.1:39911-42395 GCA_000715855.1 Actinoplanes liguriensis
TGTGTATAAGAGACAGCGCGGGAACTGTACGACCTGCTGGGTGACGCGCCGGGGCAGGCCGACGCGCTGGTCCGGCTCGGGCTGATCGACGCCCGGCTGGGTGAGGCGGCACAGGCGGCGCAGCGGTTCGGTTGCGCCCTCGATCTCTACGTCACGCTGGGCGACACATTCAGCGAGGCGTACGTGTTGTCGCTGTTGGCGCGCCTGCCCGGCCGCCCGGTTCCGCTCGACCGCGCCGCCGCCCGCCTCGAACAGAGCCTCGAAACGGTCCGGCGCACCGGCGACCGGACCGCGGAGGCGTATGTGCTGACCGACCTGGCCGCGATCCGTACGCTCCAGGATCGACTGGTCGAGGCGGCCGGTCATCTTCGGCGGGCGCTGGTGCTGCACCGGCGGATCGGGGACCGGGCCAGCGAGGCCGAGGCGCTGAACGATCTCGGACAGGTGCTGCACGGGGCGGGGGAGACGGACGAGGCCGGCGTTCACTACGGGCAGGCGCTGAAGCTGGCCGCGGAGATCGGTGACCGGTACGAGACGGCGCGCGCGCACCGGGGTCTGGCCGCGGTGGACGGTGGTCCGGACGGGGCCGGGGCGCACCGGGATCGGGCGCGGGAGATCTTCGCCGACCTACAGGTGCCGGTGGTGGCGTTCTGGTGATGGTGCGCCTGTGCAGGGCATGGCCTCGGCTGGTGCTGACGGCTGCTTCACAGCACTGAGCGCCGGCTGCGGGGGCGCGGCCGGCGCTCAGCGGGCTTGGGGCGGGGGTTTTATGGGACGACGGGGACCAAGGTCCATTGCAGGCCGCCGGCGGGGTCGTGCCAGGTTCGGACTCCGGTGGTGGGTACGGCGGATTTGTCGGGGCCGTAGCGAGCTGTGCGGACGGCGTCGGCGGAGCCCTCGGCCGACAGGAGCAGGTACTGGACGTGGTGGCCGGACGGGTCGCTGACGGCGGCTTGGAAGTCCCGGTCCGGGGTGATGATGAACTGGCGGGGGTTGGTGCTGGCCAGGACCACGCCGAAGGCGTAGGCGGCGTCGGTGATCACCGCGCCGTCGGGGAGTTTCATGACGTCGAGGTCGGCGGCCACCTGGGCGTCCACCCGGGCCAGGTTCTGGCGGCGTTCGGCTCCGGAGGGAGTCACCCACTCGGATTCCTCGCGGGCCAGCTCCGGGTGGCTGAGCACGGTGATCGTGCTCGGGATGGCGACGAAGGCTCCGAGGATCGCCATCGCCGCCAAGGCTCGCCGCCGGGCGACCGAACCGGCCGCCACCGTCGCTGATCCCGGCACCACGGACGGCGGCGGCGCCGAGACCGGCCCGGCGGACGCGGTTGCGGCGGAGCCGGGCGCCGTGGAGCGTGCCGGGGTGGGGGACCAGGTGAGCAGGTGGGCGGCGGCCAGGACGGCCAGCGGGATGACCGTGATGTTGAAGCGGAGCCAGCCGAACGAGGTTCCGGACAGGAAGGCCAGCGCGTCGAACGCCAGCACCGCGCCGAGGACCGTGACCGGGGCCAGGATCCGGGGGTCGTGGCGACGCCAGGCCAGGATCAGGGCGATCACGACCAGGACCAGGGCCAGCGGGGACAGACCGATCAGCTGTTGCAGCCAGTAGACGACCCGGGCGGGCAGGTTGTCGCCGGTCATCGACGTGATGTAGGTGTTGTTGGTGGAGACCTGGGTGGAGTTGCCGTAGACCGAGGAGAACGTCGCGAACCACTGGCCGACGATGATCTTCCCGGCTACCGCCCAGAGGACGAACGCCAGGAACGGCGGGAGGCCGACGAGCACCGCATCCGTGCGGGCCAGAGACCACCGGCGGGCACGATCGGAGGGCGCGGGCAAAGGCGGCAGACGCAAAGACGACGTGCGCGAGGACGACGTACGGAAATAGGTCACCAGGCCGACGACGACCGTGACCGCCGCAGCCGGCGCGAGCGCCTCGTACCTGGCGCCGTACCCCAAAGCCAGAGCCAGCCCCAACGGCACCAGCATCTCCACGCGCCCCGAGGTCAGCCACATGTGGAAGTAGCGGACCGCGAGCATCAGGCACAGCAGGAAGCACGCCTCGCTCATCCCGTTGCCGGCGTAGAGCAGCGTCATCGGGTGCAGCGCGAGCGCGGCGGTGAGTGCCAGCCGCGGGGCCCGTCGCAGCCCGGTGCGCAGCAGCACGTCGTGGGCGACCCCGACGGTCGCGGTCATCAGCGCCGCCGACATCAGCACGGCGAGCAGACCCTGCTGGGTGAGTGCGGGGAAGAGGTGGGCGAGGGGCAGGAACGGCATCAGGATCAGGGACGGCAGCGGGTTCCAGACGAATCCGATGGCGGCCAGGTGCGGGTCCCGGCTGTAGAGGACGTAGTAGCCGTTGGCGACGCGGCTCATCGCGTCGCCGGGCAGCAGTTGGTTCCACCAGAACCAGATCGCGGCGCCGAGGTAGAGGGCCGCGCAGACGAGCAGGACGAGGCGGCGTTCCCGGCGGGGCGCCGCAACG
>KL571425.1:42649-44988 GCA_000715855.1 Actinoplanes liguriensis
GGCGGCCGTGACGGCCGAGGGGGCGAGAACGGCGCTAGACATCGGCGGCCTCCGGAACGGTGACGGACGACGCCGGCAGGTGCAGGCCGTGCGTCGTCTTCTCCCAGTACGACGGTTTGAACACCAGCTGCCACGCCGCCTTGGCCCCGGCCAGGCTCATCATCGCCCAGTACCCGGGTGACAACAGGGCCGTCCCGAGCAGGTCCGGCCGGTCCATGGTGCGTACCGAGAGCACGTTCAGATAGATCACCGTCGCGTTCCCGAAGACCAGGCAGAAGAGTCCGAGGTAGTAGTACGGCGCGATGAAGATCTCCTGGAGCGCGGCCGGCCGGTCCAGGAACCACAGGATCGTGGTCGCCCACAGCACCGCGTTGAGCAGCGCGGCCAGCGGTGTCCCGCCGACGAACAGGTTGAGGCAGAGCAGCCCGCGCCAGCCGAGCTGCGAGATCGTCGCCCGGGGCGAGCGCAGATGCACCAGCCAGGTCATCAGGTAGCCCTTGTACCAGCGGCTGCGCTGCTTGATCCAGTTGATGAAGTCCGAGTTCGCCTCCTCCAGGGTGACCGAGCGCAGCACCCCGACGCGGTATCCGGAACGGGCCAGCCGGATGCCGAGGTCGGCGTCCTCGGTCACGTTGTACGGATCCCACGCCCCGAGCTCCCGCAGCTCCGCAGCCCGGAAGTGATTGCTGGTCCCGCCGAGCGGGATCGGCATCCGCAGCGCGACGAGGCCGGGCAGCAGGGACCGGAACCAGGTCGCGTACTCCAGCGCGAACCACTTGGTGATCCGGTTCTGGTCGACGTTGAAGTAGCCGAGCTCGGCCTGCAGGCACACGTACGACGACCCGAGCCGCCGCAGCGCGACGACCGCCCGCCTCAGTTGCAGCGGATCCGGGATGTCCTCCGCGTCGTAGATCGTCACGAACTCTCCGGTGGCCCGTTCCAGCCCGGCGTTGCACGCCTTCGGCTTGGTCTTGGGCTGTGACTCGGGCACCACCATGATCTGCGCCCACGAGCCGTTCAGCGACGCTTCGGCCGCCTCGATGGTCTCCCGGTCGTCCTCCTCCAGCAGCAGGATGACCTCGAGCTTCTCCCGCGGGTACTCCAGCGCGCCGAGGTGCTGCACGAGCAGTCCGATCACGGCCGGTTCCCGGTACGCCGGGACCAGCACCGTGTAGACGGGAAGCTCCGCGTCGGGCACCGCCCGCGCCTCCTCGTCGCTCACCTCGACCTGGTGCTCGCCGCGCCCGGCGGCGTAGACCAGCATCACCCGGAAGACCAGCGCGGCGGTGTAGGCCAGGGTCACGATCGCGACCACGGTCTGCAGCACGAGCATCGGCCGCAGCACCGCGACCGCGCCGATCAGCACCAGCGCGAGCAGCAGCCCGGCCCGCTGGGCCCGGGTCAGCACGGTGTGCGCCGAGTGGACGCCGAACGTGGCGCTCATCGGGCCGCCTCGGTCAGGGCGAGCGCCGCCGGCAGCGACTCCAGTCCCATCAGGACGGCCGCCACCACGAGCGTGACCAGGGCGAACCTGGCTCTCGGCAGGTAGGGACGAACGGTCCGGGGCGCGGGCTGCGGTGCCCGGCGCGACCAGCGGGCCACCAGAATCATCACCACCAGGGCCAGCAGTACGTCGGTGAGGACCGGATATTCCGCGACCCGGAACGCCGTGGGACCGAGCAGGCGTCCCGTGAGCAGCACGGCCATCACGGCGCCGACGGTCACCGCGCCGAGCACGGCCACGGCGAGGGCGGCGCGTCGCAGCGCGACCGTCCGCGGACCGAAGACGACCAGCGCCGAAACGAGCAGGCAGGCCGTGCCGCCCAGGAAGGCGATCCCCGGCAGGTCCGCCGAGGTCAAGGTCAAAGCCGATTGACGGTACGTCGTTGTCAGCGCCCCACCGGCGTCGACCGGCCCGCCCGGACGGCCGAGGACGGCCACCACCGCGCGCAGCGCGCCGTTCGTCGCGTCGACGACCGCGGCCGGGATCACACCGGTGATCGCCACCAGCGGCAGCAGCAGCGCCCACCGCATGCGGGCCGCCGTCCGTGTCCCGACCAGCAGGATCGCCGCTCCGGCGAGGTAGGCCAGCGCACCCGGCAGCAGCCACGTGGTCCGGTCCGGGGACGGCATCAGCAGCAGCAGGGTCGCCGCCGAGACCAGGCATCCGGCCGCGAGCAGCCCGTCGACCTGACGGTCGTGCACGTCGGGTTCGTCCTGGCCGGGCCGGACCCGCCCGGCGATCAGCGCCGCCGCCGCGACCAGCGGGATGAGCAGCGGCACGGCCGGGCCCCGGCTCCAGAACCCGTTCCAGCCCGTCTCTTATACACATCTCTGAG
>KL571425.1:45144-45984 GCA_000715855.1 Actinoplanes liguriensis
TCGCCGGCAGGGCCGGGAAAGCCATGGCGGTCAGCACCACGGCCAGCAGCAGCCGGGTCTGCGCCGCCCGCCGGACCGCGCCGAGCAGCCGCCACGCCTCGGGTCCGCCCGCGCCGGCCGGGGTGCCGTAGACCCAGGCGCTGGTGACCGCGTACCGCAGGACGAAGACCACCACGATGGCAGCCAGGTTGGCCGCCAGGTAGTGCAGCCCGCCCAGCCGGACCAGGCCGTAGAGCAACCCCAGGTGGATCGGCGTGAGTGTGTTGTTGAGCAGGACGAACCGGCCGAACCGGTGCCGGGTCGCGCGTTCGCCGGGTGGCATCACGAGCCGGTCGACGATCGCGAAGTTGCCGACGATCGCGACCTGCACGGCCAGGAACGCGGCAAGCAGGTAGGGCAGCCCGGCGACCTCGCCGAACGCCCACAACGCGGCCGAGTTGACCGCCGTGCCGAGCGCGCCGGCGACCGCGAACCCGGCCATCCGGCCCGGCGCCGAATCGGGCCGGCGCATCGCCGACGCCCGCAGCGCGGCGAGTTGCCGCAGGTAGCGCAGGCCCTCGCGCAACGACGCCTTGCTCTGCCCGGTGTGCCGCGGCTGGAACGTGTACGACACCTCGGTGATGTGCCGGATCCGGCTGCGGACCAGCACCTCCAGGAGGATCTTGTAGCCCTGCGGGCGTAGCTCGGCGGTGCGGACCCGGTCCTTGCGGACGGCGAAGAAGCCGCTCATCGGGTCGGTGACCGCGCGCAGCCGGCGCGGGAAGAACAGCAGGGCCAGGGCTCCGGTGGCACGCGAGACGCTCCGGCGGAATCCGCCGCTGAGCCTGTCTCTTATACACA
>KL571425.1:46211-48959 GCA_000715855.1 Actinoplanes liguriensis
AGTTCGGGCACGGTGGCCGGCGGGTGCTGCAGGTCGCCGTCCATCACCACGACCCACTCGGCGCGGGCGCTGTCCAGGCCGGCCGCGACGGCCCCGCCGAGGCCGCCGGTCCGATGCCCGGCGGGGCGGTGCAGAAGACGTACCAAATCGGGATTTCGATCGTGCAGTTGGGCGATCACCCGAGGCGTGTCGTCGTCGCTGTCATCGACGAAGACGATCTCCCCGGGGATCGCGCCGAGCGCGTCCCTGAGCTGCTCGACCAGCGGGCCGACGTTGTCCGCCTCATTGCGGGTGGGCACCACGACGGTCACCGCGGGTGGTGATTCCAGCCGGGTAGGCGACATCAGAGCTCCTTCTCGGTAAAGCGGGCGAGGGAGCACCTGATCGTTGCCGCGAAAAGATCGCGGCCAACCATTTCTTGTCGGAGATCCGCAGGTGGAGTGCCCTGCGCCGTAATGATCAGAAGTGCCCGCACGAAATCCCCCCGGATTCGGCCCGCGGTCTCCGAATCTAGGGGGAGAGCATTTCCGTCGTGACGCGCTCGCCTGAAAGGGCAGTGACGCCGATGATTCCGCACTGTTACCCGGAAGTCCTCAGTAGAGTTTCACCGGACCGGTACATCCATGCAGGAGGCGGCTGCGTCCTCCTGGACCGGCACGATCAGATCGTCGGCACAGGATTCCATCGCCGCAAAGGGAAATCCGTGCCCGATCATTTGCAGCCGAACGGCCACACCAAACTTTGCATCGCATATCGGGAAACCGCCGCTGCTCAGTTCACCAGCCGCTCGGCCCAGTAGACCTGCCCGTCGGGACCGGCGCAGATCAGGCCCACCAGCATGTCGGCGGCCGTCGCTCCGGTGTGCAGAACGGTCTGGAAGGTCACCGGTGACGCGTCCACCGAGGACACCGTCACCACGCTGCCGGTTGTCCGGAACCCGCCGTCGGCCTCCTGGGTTCCGGCGCCCTCCAGCCAGGGATAGCGATGCTCGGCACGATCCAGCGAGCCGTCCCACCCCACACCGACCCGGTCCGGATCCGGCGACGTCACGGCGATGAAGCCGGGCAGCACGTGACGATGCTTGTCCAGCAGCACGATCCGGAGCGAGACGTCCCGGTGCGAGCCGGGCGGCCGGGCCCAGGTGACCTGGCCCAGCAGGATCAGGTCACTCGCCCCGGTCGCGACAACGGCCTGGGCCGGGGCGAGGGCGGCGTCCGCGGTCGCCTGATCGACCTGCCGCAGCGTCGCACGGGCGCCCAGTGCCGCCGGCCCGAACGGCGGCCGGTCGTGCCATCGATGCCAGACGGTCACCCCGGCGACAATCAGCACCGCACCGAGGATCAGAGCCGCCCGCTGCCGCTTGCTCATGGGCAGGTCTGCTCGTAGGCCAGCTCAGGCACGTATTGACCCCATTCGGCGGTGTTGAGCCCGCGCCCGCTGATCGCGCAGGCGTGCCGGACCGGGTCGGCGGCGAGTTCGGCCGGCACGGTCGCGTCCCACAGCGTGACGTTCTTGCTCGCCGCGCCGTAGGTGCCGCCCGCGGCGATGGTGTGCCCGTCCGGGCTGAACGCCGTGTTGAAGCTCTGCAGGTCAGGGCTCTTGATCGTCGCGTACGGGATCGGGCTGGCCGGGTCGGCGATGTCCCACAGCATCATAGCGTTGTCCAGGCTGGCGGTCGCCAAAGTCCGCCCGTCCGGGCTGAACGCCACCCACAGCACCGAGTTGGTGTGACCGATCAGCGACGCGATCTGGTTGGGCTGCGACGGGTCGGCGACGTCCCACAGCATCGCCGTCGCGTTGTCGGCGCCGGCCGCCAGGGTGCGCCCGTCCGGGCTGAAGACCAGCGAGTTCGCGGCGTAGGCGTAGTCCTTGAGCCGGATCGAGGTGAGCTGCGCCGGAGCGGACCGGTCGGTCAGGCTCCACATCGACACGTAGTAGGCCTCGCCGACGGCCATCGTCCGCCCGTCCGGGGTGAACGCGATGGCCGACACCGGCGCGCGCAGTGTGAGGTCGGTGAGCCGGGCGGGCTGCCGCGGATCGGTCAGGTCCCACAGGGTCGTCTTGCCGTCGCTGCGGCCGACCGCGAGGGTGTGGCCGTCCGGGCTGAAGGTGACGGCGTAAACAGCTCCGCCGGTGTCCTTGATGGTGCTCAGCGCCACCGGCGCGGCCGGCCGGGTCATGTCGAGCAGCGTGACCGTCTTGTCGGTGCCGACGACCGCCAGAGTCCCGCCGTCGGGGCTGAGAGTGATCCCCTCGACCGTGCCGCCGTAGAGCGCCAGCGGATCGCCGCGGACCGGGCTCGCCGGATCGGTCAGATCCCACGGCACGCCGGTGCCCTGCTTGCCGGCCGCGATCAGCGAGCGGCTGTCCGTCCCGAAGGTCAAGCCGACGATCTTTCCAGGAAAAGGCCCCGGCAGTACGGCGATGGGGTCCCGCGCGAACGGGCCCTTGGTGCTCCACATCGTCGCCGTCCGGCGCGCGCCGGCGGTCGTCAGCGTCCGCCCGTCGCCACCGAAGCCCAGCGACCGGACCGCGCCGCCGGGAGTGTTCAGCGTGGCCAGCAGCGTCGACAGCCACGGCCAGGTGCCGCCCTCGACACTCCACAACTCGGTCGTCCCGGCCGAGTCGGCGAGCGCGAGACCGAGCCCGTCCGGGCTGAACCCCATCGTGCTCAGATGCGCGTCCCCGGTCGCCGCGAGCTGCGACGACCCCTGCAACGGATGGGCCGGATCGGTCAGGTCCCACAGC
>KL571425.1:49142-50091 GCA_000715855.1 Actinoplanes liguriensis
CAGCCACACGTAGTCGCCGGCGCCCTCCACGGCCACGATCGGCAGCTTCGGGTTGAACGCGATCGCGGCGTCGGTGATCGGGTCGCCGAAGACGAGAGCGAGCTTGGCGCCCGCCACCGGATGGGCGAGGTCGGTCAGATCCCAGACCGTGACGTCCGCGCCGCTGGTCACGCCGGTGTGCCCGTCCGGGCTGAATTTCAGCGGGTACGCGCCGGGCAGCGTGGCGAGCGCAACGGGCGCGTCACCGGCGATGTCCCACAGGACCGTGTTCTTGTCGCTGTTGCTCGTCGCGACGGTGCGGCCGTCCGGGCTGAACGTCACGGCCGTGATCCCGGCGGCGTCGGACAGGGGCGCGAGTCGTACCGGATGGGCCGGATCGGCCACATTCCACAGCAGCGCCCCGGGACGGCCGTCGAAGGCCGCGAGGGTACGTCCGTCCGGGCTCGCCGCCAGCAGCGTGTCCGCCGTCGCGTCCGCGGTGATCGTGGCCAGCCGGGCCGGTTTCGCGGGGCTCGAGGTGTCCCACAGCGACAGCGTCGCCCCGGCGTCGACAGTCGCGACCGTCTGCCCGGCCAGCGCCGCGACGTTGGTGACGTCACCGAGCGCACCGGCGTAGTGCGTCGACATGATCAGGTGGCTGAGCTGCTCCCCGGTCTGCGCGTCCGGGTTCAGGCGCTGCGCGGCCGCCCCCAGCATGAGCGCCTTCCGCGGATCGTCCGTGACCATCGTGCGGGCCCGGCCCATCAACCGGCGGCTGATCTCGACGCGCTGCTGCAACGCCGACGCCTCCCGCTGGCGACGGGCCTCCTCCGCGGCCTCCCGGGCCAGCTTCTCCTGCCGTTTGCGCTCCTCGTCCGCCTCGCGCGCGGCCTCCCGGTACTGCTCGGCGAGCGCCTTCTGCTCCTGCGCCCGGGCCGTCGCCTGGTCCGCGAGCTGTCTCTTATACACA
>KL571425.1:50263-54143 GCA_000715855.1 Actinoplanes liguriensis
TCCGCGAGCTTCTGCTGGCGGCGGGCCTCGGCCTTCTCCCGCTCGGCGTCCGCCTTCTGCCGCTTCGCCTCCTCGCCGGCGCCCTTGGCCAGCTGCTCCTGGCGCTCGGCGTTGGACTTCTGGCGATCCGCGCTCGCCCGGTAGCGGTCGGCGGCGTCCTGCTGGCGCTTCGCCTCCGCGGAAGCCTCGTCGGCCAGCGCGCGCTGGTCACTCGCGAGCTGCTTCTGACGCGCGGTCTCGAGCTTTGCGGCGCTCGCCCTGTCCTCCTGGACCTGGGCGTTCTGCTGCTGCCGCTGGGACTCCTCGGTCGCGCGCTGGGCGGTGCTGCGCTGCTGCGACGCGACCTGCTGCTGCTCGTGCGCCTCGGTCGCCGCGGCGTTGGCCCGGTCGGCGTTGCGTACCGCGACGACCCCGGTCAGCGACGCCACCAGGGTCAACAGCACCAGCATCGCCGTCGCCGCGGTCCACAGTCGACGGGCCCGGCGGTGCTGGCGGACGTCCTCACCCTCCAGGTCGTCCTTGCTCATGCCGTGCATCGGTGCGGCGAGCTGCGCGATGGCGTCACGGAACCGGACGTGTTGCAGGCTCAGGTGCAGATCGTCGCGGGCCCACCGCAGGTCCAGGAAGAGCGGCTCCTCCGTGAACACCCCGCGCAACGCCGACGGAACCGCGGTCGAGTCCTCGGTGAAGTCGGCGGCGCCGGTGTCCCACTGCCACTCGCCGTCGGTCACCACCGGCAGGATGAGGTCGGGCGACTTCGTGGCCAGCCAGTGCTCGATCTCCCGGTTCACCCACGGCGACTGTGCCGCCTCCGGCGACGCGAGCAGCACGAAATGGTTCGAGCCGTCCAGCGCCTCCCGGATGGAGGTCCACAGCTTGGGTGTCACCGCCAGCCCGGTCTGATCCCGGAAGATCCACAGTGCCCGCCGCCGGTGCCACGGCCGCGCCAGCCGGTGCAGACCACGCTGGACAGCCGGAGCCAACCGCCCGTCGGCGGCGTGGCTGTAGGAGATAAAACCATCGAATGGCATGACATTTCCCGCGGTTGACGTGGTCGGCGGGGACCGATTCTCCACGTCACCGGCCTACGGGTAAAGCGGAGATCGACCCCGTCACCAGTGCCGCGACATTCAATGGCGGACTCCACATAGCGGACAAGCCGTGTCATGTGCTTTGATCTATACGGGCCGGGCATCTCCCCCCGTGGATGCCCGGCCCCCAAACCGTTCAGGCGAAGGCGTCGACGCCGGTCAGGCCGGCCGACAGCGTCCACAACCGGGCCGCTTCGCCGGGGTCGACAGCGTGCGCCATGACACCGCCGGTGCTGTAGTCGAACGTCGTGGTGATCTCGGCGACCTCGCAGTCCTCAAGATAAATACCGCCGAGCCCGTCGAGGTCGGCCGAGGTGGCGGCCCACACCGCGGTGGCCGCGCCCTGTTCCGGTGTCTTCTCGGCGCCGGGGTTGGTGGAGGTGCCGTCCTCGTTGATCCAGCCCATGGCGACCAGCTCGGCCGGCGGCAGGTGGCGCTGCAACTCGGTGTCGATGATGCCCGGGTGCACGGCGAAGGCCCGCACCCCGGCGTCACGCCCGAGCTTGTCGAGGTGCACGGCGAACAGGCTGTTCGCGCTCTTCGACTGCCCGTACGCGAGCCACTTGTCGTACTCGTCCTCGGTGAAGTGCGGGTCGTCCCAGCGGATGCCGCTCGCGTAGTGCCCCTTGGAGCTGACCGCGACCACCCGGGCCTCCCGCAGCGCCGGCCGCAATCGGTTGACCAGGGCGAAGTGCCCGAGGTGGTTGATCGCGAACTGCGACTCCCAGCCGTCGGCGACACGTCGCAGCGGTGGGGCCATGATCCCGGCCGAGGCGATCAGCATGTCCACCGAGCGCCCCGACGCGAGGAACCGGTCGGCGAACCCGGCGACGCTGTCCAGATCGGCGAGATCGAGTTCGTCGACCTCGATGCCCGGGAGCGCCTTGCGGGCGAGGCCCGGACGCCGGGCCGGAACGATGACCCGGGCCCCGGCGCCGGTCAGCGCCCGGGTCGTCGCGAGCCCGATCCCGGAGTAACCGCCGGTGACGATCGCCACCCGGCCGGACAGGTCGCGGCCGGCCAGGACGTCGGCCGTGGTGCTCTGCGCGCCGAAGCGCTTCTCCGCTGTACTCAACGTGTCTCCCAAACGGTACGGATGAACGGGCCGCATCCCAGCAAAGCCGCACCGCGAGAGGCGTTCCAGACTCTGCGAGAGGGCTACTCGCAGTAGCCCTCTGCGCCGGCGGCAGCGCAGTACCGTCGAGATCATGGGGAACTCGCCGACGGCCCGCGCCGACATCCGCCGACAGATCAACGACTTCCTGTCGGCGCGGCGCGGCCGGCTCACCCCGGAACAGGCCGGCCTGCCCGCAGGCATCGGCAACCGGCGGGTCAGGGGCCTGCGCCGCGAGGAGGTGGCCGCGCTCGCCGGCATCAGCGTCCAGTACTACATCCGGCTCGAGCGCGGTGATGTGACAGGTGTGTCCGAGACCGTGCTGGACGGCATCGGCCGGGCGCTGCAGCTCGCCGACGCCGAGCGAGGTCACCTGCTGGAGCTGGTCCGCACCGGCGGCGGCACCCGCTCGTGCCGCCGGGCGCTCGCGAACACCACCCTGCGCCCGCCGGTGCGCCGCATCCTGGACTCGATGACCGCGCTCCCCGCGGTCGTGTTCAACGCACGCCTCGACGTGATCGGCGCGAACGCCCTGGGCCGGGCCCTGTACGAGCCGATGGCCACCACCGGGTGCGGTTCTGCCAACCTCGCCCGGTTCGTCTTCGCCGACCCGGCGTCGCGCACCTTCTGGCGCGATTGGGACACGGTCGCCGACGAGACCGCAGGTCTGCTGCGCGCCGAGGGCGGCCGCAACCCCTGCGATCACCACCTCACCGGTCTCACCCGCGAGCTGGCCGCGACCAGCACCGCCTTCCGCGACCGGTGGGCGCTGCACGACGTACTCGTGCCCTCGTGCGGTGTCCGGCGCATCCACCACCCCGTCCTGGGCGACCTGGAGCTGCCCTTCGAGACAACTCCGCTGGCGTCCGACCCCGGCCAGACATTGCTGATCTACACCGCCGAGCCGGGAACACCCAGCGACGACGCCGTCAAGATGCTGGCCAGCTGGAGCGCCCGGCACCCCGACGCTCACCAGTCGTAGCGCAGACTCGCTGCGACACGATCGCGGTTGACAGGGAAGTCATCACCAGGCCGGTATCAGGGGGTGCGCGGCAGCGGGTGGCGCAAACCGGTCGCGGTCGCGGCGACGTCGGTGCGGCCCGGCGGCATCATCGGCCGGCTGCGGGATCACCGACGTGCCGATTCACCAGGTCATCAGTTGGCCGGGTGGTCATGGGGGTGGGTGGCTGCGGGTGGGGCGGGGGCGGTGTGGTGTCAGTTCGGGGCCGCGTTGAGGATCTCCGTGTAGGCGGCCTGCAACTCGGCGCCCGGGTCGACGCCCAGCTCGGCGGCGAGGAACTCGCGGACGCGCTGGTAGAGAGCGAACGCCTCGGCCTGCCGCCCGTCCGCGGCGAGCAGGAGCATCATCCGGGCCTGCAGGACCTCGTCGAGCGGATGGAGCTCGGCGGCCCGGCGCACGGCCGGCAGGATCGCCCCGATCCGCCCGGCCGCGATCGCCGCGAGAGCCGCCTCCCGGGCCACCGCCGCGTACTCCTCATCGATCGCCGCGAACGCCGAATAGCGCCGGAACTCACTCGTCCCGTCATCCGCGCAGCGCCCGTGCGACATCGCCAGCGCCGCCCGGTAGCGATCCACCTTCAACGAGGTGAAGACCGTGACCCGCGCTTCGCCGGCCAGTCGCCGGAACGCGGTCAGGTCGATGCTGTCGGGCGGT
>KL571425.1:54326-58034 GCA_000715855.1 Actinoplanes liguriensis
ATCCCGGCTCCAGGATCCGCCGCAGCGAGCCGATGAACCGGTGCAGGCTGTTGACCGCGCTGGCCGGCGCGTGATGCCCCCACAGCATGGTCACGAACTCGTGCAGGGCGACGTCGCGCCCGGCCCGCACCACCAGCAGCGCCAGCACCTGCCGCTGCTGCCGCGGCCCGACGCACAGCTCCCGGTCGCCACGCCAGGCACGCACCGGTCCGAGCACCTGAAAACGCAGCGGCGGGTTCTCCATCACAGCGCGCCAAGTTAGTCGATCAGACGGGGGTAGGAGAGCCGTCGAGATATAGACCTCTCTAACGAACTTTCACCCCGCTCCTGCGTTGTGGTCCGCGATCCGGGCCAGCCACTCACCGAGCAGCGCGCGTTCCGCCCGGCTCAGCGAGCTGGTCACGGAGGTGACCAGCGCCTGACGCAGAGCCCCGGCATGACTCTTGACCAGGTCGGCCGGCTCGATCACGGCAGGCAGTTGATCATCAAAGACGATTTCCCTCCGTACGGCATTCCAGGCGGCCGCCGGCACCCCGGCGTCCCGTGCCTCCGGCGGCAGGGCGAGCTGGCTGACGACGACCCCGACACCGCCCGCGTGCACGAGCTGGACCGCCCGCTCGACGCTGGTCCGCAGTCGCCCGGCCGCCGCGATCCGTTCCACCATTCGGCGCAGCCCGGCGATCGCCTCGTCGTGAATGGTCGGCTCCCCGCCCGCTGCCCTGTTCAGCCCCCTGCGCCCAGAACCCACAGCCGAGCCACCCACCCGGGCCCCAGAACGGCGACCCCCTGAACCCACGGTGGGCAAACGCCCAGACGCGGTGTACCTCGCGCCGACACCAGAGGAACGTCCATAGGTGACGCCGCCCAGGCCGGCTCCGGGAGCGTGCGGGTTCGTGGCGCTGCCCGGGCCGGTTCCAGGGGAGGAGCTGTTTCCGGCGTTGCGGGGGCCGGCTCCGGGGGTCGGTCCGTTTGCGGCGTTGCCCGGGCCTGCGGGGGCGGGACCGGGTGGCCCTTTTCGCGGGTCTGGGGTGCGGGAGCGCTGCTGGGTGGCGACGGCGGGGCTCTCGGCGGGGGCGCCGAAGGCGATCAGGTAGAAGGCCGGCCGGGCCAGCCCGAAGCGGACGTGCAGGTCCCACGCGCGGGCCAGGTCGGCGACCGGGTCGTCGGTCTCGGCCAGGGCGTTCTTGTCCGCCAGGTAGTCCCGCATCCCGCACGCGGCGACCGCCTGCAGCAGCGCCTGCTTGTCGCGGAAGATCCGGTAGAGGGCGGGAGTCTGCACCCCGGCCGCCGCGCTCACCGAGCGGACCGTCACCGCGTCGCTTCCGGACTCGATCAGCAGCGTGCTCGCCGCACGGATGATGCGGTCCCGGGTCGTCTCCACGCCGGTTACTACGGGCCGGTAGCGATCGGGTTCACACCGATCGAACTCTGCCGCGGGGAGTGCGTCGGGCCTCACATGAACGTCAGTCTCGCTCTGCTCGGTTTCGTCGGCGGTGTGATCACCGGCCTGTCGCCGTGTGTCCTGCCGGTGCTGCCGGTGATCCTCCTGTCCGGTGGCGCGCAGGGTGCGCGCCTCGACGGCGACGGCCCCGGCCGCCGCCCCTACCTGGTGGTCGCCGGTCTGGTCACCAGTTTCACCGTGTTCACGCTGACCGGGACCCTGGCCCTGGCGGCGCTGCCGGTGCCGCCGACGGTGATCCGCTGGGCCGGTCTGGCCGCGTTGCTGCTGCTCGGCATCGGCCTGATCGTGCCGCGGGTGGAGCGCTGGCTGGAGGCGCCGTTCTCGTGGATCCCGCAGCGGCAGGTCGGTTCCGAGCACGGTGGCTTCGTGCTCGGGCTGGTGCTCGGCGCCGTTTACGTCCCGTGCGCCGGGCCCGTCCTCGCGGCGATCGCGGTGGCCGGCGCGACCGGGCAGATCGGCGCCGGCACCGTGGTGCTGGCGGTTGGCTTCGCGCTCGGCACCGGCGTCAGCCTGCTGGCGTTCGCCCTCGCCGGCCGTGCCGTCGCCGAACGGGTCAGGGCGTTCCGCCGGCGCCAGCGGGCGATCCGGGTCGCGTCGGGGGTCGCGGTCGTCGGGCTGGCGCTCGCGCTCACCTTCAACGCGGCGGCGGCCGTGCAGCGGGCGATCCCGGATTACACGACGGCGCTGAGCCACGAGGTGGAGAAGCTCGGCACGGTCGGCCCGGCGAAGGGCTCGACGGCGCCGGCGCCGTTGCAGGAATGCGTGGACGACTCGCTCTACACCGAGCCCGACGGCGTGCACGACTGCGGGCCGGCGCCGGCGTTCCAGCAGGTGACGCAGTGGCTGAACACGCCCGGCGGGCAGCCGGCGACGCTCGGCGGCAAGGTGACCGTGGTCGACTTCTGGACCTTCGACTGCATCAACTGCAAGCACGTGATCCCGCACCTGCACGACTGGTACGAAAGGCATCACGCCCAGGGTCTGCAGCTGATCAGCGTGCACACCCCGGAGTACTCGTTCGAGCATGACATCCCCGGTGTCGAGAAGGCCGCGGCGAAGCTGGGCGTCACCTACCCGATCGCCGTCGACAACGACTACGCGAACTGGTCGGCCTGGGGCGTCGAGGCCTGGCCGACGGTCTTCGTCATCGACAGGAGCGGGACGGTCCGCTACATCGCCACGGGCGAGGGCAACTACGACGAGACGGAGCAGGTCATCGAGTCTCTCCTTCAGGAAGCGATGTAGCCGGGGCGAGGCCGGCAGCCGGGGTGGCCGGCGTCGGACCGGGAGCGGATGCGGCCGCGGGGGCGAGGACGATGTCGAAGCGCACCCGGGTCCACGGGCGGTCGCCGAGGTCGCGACCGTCCGGCGTGGGGGTGCCGGGCGGCTGGGGCTCGAAGTCCTTGATCAGGGAGTCGCGGACGCCGAAGACGCTGTCGCGGTCGAGCAGCTCGTCGCCGCGCACGAAGATGTGCGTGACCAGGGTGCGCAGACCGTCCGCCTCGACCATGAAGTGCAGGTGCGAGGCGCGCAGCGGGGAACGGCCGGTCGCGTCCAGGAGCTTGCCGACCGGCCCGTCGTGCGGGATCGGGTAGGGCGTGGGCACGATCGCCCAGAACCGGTACGACCCGTCGGGCCCGGTGTGCAGGTGGCCGCGCGCGGCGGTGCGGTCGTCGTCGTACTGCACGTCGTAGAAGCCGTCGTCGTCGGCCTCCCACACCTCGATCCGCGCGCCCGGCACCGGCTTGCCGTCGGTGTCGGTGACCGTGCCCTCCACCCAGCACGCCTGCCCGGGCGCGCCACCGGCGATGTCCCCGCCGGGTGCGATCTCCGGCGAGTGCTCGACGAAGAACGGGCCGAAGACGGTGGCCTCGGTCGCGTCCTTGTACGCCTCGTTGTTGACCGTGACGGTCTGCATGGACGCCCCGAACACGTCGGAGAGCAGGATGAACTCCTGCCGCCGGTCGTCGGTGATGTGCCCGGTCGCGGTCAGGAACGCGATCGCCTGCTGCCACTCCGGCTCGGTCAGCCGGACCTCGCGGACGAACGCGTGCAGGTGCCGGGTGAGTGCCTGCATCACCTCCCTGAGCCGCGGGTCGGGCGTGCCGTCGAAGGACGCGACCACCCGCTCGGTCAGCTGCTGCTCACGGGCCTGCTGTTCAGCGCTCACTTCGGCTCCTCACCCGCCCAGGCATGATGTAGCAGTTCAGTCAGGATCTCCGCGGTGACCAGCACCGGATTGCCGG
>KL571425.1:58368-58945 GCA_000715855.1 Actinoplanes liguriensis
GGCGCCGACCTCCTCGCGCAGGCTGCGCAGTCCGTTCAGGACGTCCGCGATGTGCGGGGGAACCCCACCGATGTTCAGCGCCGTCACATAGGGCAGGACGACCGCGTGCGTCTGCGCGTGCGGCAGGTTGAACATCCCGCCGAGCACGTGGCAGATCTTGTGGTGCAGGCCCGAGCCGGCCGACGCGAACGCGACCGCCGCCAGGTAGGCCCCGTACAACGTCTGCTCCCTGCCCTCCAGGTCGTCGCGCGGCAGCCCGGCCCGCAGCGCGCGGATGCCCTCCAGCGCGAGGGCCTGGTTGATCGGGTCGGCGCGGGGCGCCCACATCGAGTCCACACAGTGCGCGAGAGCGTTCAGCCCGGAGGCGACCGCCAGCTCGCCGGGCAGCGACCGGGTCAGCACGGCGTCGTAGACCACCGTGCGCGGAAGGACGCGCTCGTCGGAACCGGTGGTCTTGCGGCCGCCCTCGGTCAGGCCCCAGACGTTGGTGGCCTCCGACCCGGCGAACGTGGTGGGGACCGCGACGATCGGCAGGCCGGTGGTCAGCGCGACCGCCTTGGCCAGCCCGGTCGCCGAC
>KL571425.1:59185-61424 GCA_000715855.1 Actinoplanes liguriensis
CCGCCCCGCCGCCGACGCTGACCAGCACGTCGTGTTTCTCGGCGGCCTCCCGGGCGCGGGCCGCGACCTCGACCGGGACGTGCATGGCCACCTCGCGGAACCGGGCCGCTCCGGGCAGGACCTCATCGGTGCGGGTGCTGATCACCAGAGGTCGTTCGCCGAATCGGGCGACCTCCTCGGGCAGGCGCTGGAACGCCTGGCCGGAGGCGAAGACCACCCGCTGCGGCAGGGTCTCGTGGGTGAAGTTCATGCTGCTCGTCCCAGGATCGTGGCCAGCGCGGCGCGCAAGGCCTGGTGCGGGTCGCCGGGCAGGCTCATCGAGCGCCAGCCGATGTGCTTGTCGGGGCGGACCAGGATGGCTCCATCCTCCTCGACCTCGCGGACGCGGGCCCAGTCGTAGTACAGATCGGTGACCGCCCGGCCGGGGCCGATCACCACGGCTTCGACCGGCACGCCGAGATCGTGGGAGACCTTCTCCGCGGCGGCGGCCCAGGCCTCGCCGGCGATGCCGGTGAGCAGCGTGAACCGGGTCATCGGGGCCAGATCGAGGGTGGAGAGCCGATCGCGGGCGTCGCCGACCCAGACGTGCGGCAGCCGGGCGCCGGGGACCGTGGACGGCTCGTAGAACAGCTCCGGATCGCGGGCCGGCTCGGGCCTCGAGGAGCCGTCGGGGACGATCGCGGCCGACTCGTAGAACTGGCCGAGCTCGACGCCGTGCGCGTTGAACTCGTAGTGCTTGAGCTCCATCGCGGACACCAGGGCGGCCCGCTTGGCGGCGCCGGCCGGGGTGTTCGCCTTGCGCTCCTCGATGCGGGCGGCCATCTCGGTCTCGTCCTTCGCGTCGAGCAGGCCCAGGACCTCGAAGAACTGCACGAACTCGCGGCTCGACCGGTTGGCCCGGGTGACGATCTGCTCGGCGACCGGGGCGCGCTCGGTCGTATACGTGTCGAGCAGGGACGGGCCGGCCTGCCCGCGCAGCACAGCGGCGAGTTTCCAGGCCAGGTTGTAGGAGTCCTGGATCGAGGTGTTCGACCCGAGACCGTTCGACGGTGGGTGCCGGTGGACGGCGTCGCCGGCGCAGAAGACCCGGCCCTGGTGCAGCCGTTTCGCGAACATCTCGTTGTTGCCCCACAACGACGTGCCGGTGATCTCCACGTCGATGCCGGGCAGGCCGAGCAGACTGCGCACGATCGCGACGGCGGCGGCATCGTCGACGACCGGCGGTGGCTGGGAGATGTCGTAACCCCAGACGATCAGCCACTCGTCCCACGGCCGGACCATGCGGACCAGGCCCGCGCCGATGCCGCCCACGTTCGACCCCGGCTGGATCACCCAATACAGCACCGAGGGGCGATTACCGACGTACGCCGAAAGGTCTGCCTTGAAGTTGATGTTCATCGACCCGGCGATGTCCATCGCACCCCCCATCGGCAGCCCCAGATCCTCGGCCACCTGCGAGCGCGCACCGTCGGCGCCGATCAGGTATTTCGCCCGGATCGTGTACTGCAGGCCGGTGACCCGGTCGCGCACCTCGACGTCGACGCCCTCGTCGTCCTGATGGTGGCTCAGATATTCGGTGGAGAACAGGGTGCGGGTGCCGCGCTCGGTGGCGTTGCGGACCAGGATCGGCTCGAGATAGGTCTGCGGGATGTCGACCGGCAGGCAGGGTGAGGCCAGCTCATAGTCCCCGTGCCGGCCCGGATGGGTGCCCCAGGTGAGGATGCGCCCGATCTCCTCGCCCGCGATCGCGGTGCAGAAGACGGTGTCGCCCATCAGGTGATGCGGGGTGGCGTCGGCGAGAACCTGCTGCTCGATGCCGGCGTCGCGGAAGACCTCCATCGCGCGCTGGTTGGTGATGTGTGCGCGAGGGGTGTTCGCCGTCCAGCGATACTTCGTGATCATGATGTTCGGGATGCCGAGCGTGGACAGCAGCAGAGCCGCGCCCGCGCCGGCCGGGCCCGAGCCCACGACGAGCACATCGGTGGTCACCACCATGGTCCTGCCTCCTCCACTGGCTGCGTTCCGGGTCAGTCTGGAGGTCGGCCCCTGGGGCAGAGCAAGCCCTGGAGAAGAAAGAAGGCGGAAATTCGACGGGGTGGCGGAACTTCACGATCAAACAGATTTGGCGGTACGTCGCAGGGCCGTCGCGCTGACCCCGAAGCGCGCGCGGAACGCCTGAGCGAAGTAGGTCGCGGACCCGAATCCGCACCGGGCGGCCGCCTCGGCGACGCTGGTGGCG
>KL571425.1:61620-63662 GCA_000715855.1 Actinoplanes liguriensis
CAGAGATGTGTATAAGAGACAGGCTCAACACGTACTGCGGAAGGCTCTTGCCTGTCGAAGCGAACGCGCGGGACAGATGTCGCTCACTGATCCCGATGCCGGCCGCGATGTGCAGTGCGTTCAGACCAGGATCGGTCAGATGGTCCTCGATGAAGGCCCGGGCGTTGGCCAGGTGAACCCGGCGCGGATCGGCGGGACCGTGCCCGGTCAGACCGGCCAGCAGGTGCAGCATCGTCTCCTCGTCGACCTCGCCCAGGCGCAGTGCACGATCGGTCATCCTGGTCAGCGTGCGAGCGGCGACATCGCCCTCGGCGACCAGCGGCGCGTGCAGCGAGTCCAGGCCGGTCACCTCGCGGAACGTCGCCCGGGGCACCTTGATCGCCAGCTCCTCCAGGCCGCGGGAGAAGCCGCGCATGAACGGCCGGTCCGCGTCGCAGATCAGCACCTGACCCGGATGCAGGGTGAACACGCCGTCGTCATGGTAGAAGAAGGCCTCACCCTGAACAGCGAGATAGACCGCGATCGCATCGGCCGGACTCTTCCGGATCACCTCCGCGGGCCGCTCGACGACGTGCGGATTGCCCCGCACGCGCGCCAGGTGGAGCCGGTCGAGCTGCAGATTCACCTCGGTGCCGTCGAAGGGCTGCTCGCCGAGCATGTGACAGCGCAGGCCGATCAGCGCATCCCGGTTGTGGTCCTCCCACAGCTCGATGCGCCGGGCGGTGGGCAGGCCGGCCGTGCTGAACCGGACCAGCCGCCGAGGCGAGGTCACGTGGAGCAGCGTACGACGATGTCGGCCACCTGACGAACCGCGGGCGAGCTCTCCCCGGCGCGGGTCGCGATCGCCAGGTCGATGGTGGGAGCACGGTTCAGCAGGACGTATTCGACGCCCTCCAGGTCGAGGCTGCGGACCGCCTCGGGGACCAGGGCGACCCCCAGCCCGGCGGCGACGAAGACGACAAGCGTCGCGGTCTCGCCCACCTCCATGATCGAGGCCGGTCGGAAGCCTGCCGCGGCGCAGGCGGCCAGCACGTGCTCGTGCATCGACGAGCGGTGCCCGGAGAAGTGCACGACGAACGGGTCGCGGGACAACTCGGCGAGGTCGATGCTCTCGCGGTCGGCCAGATCGTGCCAGTCGGGCAGAACCGCGATCAGCCGCTCGGTGCGCAGCACGCGGACGTCGAGCTCCGGCCGGGCGACCCCGTCGGGACGCAGGACGACCAGGTCATACGTGCCGCCGAGCAGACCGTCGAGCAGCGCCGGGCTCAGCGACTCGCCGTGCACCTCCAGGCGGACCTCCGGGAGCAGTCTCCGCACCTCACGGGTGGCCTGGGGGAGCAGATCATAGGTGGCGGTGCCGATGAAGCCGACCGAGACCCGCCCGGTGTGCCCCGAGGCGAACAGGGACATGTCGGTGGCGGCGCGCTCGACCGAGCCGAGCACCGTGCGCGCGTGCTCGGCGAAGCGCAGACCGGCCTCGGTCAGCTCGACCCGGCGCGTGGTGCGGCTGACCAGCTCGACGCCGAACTCGCGCTCCAGCTGCTTGACCTGCTGCGACAATGCCGGTTGGGCGATGTGCAGGCGCTCGGCGGCCCGCCCGAAGTGCCGTTCCTCGGCGAGCGCCACGAACGAGCGCAGGTGTCGCAGATCCATGCATAGACATTATCAATCGAGCGAGATTCAGTATTGGCCATAATCGGTGTGGTCGGCCTAGGTTGGGTGACATGACTTCCGCGTACCTCTACGCCGCGGCCCGCACACCGTTCGGGCGGTTCGGCGGCGCCCTCGCCGAGAGCCGACCGGACGACCTGGCCGCGGCCGCCCTCCAGGGCGTGTTGACAAAGGCTCCGGACCTGGACACGGCCGCGATCGGCGACGTCGTGTGGGGTTGTGCGAACCAGGCCGGCGAGGACAACCGTAACGTCGGCCGGATGGCCGTGCTCCTCGCCGGCCTTCCCGTCTCCGTGCCCGCCACCACGGTGAACCGGCTCTGCGGCTCGTCGCTGGACGCCGCGATCATCGGCTCGCGCACGATCGAGTCC
>KL571426.1:0-5119 GCA_000715855.1 Actinoplanes liguriensis
GTACTGGACGCTGCGGGAACGGGTCGGGACGTCGCGGGGGATGCGGCGGGCAGGGCGGGCGCGCTCGCGGGGGCCTCGGGCGGGGAGTCCGGGGCGGCGGTGCGGTGGACGAGCGGGGTGGTGTGGGGACGGGTTCGGGGGGCTCCGGCGGGACGGAGCAGGTCGCGGACGATGCCCGGGGGCGCGGCGGGGTCGCGGGACGGGGCAATGGCCGTACCGAATGAGGGGTTTTGGTGGGTGGCAAGCGAAGCGACGAAACGCGCGCCGTCGCTGAGCAGGTCGACGCCGCCGGAGGCCGATGGGCGCAACGGCGGCAGCGAGGTCCAGCCCGGGTCGGCGTCCGCCGGGGCGGGAGGTGAAGGCTCCGAAGGCACGGTCCGCGACCCGCGGCGCCGCAGCCTGTCCCATACCGCCATGGTGTTACCGAACCTCGTTCATCCTGGTGTTGATGCGCGCGATCTCCGACACGTACTGCACGCGGTCGGCGTGGGTCAGGTCGAGGATCTCGGTGCGCGGCCAGTGGAAGTGGTAGGCGACGTACGCGACCTCCTCGTGGATCCGGTCGGTCCCGTACGTCACGATTCCCCCAGGCGGCTGCCGGCCAGGTCGACGTCGAAGGACGTGTCGCAGTTCGGGCAGGTGACCTCGGCGAGGGTGTGGCCCTCCGCGTTGATCCGCCGGTAGAGGTCCTGCAGGAACGCCAGGTCCGAGGCGAACAGCCGCTCGATCGTCTCGGTGCGGATCGTGGTGATCGTGCCGATCCGGGTCACCACGAGGCTGAGCAGGACCACCGACAGGTACGCCGGGTTCTGCTTGACCCGCACGTCGATCAGCGGCGCGAGCTCGTCCCGCGCGGTCGCCAGCCGCATCGAGCCGTCCCGGTGCACCTGGCCGTCCTCGTCGACGTACCCCCGGGGCAGTTGGAACGTGAAATCGGTCTGCAGCCGGGCCGGGGGCTCCTCCGCCGGAAGCTCCGGAAGGAGCTCCCCGGCGGAGACGTTGCGACGCCTCATGACGTGCTGATGTCCTCGTAGACCACGGTGACCTTCTCGGTGGCGGCGGTCGAGTCGCCGGCCTTGAGGCTCGGGCCCTCCCACTTGTTGACCCACGCGTTGGTCAGCTCGAAACGCCGGCCCTCCTGGCGCTGCGAGTCGTTGATGATGATGCTGATGTGCTTGCGGGCGTCGTCGACCGCGCCGTTCAGGAACGTCTTCTTGATCCACTCGGTGAACGCGCTGCTCTTGTCGAGGCCGCGGGTGATCGTGCACTCGCCGCCCTTGCGCGCGCCCGGGATCTTGCGGATGACCAGCTCGCCGGTCGGGGTCACCTGCTGGACCTCGATGGCGTCGAGCTCGAAGGTCAGACCGCTGACCTCCTGCACGTACTCGACCTGGATTCCACCCAGCTCCACGGAGAAGCTGTGGACGATTAAGGTGTCGCCACCGGCCATGTTCGCTGCCTTCCTCTACTACTCGTTGACCAGGCTGGTGCTGTCGGAGAACTGCGACAGCCGGAAGACCACGAACTCGGCCGGCTTGACCGGGCAGAGACCGATCTCGCACACGACCTGGCCGCGGTCGATGACCTCGGGCGGGTTCGTCTCGCTGTCGCACTTGACGTAGAACGACTCGGCGGCGGTCGCCCCGAACAGCGCGCCGCGACGCCACTCCTCGGTCAGGAACGCGTTGATGTTGCGCCGGATGGTGCCCCAGAGCCGCTGGTCGTTCGGCTCGAAGACGATCCACTGGGTGCCCAGCAGGATCGACTCCTCGATGTAGTTGAAGAGGCGGCGCACGTTGATGTAGCGCCAGGCCGGGTCGGACGAGAGGGTGCGGGCGCCCCAGACGCGGACGCCGCGGCCCGGGAACGACCGGATGCAGTTCACGCCGATCGGGTTGAGCAGGTCCTGCTCGCCCTTGGTGATGTTGTTCTGCAGGTCGACGACGCCGCGCAGCACCTCGTTGGCGGGCGCCTTGTGCACGCCGCGCTCGTTGTCGGTGCGCGACCAGAGGCCGGCGACGTGACCGCTCGGCGGCATCATCACGTTGCGGCCGCCGGCCGGGTCGAAGACCTTGATCCAGGGGTAGTAGAGCGCGGCGAACTTCGAGTCGTAGCCCGCGGTCTCCTGCCGCCAGACGCGCACCTGCTGGGCGCTGAGGTCCGGCGGGGTGTCCAGGATGGCCAGCCGGTCGCCCATCTGCTCGCAGTGCGAGATCAGCGCGAGCTGTGCGGCCTTGACCTCTTCGAGGCTGAGCGACCCCTGCTGGTACGCCGCCATCAGGTCGGGCGCCACCACCATGGTGATCTCGTCGATCGCCTCGAGACCGCCGAGGCCGGACCGGGTGTCGAGGTCACCGGCGAACTCGTCGACCGAGACGGCGGCGGGAACCACATCCGCGCCGGGCGCCGGGGCGGACAGCGTGACGGTCTGGTTGGCGGGGCGGGCCAGCGAGTTCGCGGCCGCGGCCTCCTCCAGCACGATCAGCTTGGAGTGCTCGCGGACCTGGGTGACCACGTTGTTGTCGCCGCGGCGGCGGAACGAGCCCTGGAAGGCCTCGGCCTGCTGGCCGTTCTGGTGGACGATCAGCCGGAACTGGTCGTCGCCGGTGTTCTCGCCCTCGGGGTCGGCGACCTCGACGGTGACGTCACCGCTGCCGGGCAGCGCGGCCGCCCGGAACGTGCCGACCTGGGCGGGCGTGCCGTTGGGCAGCGCCTTCTGGCCGTTGCCGGTCGCGGCGCCGGTGGCCGGGGCGCCGACCCGGACGACGTACGCGACGCCGCCACCGTTCGCGAAGTAGCCGTAGACCGAGTTCGCCAGGTAGGTGCCCTCGATCATGCCGCCGAAGACCGCGACGTACTGGCTCCAGTTGGTGACCAGCGTCGGCGCGTGGAACGGGCCTTTCTCGGCGAACCCCACGAACGCCGTCACGGCGGTGCCGACGCCCTCGATGGGGCGCGAACCGCTCGGCGCCTCCTCCACGTAGACGCCGGGAGACAGGTACGTCGGCATGCGGAACCCCTTCAAACCCGTGATGGTGGACCATGCCAGCCTCGCCGGGCTTTTCTCCCGGGCCAAGGTCCATGGGGGCGTCGCGGAGGGCAGAAAGCGTGCCCGAGCGCCTGCCGGAAGGGGGCCGGACGACCGTGTTGACTGGCAGGATGCACGGATTCGGCGCGACCAGGCAGGCAGGACCGGCGGCAGCCCGGCGTGACGTCCGTCCGGATCGGACACATCTTGCCCCGGACGCGGCCCGAATGCACCTCCTGCAACGCACGATCGGCAACGCGGCCGCCGGCCGGGTCCTCCAGCGCCAGACGGCCGAGGAACGGCGGACGGCGAAACGGGAGCGGGTCGTCAAGGTCACCCCGGCCGGTTACGCCGCGGCGCACAACCGGGCCGGCGTCACCGCGCTGACCAAGGCGCAGCTGCAGGACTACCTGGTGATGGCGTTCGTCGACGACCTCCGGATGGCGAAGGACTACGCCGCCGAGGAGGCCGACATCGCCGCGGTGACGACGGCGACGCGCAGCCTCCGGGCGCTCGGCCAGGCCATGCAGCCGCTGCAGGCCGGTGCCGTGGTCGGCGCGCCGGCCGCTTTCCTGGACGGCGCCACCGAGGACGTCAACCGGATCCTGACCGGCCGCGACAACCACGCGACCCGCTACAGCGTGGAGCCGGCGGCGGGGTACCAGCACAACACCCGCAACCCGCAGGCCATGGCCACCAGCTGGGCCGACAGTCAGGCGATGTGGGCGCAGATCGGCCCGGCGCTGGGCACCGGCTTCCCCGCGGCCAGCAGCGCGCCGCGCACTCCGGCACAGCAGCCGATCGGCCACCTGACCTGGGCGGCGGCCAAGACGATGCTGCCCCGGCCGATGCTCAATCTGCTGTTCGACGTGCGATTCCAGTTGGAGAGCGAGACCCTCGTCGACGAGCGCACCGACATCGAGCTGGGGAATCGGGAGAAGAGCCCGCACGCCCCCGGCACGCTGCGCAGCTGGCATCAGGACGACGCGGGCAAACTGCCCGGCACGGGAATCGCGCCGGGCGACCCGCAGGCGGTGCGTGACCGGGTCGAGGAGCTGGAGCCACTCGGCCTCGACCTGCACGATCACTACGCCGAGCGCTCGCAGAGCGGGGCCGGCTCGTCGGTGCAGAACCCGGCCCGCAGTCCCCGCGGCCTCGCCGAGTACACCGGCGCCGGCACGAACAGCGAGCACTTCACCAAGATCGTGCTCGACTACGTGAACAAGACCGTCTATCTCACGCTGACGCACTACCAGTTCTGGGGTCTCGCGAATCGGGGCGGGGTGGCCGAGTTCTGGACGTTCGGCACGCAGAACGAGGCCGAGGCCCGGGGCGAGATGCAGGCCAGGGAACGGCAGGAGGGCCTGACGGCCGGCAGCACCAAGCTGATGAGCCCGTGGTTCGAGATCACCGGGATGTAGGGAGCAGGCGGCCCAGTTTGCGGTACTCGCGCTCGGCCGCCGCCACCAGCTGCGCCATCGTGACCGGGCCGCCGGCCGCCGCCGCGAGGTAACCCGCGGTGACCGCGCACGCGCGGATCGCGCCGCCCGACAGCTCGTACGTCCGCGCGCACCGATCCAGGTCCACGTCGGCCGCCCGGGGCAGGTCGGTGCCGAGGCAGTGGTCCCACAGCGAGCGCCGCAGCTCCTGATCGGGCACCGGGAAGTCGACGATCACGTCGAGCCGCCGGATGAACGCCTCGTCCAGGTTTGCCCGCAGGTTCGTGGTCAGGATCGCCACCCCGTCGAACGACTCCATGCGCTGCAGCAGGTAGGCGCTCTCCATGTTCGCGTACCGGTCGTGCGCGTCGCTCACCTCGGAGCGCTTGCCGAAGATCGCGTCCGCCTCGTCGAAGAGCAGCACGCCGTTGACCCCGGCCGCCTCGGTGAAGATGCGCTCCAAATTCTTCTCGGTCTGGCCGACGTACTTGTCGACGACCGTGGAGAGGTCGACGACGTACAGGTCGAGGCCCAGGTCCGCGGCGATCACCTCGGCGGACATGGTCTTGCCGGTGCCGGAGTCGCCGGCGAAGAGCGCGGCCACCCCGCGTCCCCGGCCGCCGCCCGGCCGCAGCCGCCAGCCGCCCAGCAC
>KL571426.1:5334-6777 GCA_000715855.1 Actinoplanes liguriensis
CCGGCCGGCCAGGTCGTGGAGCTGCCGGCCGGCCTCCTCGGGCACGACGAGGTCCGCCCAGGTCACCGCCGGTTCCACGCGGCGGGCGAGTCGTTCCAGGCCCGCGGCGTTCTGGCTGCGGACCCCGGCGCGGATGTGCCCGGCGTCGACCTGGTCCGCGCCGGCGAGCAGCGCGAGGTGGGCGGCAACGGTCGCGGCCTTGCGGGCCTGCGACGCGTTCAATGTGTACGGCGACAGCTCCCGTTCCAGGTCGACGTCGTCCGCCACCTGGGAGCCGAGGGCCGCGCGCCACAGGTCCAGCCGCTCGGCGCCGACCCGTGGCGCGGTCACCAGCACCGGCGTCTGCTCGGACCAGAGCGGGTCCCAGCGGGAGGGCCCGGTCAGCACCACCGGCGCGGGCGCGTCGAGCAGCGTGCGCAGCGTGCCGATCCGTTCCGGGTCGACCGGCCCGGCGACCAGGCCGGCGCCGGTCAGCCGGGCCTCGCGGACCGCGCTCGCGATCACCTCGGCCGGCGCCGGGTCGGCCGCCACCGCGTCGAGGTCCAGGCGCAGGGCGGGCCGGCCGGCGAGGGTGAGCGCGGCGGCGGCGAGGTCCTCGGCGGTGCTGTCGTGCACATAGGACAAGAAGTGCCCGGCCCGGATCGTGGCCGCCAGCCCGTCCGCGCCGGCCGGTTTCCAGCCCGGGTCGGTCAGCGGGCGCAGCAGCCGGGCGAGCCGCGCGTCGGGGCGGTCGTCACCGAGCAGATGCCCGATCACCCGGTCCGGAATTCGTAGCGTGCGGGTCAGGAACGGCCGGTCGGCGTCCTCCACGAGCAGCAGGCCGCTGTCGACCAGCGGGGACCCGGCGGTCAGCCGGGCGCGGGCGGCACCCAGGACCGGCGGGACCCCGCACAACTCGATCGCCAGCCCGGCGGTGGCCCGCGGGCGGGTGACGTCGTCGTTCAGGTAGCCGTAAAGCTTCTCGTACCGCCGGTCGAGGTCCGGCAGCATCGCCACGAGCAGGATCTCGCAGTCGAGCGGGAGCAGGCCGAACTCGCGGATCAGGTGGCGCAGCGGCACCGCCTCGCCGGCCCGCTCGGCCCGGTCGGCGACCTCCTCGGCCGCGTCCAGCGCGTCCCGGTCGACCAGGTCGGGCAGCGGGCCGGCGGACGGGTCCTCGAGCAGGCGGCGGGCCGCGGCCGCGGAGAGGTGCAGGCCGCGCAGCGGGTCGCCGGGCTCCGGGTCGGTCTCCTGCCGGACCGCGACCGCCCGGTGGATCCGCTGCTCGACGAGGGAGAGCCGGACACCCAGGTACTCACTCACCGGTGCGGCCCGATCGGACGGCTTCCGCCACGACGCCGGCGTTCGCCGGGAAGATCACGTTCCCTGGGTACGCCCATCCGCCGCACCTCGTCCGCGGCGTCGAGCTCCGGCTGGTTGAGCCCTGTCTCTTATACACATCTC
>KL571426.1:6990-9643 GCA_000715855.1 Actinoplanes liguriensis
GGCGAGCACGACCAGGTCGAGCGAGGGTTTCAGGTTGCCGCCGAGCGCGGTCCAGATGTCGGCGAGGCCGCGGTCGCGCATCGGCGGCACGGCGATCGTCAGCGAGACCGGGAGACCGAGGGCGGCCAGCGTGCCGGTGAGCCGGCCGGGTGGGACGGCGTCGTGCCGGACCAGCCCGGCGAGGAGCACGGACAGGATCCGGTGCTCGTCCTGCGGGCGGCTGGTCCACGCGGTGACCAGGTACGACAGCGAGAACCACCGAGGCGCGTCGTGCTCGGCCACCACGGCACCGTCCGGGTCGTACTCGGCCGCCGAGCCCTGCTGCCGCAGCGACATGTCCTCCTGGATGTCGTAGAGGAACAGGTTCACCGTCGGGGCGGTCCGCCGGGCCGTCCACTCCTTGGTCGGCGCGTCGAACGCCACCTGGAGGTCCATGCCGGTCAGCGTGTCCTCGGTCAGCAGCGCGAGCAGGGCCGCGTCCACCTCGTCGATCATTTGCGCAGCACCAGCCCGGGTGGCTGCTGCGCCGGCTGCACGACCCGGAAGTCCGTGGTCACCCGGGCGAAGCCGGAGCCGGTCCCCACCACCTGGCGCGGGCCGAGCTCGTCCTTCCAGAGCACCAGCAGCTGCGCGTCGAAACGGCCCCTCGCGTCGGGCACGGCCGGGTTCGCCGCGACGGTCACACCGGTGTCCCAGGCGAGCCGGACGGGCACGCCGGGCGGGAAGTCGAGGCCGTGAATGATCGTGACGAAGCCGGGCGGGCCGAGCTCCGGATCGGCCACGATGCGCGGCTGCAGGACACGCAGCGGGGTCGCGACGGTCTGCGCGACCAGGGTGTCGGCGCTGATCACACCCCGTACCGTCGTGGTGATCTTCTTGGGGGGAACGAGCACGAAGGTGAGCCGGCTCGCGGCGCCCGGGGGCAGGTCACCGATGCGGCAGAGCGTCGCGTCGCAGTTCGCCGGGCGGGTGACGACCGGGATGCCGGTGGGCAGTTGCGGCGTGATGGCGACCCCGGTCGCGGTGCTGCCACCCACGTTGCGCACGGTGTAGCGGACCGTGGTGCGGTGCCCGACCCACGTGGGCGTCGGCGTGATCACGACACTGACCTGCAGCAACGGCGGCTCGGGGGCGGGCGGCAGGGGCGGTGCCGACCCGCTCGCCGACGGCACCGGCGGCGCGGTGGCCTCCAGGTCGACCTCGGCGGTGTTGTCGACCGGGGCGGCGTCGGCGAGGCAGCCGCCGGCCGTCCAGCTCAGCGCCCCCTCGGCGGCGGTCGGGGCGGTGACCGTGACCCGGACGCCGACGGTCACGCCGATGCCCGGCGAGCCGAGGTCGCAGCTCAGCGCGGCGAGGTCGCACGTGCCGGCGTCCGCCTCCAGCTTGCTGACCTGGAAGCCGGCCGGCACCGTGAGGTCGACGTGCACACCGTGGGCGGTCACCGGGCCGTTGTCGGTCACGGACAGCGCCACGGTGGTGGTGTCGCCGGCGCTGAACTGCTCCGGCTTGTCCACCACGGCGGTGCTGACGTCGCTGGCGTGCTGCCAGGCGGGCCAGCGCTGCCGGCCCGGGATCTCCCAGGTCAGGCCGTCACGGACGCCGCTGGCCAGGTCGTACGTCTTGATGTAGTCCGGCTCGGTCAGCGCGGCGAACCGGCGGGCGGCGTGGGCCAGCGTCTGCCCGTCCGGCGACCAGTCCACCTCGCGCGGCTGATGCGGCCCGGTGTCCGGCGCGGTCAGGGCACCCCCGCAGGTGTCGTTCGCCGGCACCAGCACCCGGCAGTTCTTGCCGGCGAGGTCCATGACGAGCATGCCGTCCGGCGCGCGGCCGAACGCGATCTGGTTGCCGTCCGGCGAGAAGCCGGCGCCGTAGTCGGCCCGTCCTGCCCCGCCGGAGGCGAGCGTGAGGTCGGTCTGGGTGCCGGTGCCGTTCGCGGCGACGAGCCAGAGGTGGCTGTTCGCGGCCGAGCCCTCGGTCTGCCCGCGGTCGAAGACGAGCGAGTCGCTCTCCGGTGACCAGGCCGGCTGGGTCTCGCCGACCGGGTCACCATTGGTCGGAATCGTGATCTGGGCGCCGGTCCCCAGGTTCACCACCACGATCCGCGCGGGCGCGCCGGGGGTGCGCAGCGTGTACGCGATCCGCGTCCCGTCCGGCGACCAGACCCCCTCGGTCTCCGACCCGGTCGCCGTCCGGCCGGGCAGGTCGAGGAGCTTGCCGTTGCTGCCGTCGGCCCAGACCACCCAGAGCCGGGCGACCCTGGTCGTGCCCTCGGTCACGAACCGGCTGACCAGGATGCGCTGCCCGTCCGGCGAGTACGACGGCCGGGACGTCCACGGATCCCCCGCGGTCGGGTGCCACAACAGGTCGGGGTTGGCGCTCGCGCCCGGGTCCTCGCGGAGCACGGTCACGCCGAGGTCGCGCGGGTCGACGGCGTCCGGCCGCACGTCGGAGAGGTCGGCGGTGTAACGGTCCGGCGTGGTGGTGCGGGTGATCAGCAGCCGCTCGCCGGTCCCGTCCGGGTCGTACCAGCTGGGCGTGCCGATCGCGCGGTCCTCGCCGTACTGCAGCTGGGCGATGCAGGGGCAGCCGTCGTCGCGCGGCTCGCCGCTGTAGAGCAGGTCGGTGCCGCCGAGCGCACCGGACGGCTGGGTGC
>KL571426.1:9867-15116 GCA_000715855.1 Actinoplanes liguriensis
GGGTGCTGCGGCTGACGAACGCGACGGTCACGCCGTCCGGGTTCCACGCCGGCTGCCGGCTCTCCCACGCCGCGTTGAGCATCAGCCGGTCGGCGGTGCCGTCCAGCGCGCTGATGTGCACCTTGCGGTCGTTCGCGCTGGCGGGAGCCGCGGTCCAGGCGATCAGGCCGCGGGCGGCGTCCGGGTTCCAGGACGGCTCGCCGGCGCCACCGGCGACCGCGGTCACGTACCGCACCGGGCCACCGGTCACCGCGATGCACCAGACCTGCGGGACGTCCGAGTTGATCTTGCCCTCGAAGGCCAGCTCGGTGCCGTCCGGCGACCAGGACGGCCAGTAGTTGTCGCCGGTCCCGTCGGTGACCCGCTGCGGGGTGCCACCGCCGACGCCGACCACCCAGAGGTCGCGGGCGCTGCCCTGGCCCTCGCGGGTCATCGCGTAGGCGACCCTCGTGCCGTCCGGTGAGACCACCGGGTGGCTCGCCACCTGCGCGGTGTCGGTGGTGAGCTGCACCGGGTCGGCGCCGCCCACCTTCACCCACACCTGCGCGAGGCGGGACGTCCGGCGGCTGACGAAGGTCACCGTCGCGCCACGCGCCGAGGCCTCGTCGTCGAAGTGCTGCACGGCGGACGGGAAGAGCGGGTCGGAGGCGGCGGCGCCGGAGACGACGCCGATCGACCGGTGCGCGGTGCCGACGTAGGCGACCCGCAGGTCGGAGGCCTTGAGCGGAGGATCGCCGGGGGCGGCGCCGGCGACCACGGCCCACACACCGGACGCCGCGACGAGCGCGGCCAGGGCAAGGGCCGGGAACGCCCGAGACTTCAGCACGTTGTCATCCTGGGGAACGGACCCGGAGCCCGCACCGGACGCCGGGGCAACGACGAGGGCAGAGTGCGTGCCCTCAGATCAGGTCGTGCCGCAGCGCGTACGCCACCGCGTGCGCCCGGTTGCGCAGCTGGAGCCGGGTGGTCAGCTCGTGCAGCACGTTCTTCACGGTGCGCTCCGAATAGGACAGCTTGGAGGCGATCTCGCGGGTCTCCAGGCCCTCCGCGACCAGGCGCAGCACGTCGACCTCGCGGGTGGTCAGGCCGCGCAGGGTGAGGCCGCGCGGGTGCAGCACCTCGCGCTGCAGGCGGCCCATCTGCTCCAGCAGCCGGCCGAGCAGGTCGCCCGGGACGCTGCCCTCGCCCTTGGCCGCGGCGAGCAGCACCTGGACCAGGCGCCCGGTCGGCACCTCGCCGCGCCGCACGACGCCGACGACGCCGCACTCGACGGCCTGGGACAGTTGCGCGTCGTCCAGATCGGACGCCACCAGCACCAGGCGGCTCGGACCGCGGCGCAGGTCACGCAGCGCGGCGAAGGTCTCCTCGGAGACGGCGTCGGCGACGACCACGGTGACCGCGGCGGAGGCCCGCTCGGCCTCGGCGACGACCCGGATCTCCGGGCGGCCGGCGAGGAGGCTGTTCATGCCGAGCAACGTGATCGGATCCTTGGCCTGGACGAACACCGGAACTCGCTGCATGATGACTCCCCCTTGCCGACCGAAAGCAGGGGAATTCTGCGACAGGCCGCTTAGCAAGCACTTAGCAGGCACTTAACGGACGGTGTGCCGCGAACCACACAGACCGGACGGGCATCAGGTCTGCCCGTGCCGGTTCCCCGACGGACCTGTTCCGTCGCGGCGTGATCCCTACGCTCAGCGACATGCGTGCATCCGCGAACCTGGGGAGCGAGTCCGTCTCCGTGTCCCCCGGCTCCACCGTGACGGTCCCGGTGACCGTCCGCAACTCGGGCGACACCGTGGAGGCCTATCGGATCGAGGTCCTCGGCGAACCCGCCGAATGGGCCGTGGCCGAGCCCGCGGAGATCACCCTCTACCCGGCCGGCAGCGAGACCGTGACGGTCACCTTCGCGCCCCCGAGGTCCCCGCGCGTCACGGCCGGCGAGCGCCCGTTCGGCGTGCGGGTCGTGCCGACCGACCATCCCGACGCGACAGTCGTGCAGGAGGGCGTGCTCACCGTCGAGCCGTTCTCGGACATCGCCGCCCAGCTCCAGCCGGCCACGCAGTCCGGCCGGAAGCAGGGCCGCTACCGCATCGACACCGACAACCACGGCAACGTCGCCGAGGAGCTGGCCTTCGTCGCCGCCGACGGGACCGACCAGGTGACGTTCGCGGTGCGTCCGGCCGCGCTGCTCGCCGGCAACGGCACCCGGGCGGAGACCCGGCTGACCGTGAAGGCGCGCCGCTGGCTCTGGTGGGGGCCGCCGCGCGAGTTCCCGTTCACCGCCGAGGTCCATCCCACCGGCGGCCGGGCCCTGGCGATGGAGGGCGTCTTCGTCCAGAAGCCGGTCATCTCGGCCGGTCTGCTCAAACTGCTGGCCGCGCTGCTCGCGCTGCTGCTGGCGCTGCTCGCTCTCTGGTTCGGGCTGGTCCGGCCGGCGGTGAAGACCGCGGCCAAGGAGGCGGTCGACCAGAACACCGCGCAGCAGAAGGCCGCTCAGGAGGCCGAGCTGGCGACCACCCCGCCGGACCCGACGCCCACCCCCACGGCCGCCGGCGGCTCCGGGAACCAGGGCGCGCAGGGCGGCGGCGAGCCGGGCTCCGGCACCGGGACGACCGGAAACGGTCAGGGCGAGCAGTTCTCCGCGGCGATCACCTTCCGGACCAACAAGGGCGGCTCGGCCGAGCGCAGCTACACCGTGCCGGCCAAGCGGACGTTCCTGCTCACCGACTTCCTGGTGGACAACGTGCAGGGCGACGAGGGCACGCTGCGGGTGACCGCGAACGGCGTGCCGGTGGTGACCTACGCCCTGGAGAACTTCCGCAACCAGGACTACCACTCGGTCACGCCGATCCGGGTGCCGGCCGGCGCGCGGGTGAGCATGCTGGTCACCTGCCGTGCGCCGGGCACGCCGGCGAACGCGACCGCGGCCACCCAGTGCCGCGAGTCGCTCTACCTCAACGGCCTGATGCAGAAGACCAAATAAAACCTTCAAAAAGAGAAGACCCGATTTCCCGTACGGGCGATCGGGTCTTTCCTCATTGGGCGATGCCCACCGGTCCCATCTCGATGTCGGGTTCCCTGGCAGCCTTCTTGAACGGCCAGCAGTCCTCCCATTTCTTCGCCTCGCCCAGCGCCTTGGTGAGCACGCCGGCGACCGCGATCGACAGGCCGGCGGTGCGGGCGCCGCTCACGAACGTCGCCGCGCTCATCCCGGCCGGGACGGCGGAGGCCGCATAGCCGAGCGTGCCGGCCGCGGCCGCGCCGAGCACACCGCCGGCCAGCTTGGGGAGGTTCATCTTCCCGTCCGCCCACAGCTTCTTGCCCTCGGAGGCGGCGTCGCCGAGCCCGGCGAGACCGGACAGGCCCGCGCCGGCGTAGGCCATCGGCTTGTTCCCCGAGTACGTCCCGGCGATCTGCAGCACCAGGCCGAGCCCCGCCCCGGCGTTGCCGAGCCCCTTGGACCAGTCCCCGTCGAAGAACGGCTTCTTCGCCGGAGCGTCCTGCGCGGGGGCCTCCTGCGCCCACTCCGGCTCCGGTTCCTGCTCCTGCTGCTGCTCCTGGAGCTGATCCGCCGCGTCCACCTGCTGGTCGAAGTACGCCTGCAGGTCCTGGGCGATCGCGGCCAGCGCCACCGCGTTGTGCGTCGGCGGCAGGTTCGGCACGTGCGCGGCCGCCGCGTGCGCCAGCCCCGGGTTCTGCTGGGCGAGCGCCGCGCCCTGCTGGAGCACCTGACCCACGCCTTGCACCAGCGCCGGCGGGGCGCCGCCGTCCTGACTGCCGGTCTCCAGGACGCGCTGCGCCAGCATGTGCTCGACGGCCGCGTTCCCGGCGGTCCGCTGCAACGCGGCGACTCCCCCGTGGGCCGAGCCGTCGCCACGCTCCCGCGGGGTCGCGCCGACCGGCCGTACGGGCGTGGTCCGGCTCTGCGTCTGCTGCCTCACGATCACTCCGATACGGTTGGCGGGAAGGCCCGGGAACAGCTTAGGAATAGTGTCGGCGTGACGGTCACCGTCAATACCGGAATTCACTTCGACGTCATCCGGGGTTGGGCTGGATCCGTACCGGATGGAAATGTGCCTCTGGGGGCAGTTGACCGTGCCCGTGGAACTGCCCGGGCGGCCCTGCCCCCGATGATCGGCGGCGGTCAGACTGCCCGGATGGGTTACCGCCGCACGGCAGGGGACCAGCACGCCGTCCCGGCCGTGACGCCGGCCCCGGCTCGCCCACACCCCGTGACCGCGACCGATCAGGTGCTGCGGCTGCAGAGACTGGCCGGCAACCGGGCGGTCAGCGCGCTCGTCGCCCAGCGCATGCTGCCCACCCCGGCGACCGGCGACGGCCTGCGGCGGTACGCACCGGGCGACTTCACCTTCGTCAAGGAGTTCACCGGCGGCTCCAGCCAGCCGTGGCACGTCCGGGTCGGCGGCGCCGAGAAGGTCTTCAAGTTCGCCCGCCGCCGCGATCGCACCGCCGCCCGCCCGGCCGGTGAGCCGGGCCCGCCCGCCGCCGGTGAGCGGGCCGCGGTCGAGGCGACGAAACTGGCGCCCGAGGACGTCATGCGCACCGAGATGCTGACCGGCAAGCTCTACGAGGCGGCCGGCGCACGGGTCCTGCCGGCCGAGTTCGCCTGGGTCGCCACCGACCACCAGGGCACACCACAGTGGTCGTTCGCGCAGGTCACCGACTTCCGATCGGACGCGCAGGAGCCGGACCAGGAGGAGCTCGCCCTGTCGCCGGACTTCCAGCGCGACATCGGGCTGGACGCCGTCCTGGCCATCTTCGACCTGCACAAGCCGGCCAACTGGCTGAAGTCCGGCGACCGGATGATCCGGCAGGACCTCGGCGGGGCCATGCACGCCAAGGCGCAGGGCGGGCGCAAGCCGGACAACGCGTTCCTGACCAGCACCGACCTGATGGGGACGATCCAGGGCATGGGCGCCCACCAGGACTCGCCCTACGCCGGCGTCACCGAGCAGCACCTGGCCGAGTCCCTGATCGGGCTGCGGCGGCGACTCCCCGCGGATCGTGTCGAGGAGCTCGTCACCGCCAGCGGGCTGCCCGAGGCCGACCAGCGCCGGCTCATCAAGGCGCTCAACGACCGGATCGACGCGGGCGTGGCCTGGGCGCAGTCGCGGGGAGCGGAGGAGGTGCCGGTCGACTTCGACGGCTCACAGCGCCTCGAGCCGCGGAGCGACATGGGCGAGCCGGACGGGCTGCTCGACCGGTACGGCGACATCGGCGGGGTT
>KL571426.1:15305-16742 GCA_000715855.1 Actinoplanes liguriensis
CGGCTTCCGCGAGCACTCCGACCGGATCCGCCCGCTGATCCGGGAGACCGGCGTCCTGCTCGGCGAGACCGGTCATCAACTCTCCCCGGCGCGCAACCAGGCCCTCGCCGAGCTGCGCGCACTGATCGCCCGCGGGCCGGCCGCCGTGATCGCCGACGTGCACCTGCTGCGCGACCTGACCGGCCGGCTCTCCGGCTGGCTGCCGGCGGAACGGCACCTGCGCCCGCTGCCCGGTCTGCTCCACACCCTGGAGACGCAGGTGACGCTGGTGCGCGGCGCGGCGCAGGAGCGGTGGCCGGGCGGGAGCAAGGAGCGCAACGACGATCCGTACGCCACGCCGCCGCTGACCGGCCCCGAGGAGCTGCTCAACCCGATGCAGTACGCGACCGGCCAGCGCTCCGCGTTCGTCCGCGCCCTGGAGAGGCTGGAGGGCAGCGTGCTCACCCGGCGGATGTCGGCGGGCGAGGAGGCGGCGTTCCGGACCGCGGCCGCCACCCGGGACGTCGACACCGCGCTGACCGCGCTCTTCCCCGGTCGCGGCGGGCGGGGCGAGGCGGCGTTCGCGGTCGACGTGGCGTTCATCTTCAGCCGGGAGGTCCTCGACCTGAAGGCCTCCGGCTGGACGACCGTGCACGCCGAGCCCGGGTACGAACGGATCGCCGAGATCCCGATCACCGCCGGCATGCTGGCGTTCCTGCGCGATCACGCCTACGTCAGCAACCCCTCGGAGGGCGCGAAGTTCGCCGCCTTCAACGGCAGCCCCAACCTCAAGTTCGAGGGCGGCGCCGGGGGTGCCCGCGACAGCGCAAGCGCCCCCAACGTGATCATCAAGAAGCAGGGGTTCGCCCAGTTCTGGGCGGCGGCGGATTCGATCCGGTTCTTCGACGCGCTCGGCTACAGCGGCATGAAACGGGCCATCGCGCGGGAGCGGGCGCTGGCCGGCGCGGACGGGCCGGCCCCGGACACCTCGGCCGAGGCGCAGGCCCGGCACGACGCCCGGCACGCGCCCCGGGTCCAGGTCGACCCGTTCGAGGGCGGGCTCGGCCTCTTCGACTGAGCCGTTACCTGGCGGCGACGACCTTCTTGCCGTCCGGGCCGTTACTTGGCGGCGACGACCTTCTTGCCGTCCGGGCCCACCGCGAACCACGTGCCACCCACGCCCTGGCCGTTCAGGTCACCCGGCTTCGAGTCGCCGGAGAACCGGTAGATCGGCCAGCCGCCGATGGTGAGCTGCACGTTGCCGTCCGCCCGGCGGATCGCGCCGACCTGCTTCGGGTCGACACCGGCCAGGTAGACCGCGCCGCCCTCCTGAATGATCACCGGCGGCCACCTTACCGCGCAGTCGTCGTTGCAGTTCGACTTGGACGGCTTGGCGGTGTCTTTGTCGAAGCGGTACAGCGCGGCCTGGTTGATGTTGATCCTGTCTCTTATACACAT
>KL571426.1:17073-19885 GCA_000715855.1 Actinoplanes liguriensis
GGGCCGCCGACGTGGCCGCGGGAGCGGCCGGCTGCTGCTGTTTCGAGTCGGTGATGGTGATCGTCTTGCCGCAGCCGGACAACAGGGCGGCGGTACAGAGCAGGACCGCGGCGGCGCGGCGGACGGGGGTCGAAGCCATACCGCTCACACGAGATCGGCCGCCCGGATGGTTCAGGCAAACCTTGAACCATCGTGGCGGGCTGTCTCGTGTGAGCGGTATGGCTGAGGACGTCAACATCCCGGGCAACGAGCTCAAGGAAGCCCAGGACATGCTCACCTTCGTCCACGACTTCATCGACATCGGGCACCACACGTTCGACTTCGACGCGGCGTTCGGCAAGGGCCGGCTGCGTCACTCGGCCCAGCATTTCGAGGACCGGTGGAACGACGGCCGATTCCAGCTCAAACGGCAGATCGTCGGCGTCCGGGACGCGATCGGCAGCATCCTCGACTCCTTCGAGAAAACCGACCAGGACGCCGCGAAGAACCTCGACGAGGGGCAAGGGTGACAGCGATGACGACGACGACCGCGCGACGGTTCCTGCTGGACGTGCCGGACCTGTGGGATCAGGTCGACCTCAGCGGCGAAGAGCTGGCGAAGGTACGGGCCCAAGCGCTCGCCACCACCACCGACCCGCGCGAGCGGATGCGGATCAACGACATGTTCCGCCAGGCCCGTGAGATCAGCCGGGCCGCCCGGCGGCAGGGCGCGCTGCTCGCCGCGGGGACGGCGACCGTCTACGACGAGGGGCTGTTCATGGCGTACGGCATGGTCTTCGCCGTGACCACGCCCCCGGGTCAGGAACTGACGCTGCCGGTGCTCTCCGCGCAGGCCGGCGTCTCGTCGGCGACCGGCATCGCGCCGAAGGACCGGATCATCTCGTCGGTCCGGCTGCCGCACGTCGGCACGGTCGCCCGGGTCACCGGCACCGAGACCACCCGGCTGACCGGGGACATCGACGTCAAGCTGCTGACCATGCACACGATGATGCCGGTCCCGGGACGCGCCGAGGACTTCCTGGTGGTGACGCTGGCCAGCCCGAACCTGCCGCTGAAGAACGAGGTCTACGACCTGTTCGACGCCATCACCAGCACGTTCCGCTTCGTCGAGTAACCCGCCGAGCAACAAAGCCGCTCGGCAGTGCCGAGCGGCAGCGCCGAGCGGCAGAAGGACCGCGGCGTTCGCCTCGGGTCGAGGCCGTCGCGCGCCGCCAGGTCCCGGCTCGCGGCGGCCGGGTTCAGCCGATCGGGACCTGGACGGTGAGCAGGCTGCCGTCGCCCAGGTGCAGCAGGCCACGGCCCGGTTGCGGCGCCTGGCCCACGTTCCCCCGGGACAGCTTCACGCCGATGATCTCGCCGTCGCTCAGGCCTTGCGGCGACAGCAGCATGCCGGTCCGGTTGCGTTTGACCTGCCCCATCCATCCGGCCAGGGAGAGCGCGAGCGACTCGGCGTTCCCGGCCGCGAGCAGTCCCCACCCGTTGCCCTGCGCGCCCCGCGCGAACGCCGCCAGGTCCGGATCGATCTCCGAGCCCATCAGGAGCTCCGCGTCGTCGATCAGGATCACCGCGCTGGGTTCCGGGATGTCGCCGAGCACCGCGCGGAACTCGCCGACGCCGACGTCCGGGTCGGTGAAGACCGCCGCCACGCCGGGACGGCCCTCCAGGGCGCGCAGCGGCGAGCGGCGGGGCGCGATCACGACCAGGCCGGCGCCCGAGGCCAGCAGCGATTCGGCCGCGGTCATCAGCGCGGTGCTGCGGCCGGTGCGCGGCGGGCCGGCGATCACGAAGCTGGGGACCTCGGTCAGGTCCGGGCCCAGCGAGGTCAGGGTGTCGCCACCGACCGCCACGAGTGGGCGCATCGGGCCACGGCTCAGATGCAGATCCCAGGCTTGCGCGTACGAGACGGTGTCCGGCAGGACGTCCAGCCGCCGGGCCCGCCGAGCGGCCGGCACCGCCGCCTCCCGCTTGGCCAGTTCCTCGCCGAGCGTCTGCAGCACCTGCGCCTGCCCCGCGCCGGACAGCTCGCCGTCGAGCACCGCGATCTGCACCTCGCTGAGGTCCTGGGTGCGCATCGCGCGGCCGGGCTCGGGGTCGACCGGGGCCGACTTGGTGGGCACGCCGACGGTCGAGTAGTCCTGCCGGTCGTTGAGCCGCAGCACCAGCTTGTCCTCGGTGGTTCCGGAGTACCGCCCGCTGCCGAGCACCTTGTCCCCGGCAAGCACCACGTGGATGCCGACGCCGGCGCCGTCGCGCAGCAGCCGGACCATCCGCTCCAGGAAGCTGCCGTTGTCGTAGTTGACGAACTCCCGGTCGAACACCTCGAACCGGTCGACCAGCAGCACGATGTGCGCGAGCCGTTCCTCGGGCGCCTGTGAGCGGCGTAGTTCGGTGAGGTCGGCGGCGCCGCGCGCGCCGAGCGCCGACTGCCGCGCGGTGAGCTCCGCGTTGAGCCGGTCGAGCAGCCGGCCGAGCCGTTCGACCTGGTTGCGGTCCACGATCGCGCCGGTGTGCGGCAGCCCGGCGAGCACGTTGAGCCCGCCGTTGCCGCAGTCAAGTCCGTAGAGGTGCAGGTCGTCGGCGCTGTACGCGGCGGTCAGCGCGGCCGCCAGCGTGCGTAGCGTCTGCGTGCGACCGCTGCGTGGGGAGCCGATCACGTGCATGTGTCCGGCCCGGCTCAGGTCGAAGGTCAGCGGGACGCGGCTCTGCTGGGCGGGGAGGTCGACGACGCCGTACTCGACCGGGGACAGCTCCGGACCGGGCGCCGGCGGGCGGGTCCAGGTCAGCACGTCCGGCAGGGGCGGCAGCCACGGGC
>KL571426.1:20128-20620 GCA_000715855.1 Actinoplanes liguriensis
AAGCACGGCCAGGTCGGTGACGGCCGCGGACCGGTCGCCGCCGCGGGACGAGCTGACGATCGGGCGGGGGCCGCCCAGGTCTTTCCAGGTGACGGCGGACGCCCGTACCGTAATCGGGGTTTGATCCTGGAGATCTTGACCGCCCGGACGACGGCCTCCCACCCGGGCCGACTGGAACGGCAGCAGCACCGACGGGCCGAGGCGGGCGAACGCGCGACCGGGGTTGGCCGACGAGATCTCCCCGGAGTCGGGCGCGTCGATGATGTCGCGGCTCTCCGAGGTGTCGGTGGTGCGCAGCGCGATCCGCAGGTTGGTGTTGGCCCGGATGTCCGGGGTCACCGCGCCGCCCGGGCGCTGCGTCGCGAGCACCATGTGGATGCCGAGCGAGCGACCCCGCTGGGCGATGTTGACCAGGCCGGAGATGAAGTCGGGCAGCTCCCGGACCATCGACGCGAACTCGTCGACGACCAGCAGCAGCCGGGGCAGCGGCGG
>KL571426.1:20868-22430 GCA_000715855.1 Actinoplanes liguriensis
ACGGCAGCACGTTCCCGCCGCGAGCGCGTTTGTCCAGGTAGTCGACGATGTCCTTGGCTGACGCCGAGGCCAGCAGCGTCTCCCGGCGGCGCAGCTCGGCGCCGAGCGACACCAGTGCCCGCTCGACCAGGTGCGTGTCCAGGTCGGTGACCAGGCCGACGGTGTGCGGCAGGTCGGCGGCCTCCGCGAACGCGCTGCCGCCCTTGTAGTCGACCAGCACGAACGTCATCTCGTCCGGCCGGTTCACCACGGCGAGCGTGGCCACCAGCGTCTGCAGCAGCTCGGACTTGCCGGAACCGGTGGTGCCGGCGATCAGCGCGTGCGGCCCGTCCCGGACCAGGTCGATCAAGAACGGCCCGTCGTATCCGGCGCCGAGCGTCGCGGTGGTGCTGCGCCCGCCGAGCGCCCATCCGGCGGTCAGCGCCCCGGGCGTCGGCGGCTCGATGCCGAGCAGGTCCAGCAGCCGGACGCTGCCGGGCAGCGCGCTCTCGTCGCTGTCCCCGACCCCGCGCAGCGGAGCGAGGGCGCGGCCGAACGGCTCGAACCAGGCCTCGTCCGGCGCGTCGGTGCGCACCCCGGCGAGCGGCGCGGCGCCCCCGGTCCGCACCTTCGACATGTTGCGGGCGCCGAACTCGGTGACCGCGACCGCGCCGCACTCCTCGGGGAGCACGCGCTCCTCGGTGTCGATGCAGATCACGTAGACGCCGACGGCCGGGCCGTCGCGCAGCAGGCCGACCACGCCGGGCAGCGACCGTGCCCGCCGGGCCTGCTCCAGGACGACCAGGATGTCGGGGTAGCCGTTGACCCCGCCGCGGACCAGGTCGGTCCCGGCCGCGACCCGCGCGGTGACGATCTGGCCGAGCTCGCCGACCCGCCGGGCCAGCGAGTCCGCGGTGCTGCCGACCAGCGAGTACGCGTCCTCGGTGGACGCCTGTGCGTGCGGCAGCCAGCGGGTCCACGCCCAGTTCCGCTCACCGTCCGGGCCGGCCAGGATCACCGTGCGCAGGTCGGCCGGGCTGTGCAGGGCGGCCGCCTGAGCGACCAGCCAGCGGGCCAGGTCGGTGGCCTCCGGTCCGGCGATGCCGACGACGCCGGCCTGTCGTACCGAGATCGCGACCGGCGCCTCGAAGAGCGGCGGAACCGTGGTCCGCCGGTTCTCCTCGCGGGCCGGGTCCTCGACGCTCAGCGACGACGGCAGCTCGGTCGTGCCGATCCGCACGGAGAGGAAGTCGGGGTCCTGCCAGCGGCGTTCCCAGAGTCGTTCGGAGGGCTGGCTCGCCATCTGCAGCAGCGCGGCCGGGTCCGGCAGCGCCATCCGCAGGTCGAGCTGCTCGTCGAGCAGCGCGTCCTCGATCTCGGCCCGGACCACGGCCAGTTTCGCCAGGTAGACCTTCTCCTCGTCGAGGTAACGCTGCATGGTCTGCTTGCGCCCGCCGAACTGCGCGAGGATCGCGGCCAGCGGCGAGAGCAGCGCGAGGAAGATGAACGACCACTTGCCGGTCGCCACGATCGACACGATCGCGCCGGCCACCGGCACGAGTCTGTCTCTTATACACATCTCT
>KL571426.1:22615-22913 GCA_000715855.1 Actinoplanes liguriensis
CCGGAACTTGCCGCCGGCCGGGGACGGCAGGAACCGCGGCGGCCGGTTGAACTCCAGCCCGAAGCCGTCCGCGGCCGGGGTCAGCGGCGCCCGGTTCGACTGCCGGGAGGTCAGCTCCAGCAGGATGTCACCGACCGTGACCAGGTTGCCCTCCCGCCACGGGGTGCCCGGCTCGGCCGGCCGGCCGTCGAGCAGCGCCTGATCGGCGGTGACCAGCTCGGCCGTGCCGTCGAGGCGGACCCGCACCCGGGCCGCGTGGACCGGGGTCGTCCCGTCCTCGGAGGCGAGCCGGATCCGG
>KL571426.1:23207-26519 GCA_000715855.1 Actinoplanes liguriensis
AGCCGCTGCCGATGTCGTAGTCGCCCGGTGTGAGCCGGTAGATGGTGCCCGCCCCGGGCCCGGAGACCACCCGGACCTCGGTGCGGCCCTCGGCCTCCGGGTCCGCGGGGACGGGCTCGCCCAGCCCCAGTTGCACGCCGTCCCGCACCCCGGCGGCCCGCAGGGTGGCCGCCGGGTCGACCGCGTCCGGGCCGAGATAGAGCACCGGCGTTCCGCCGACCTCACGGGCCAGTTCGGCAGCGAGGTCGCCGGCCGTGGCGGACGACTCGGTGTCGACCACGACGGTGGTGTCTCGGACGCTCACGTTCAATCGCACGGTTTGTCCCTTTCGGACTTTACGGAGACGGCGCGGGCAAGATCAGCTCAGGTTCGAGCCCAGCTGGTCGTCGGTCTGCGAGAACGCGTCACCGACCGACTTCACGTACTGGCCGATGCCCTGCAGACCCTGGTTGACCTGGTCGAAGCCCTTGGCGAACTCGTCGAAGAAGGGCGAGAACTTCTGCTGCGCGGCCGGGGTGCTGTACCCGTTCGCCAGCAGGCTGGAGATCTTGCCGCGGACCTCGGTCAGCTTGTCCTGCAGCTGGCTGAAGTCGTTCAGCAGCGCCTGCGAGGTCGAGGCGGTCTCGTCCGAGTTGACCCGGTAGTCGGGCATGGTGCTCTCCTTGTGTCGTTGGTACCGATGGATCAGGTGAGTTGAACGGGGACGAACGGCAGGCCGAGCTTCTTGGCCGTGGTGATCCGGTGGTTGCCGTCGTTGATGCTCAGGTCGTCGCGAGCGAGCCCGACCGGTGGCACCGCGGAGCCGGAGTTGAACGCCTTGGTCAGGCTGTCCACCCGGCCCTCGTCGACGTCGTGCCGGAGCAGGCCGTCCGGGATCTGGTCGGTCGGGACGAGGACCACGCGCCCGTCGTTCGGCAGGTTCTTCAGGTCCGCGAAGTTGTCCACCCTGGGCAGGTCCTGGCCCTCGAAGCCCTTGACCAGGAAGTGGCCCGTGGGCAGCTCGCCCTTGAACTTCGTGAAGTCGGCCGGCTGGGTCCCGTCGAAGGTGCCGTCGAACTTGCGGAACTCGTTCGCGTCGACGTCGAAGAAGACTTCCTCGCCGGTCCGGTCCACTTTGAAGACCGCCGGGTCGAAGTCCTCCGGGTCGGTCTGGTGCAGCGTGAACTTCTCGTCGGGGAAGTCCGGGTGCTTGAACTCCAGCGAGTCGCCCTGGCGCTGCAGCTTGCCGGGAATGCCGAAGCTGTCCGGGTTCGGCCCGGCGACCGGCGGCGGGCTGTCGATCCCGCGCGATCCCGTGCCCGCGGGTGCCGGACCGTCGAGCCCTCGCGATCCGGTACCCCCGGCCGGTGCTGTCTTGATCGGGATGCCGTTGCCCTCGGCGCCGAGCTTCTTCTTCCCCGCGCCCGCTCCCACGAGCCCGCCGCCGGCGCCGACCGCGGCGATCTTCCCGGCGTCCAGCTCGTCGCCGTTGAGCACCTGGGTCGCCGTCTCGTCGACCGCCTTGTCGGCGGCGCCCTTGCCGGCCTCCTTGGCGATCTTCCCGGCATTGCTGTTGATCAGCGGCCCGATCGTCTTGCTGGAGTTGATCGAGGTCTTGATCCCGGTGATGCTGCCCTGCACGGTCTTGGCGAAGTTCGGCACGATCTTGGCGACCACGCCCGCACCGGCCTTCACCCCGGCGCCGATCACCTTGAGCACCGACCCGCCCGGGACCAGGCCGATCAGCCCGACCAGGAAGTCGCCCAGTTTGAACTTCCCGCTGGATATCGCGGCTATCTGGGTGATCGCGAACAGGCTCGCCCCGAGCAGGAAGCCGACCACCGGGAAGAAGACCGCGACCGCCGCGATCAGGATGCCGAGCAGGATCTGGACGAACGGGAAGTCCTCGAAGAAGTCCGCGATCTTCTGGAAGATGTTGCGCTCCGGGATCGCCTCGCTCGCCGCCCGGTCCAGCGCGTCCGAGCAGGTCCGCTCGGCCGACTCGCGCATGCTCTGCGCCTGCTCGGCGAGGCTGCGCGCGGCCGACATCTGTCCCTTGGCGGCGTCGACGTCGTTCTGCGCCCTGGTGGCCGCGGCCTTGTCCGCGTCGGTGGCCTCCGGGGCGAGCGGCGGCACCGTCCGGCTCGCCTGCGGCGCGGCGCTGCGGGCCTGCTCGACGGCCCGGTCGAAGGTCTCCTGCGCGTCCCGCAGCTGCGGCATGTAGGAGCGGTACGCGTCGGCGGCGTCCTGATAGGACCGCTGCGTCTTGGCCAGCTTGTCGGGCAGGTCGTCGCCGACCTTCTCGCGCAGCTTGTCCATCGCCGAGCCGCGCCCGGCCGCGATCGAGCCGTCCTTCTTCAGGACGTTCAGCGCCCGCTCGGCGGCGTCGGCGATGTCGGAGTAGCGCTGGACCACGCCCTGGATCTGATCCGGATCACCGGGCGTGGGATCCGAGCTCATCCCGACCAGCTCGAAATCCGCGGGGGTCGCGTGCTGCCGCGCCATCCTCCACCTCTCGCCGTGCGCCAACGTCGGGGGATACACGGGACACCCGCGCCGGATGGTTCGAGCGTTTTTCCTCGAACCTTTTCGCCGCCCGGTCCCGTGTAGGTGGCATGTCTTCGCTTCTGCGGACCGCGCTGGTCCTGGTGATGGCGGGTTGGGTGGCGCTGATCGGCGCCGGTCCGGCCGCCGCCGACGACGGCCTGGTCAAGGTGTTCGTGGTCACCGACGCGAGCCAGACGCTGCCGTCGATCGCCGCGAGCACCCTCGGCGACCAGCGCCGGGCCGCCGAGATCCTGGACCTCAACCGGAGTCGCGCACAGCCCGACGGCACGTCGCTGACCGGTTCGGATCAGCCGCTGCACATCGGGTGGGTCCTACGACTGCCGGAGGACGCGTCCGGGCCCGACGTGAAGCTGGCCCGCGAGACCGGCGGCCAGACCCAGAACCAGGATCAAGACCAAGGTCAAGATCAGGTTTCCCGTACGGCGGTGACCTTCCCGCTGGCAGCCGCGCTCGCGCTCGTCGGCTCGGTCCTGCTCGCCCTGATCACGGTCGTGATCATGAGCCGCCGTCAGGTGACCGCCGGAGTCCGCCGGATCAGCCGGGCGATCACCGAGCCGGGCCGGCGCCGCCGCCGGACGGCCGCACGCCGAGCGCTGGGCGAGCGGTTCGCCGCGGACGGCGAGGCGCTGCGGCGGGCGTACGACACGGTCGGCGAGGCCGCGGCCGCGTCCCCCGGGCAGGAGGGGCTGGTGCACGCGATCCAGCTCGACCGGGCCGGCGCCGCGGTGTGGCTGTCCCCCGCCGACACGCTGGCCGCACCGTGGG
>KL571426.1:26708-28738 GCA_000715855.1 Actinoplanes liguriensis
GGGGAGCCCGCGGCGGTGCTGGTGCGGGCGGGCGCGGACCCGGCCGGTGACCCGCTGCTCGTGGACCTCAGCCGGCTCGACGGGGTGCTCAGCGTCACCGGCGACCGGGCGGTCGCGCGGGACGTCGTGCGGAACCTGCTCGGCGAGATCGCCCGGTTGCGCCCCGGCACGCCGGTGCTGGTGCTGCCGGCCACCGACGGGTCGGCGCCGTTGATGCTTCCGGGTGGGCTCGAGGTCGTACCGCCGATGGCGACACCTCCCCCGCGGACCGCGAGTGAAACGCCTCGCCCGTTGCGCGGCGCAGCCGTGCGCGGGCCGGTCCGGGGCCTGATCATCCTGGCCGGTGAGCCGGACGAGCAGCAGCGGGCCGCCCTGCTCGCGCTCTGCGGCAGCCGCGGCGCCGGATGGACCGGCCTGGTCTGCGGCGACGCCGGGGAGAGCACGCACTGGCGGTGGACGGCCGGCGCGGACGGCTCGGTGGCGATCCCGGTGCTCGGAGTCCAGCTCACCGTCCCCGCCTGACAGCCCCGGCCTTCCGCAGGACGTTGAGCGCGTAGTGCTGGCGGGATTTGATCGTGCCGACCGGGACGCCGAGGATGCTCGCGGTCTCCGCCGCGGTGCGCCCGGCCATCGTGGTGTGCAGCAGCACCGTCCGGTGGTCGGTGGAGAGCCGGCGCAGCAGCGCGGTCACCTCGGCGGTGGCGACGATCGCCTCGGCGTGGTCCGGCACGGCGCGATCGGTGTCCCGGTCCGTCGCGGCCGGGGTCTCGTGCCGGTACGCGGCGCTGCGCAGCCAGTCGATCGCCAGGTTGCGGGCCACGGTGAGCAGCCAGCCGCGGACCGAGCCCTCGTGGCTGAACAGCCGCTCGGTGTGCCGCCAGGCCCGGATCAGCGTCTCCTGGACGATGTCCTCGGCCAGATAGTGGTCGTTGACCAGCGTCCGGACGTAGCTGAGCAGGGCCGCCCGGTGATCGGCGACGAGCGTGTCCAGCGAGGGCTGCGCCTGCTCGGTGATGGTGGAAGCCATGGTGACGGGGTCCCTGTCTCGCGGCATCGGTCGGGCGCGACCGTAGGCAGCGGGAACAGCCGAAGTTCTGACCGAGTTCTGACCGGCCGGTCAGAGCTACGCCACCGCGCGCACCTTCCGGCGGCGCAACCGGTCGCGGAGCTGACCGGCGTCGGGGTGGCCGAGGTCGTCGAAGATCGCCAGCGCCTCGCGCCACACCACCTCGGCCCGGGCCGCGCGACCGGCCGCGTCGTGCGAGTCACCGATGTGGACCAGGGTGTCCGCCTCCAGGTAGCGGTCGTGCACCAGGCGGTAGAGGCGCAACGCGTGACCGAAGGAGATCAGGGCTTCCTCGTACGCCCCCAGATGGTGCTCGGCGTAGCCGACACTGTCCCAGGCGGCGGCCTCACCGTTGCGGTCCCCGATCGCCCGGTGCTCCGCCATCGCCAGGCGGCACTCGTCCAGCGCCTTCGGATAGTCACCGAGCAGGATGTACGTCCAGCCGGTCTCGTTGTGCACATACGCGATCCCGGAGCGCCAGCCGGTCGCCCGGTACAGCTCGGCGGCGGCCCGGTAGTGCTCCAGCGCGGTGTCGTACCGCTCCCGCTGGTTGAGCAGGAACGCGAGCAGCCGGTGCGCGCGGGCCTCGCCGTTGCCGTCGCCGAGCTGCGCGAACAACTCCAGCGCGTGCTCCAGTCGCCGGTCCGCGTCGGCCCAGTGACGCAGGCGGCCCTCGACGAAGCCGAGCGAGCGCTCGGTGCAGGCCAGCGCGTACCGGTCGACGATGGCCAGCGCGGACGCCCGGGCCGCCGCCTGGATCTCGCGCTGCACCAGCCACGAGCCGGTGCGGTCCAGGTACATCTCCAGCGCGATCGCGAGCTGCCAGGTGTACCCGTCACGGGCGGTGGCGTTCTGCTTGATCGCCGCGATCAGGACCGGCCGCTCCCGGTCGAACCAGGCGGCCGCCTCGGCGGCGTCCCGGAACGCGGTCACCAGGGCGCCCGGCACCGGCGAGTCCAGCGAC
>KL571427.1:0-5243 GCA_000715855.1 Actinoplanes liguriensis
GCCCGGCCTACATCGACGACCCCGACGAGTACGGCTCGCCGTCCGCGGACGAGTACGGGTCGCCGTCTGTCAACGAATACGGCGAACCTGACGACACTTATTACCCACCCCGCCACGGAACCCCGCGGTACCCGGCCCGCCCGGACGATTCCGGCCCGGATTCGGCACCGGCCGGCTGACCGTTCACGGAACTGGTTGCCGGCTGCGGCGGTGCTTTTTACCGCCGTACATCGGAAGGAATTTTCCGTTCCGGCGGTGAAGCGCCGAGGAGACGACGGCTCCCGGACTCGATCGGGCGATTCTTCCGAGGAGCCGTTGGCCTGTCGCCGGTAGTCGGACATACTGCTGGTAAATGGATAAAGTGACGGACCGCTACTTCACGATCCAGACGAGCCCGGTCGAGCCGGACAGCGACGGGCTGCCGACGTGCCGGATCGAGCTCGCCGGGTCGTTCGACATCGGCGCGCGGGTCGAGCTGCGCGCGGCCCTGCTCGCCGCCGCCGAGACCGGTGCGCGGATCCTGGTCGACCTGAGCCGGGTACGGTTCATCGACTCGGAGTCGCTCAGCGCGCTGAGCGCCGGTTACCTCGCCGCCGAGCGCGCCGGCCTGTCGTTCCGGCTGACCGGCGCGGTCGGCATCGTCCGGCGGGTGATCACCGTGATCGGCCTGGACCACTTGACCGACGCACCGCGATAGCCGCCACCCACCATGGACCCATCGCTCACCGGGCCGACGTCACCGTTTTCGGCGCCAGCACGATCGGCTCGCTGATCAGATGAGCGTGCAACCGGTCCGCCGGAACAAGCCACGACGAATGCGGGTCGCCCTCCGGATTCGCCCGCCACCGCCGGGACGCCCGCCGCAACCCCAGCGGATAAATGGTCAGCGTCCCGTCCGCGGCGATGTGCATCCGCAGGAACGACTTCGAGTCGATGATTCCCTGAGCCGAGAACAACTCGTTCAAGTTGACGCCGAATCGCGCGCCGAACAGCAGATAGACCGCCATCAGCTCGGTCGCCGCGAACCCGGCCACCACCCCGTAGATGACCGGCGTCGCGATCAGCGACCACGGCCACCGCCAGTCGTGCATCGGCAGTTCCCACCAGGCCCAGGTGAGCAGCGCCGCCAATCCCAGCTGGGCCACTCCGTGCAACAGGCCGAGCACTTGACGCCGGGTCCGGCCCAGTTCCGAGTCGCTCAGGTGCGCGAACGCATAGGTCCCGGCCATTACCGCGGCCACCAGGATGAAGAGCGGCACCAGCGCGAACTTCTGCAACGCGCTGCCGAATCCGCTGCTGATCACTCCACTGATGGCGAGCAGGATGGCGGTGTGCACGGCGCCCACCATTGCGATAAAGCTCGGGTTGTGCTTGGGGAGACGAGCAAAAATGCTTGCGGCGTACGCCTGGGAAAGTCTTTTCCCCGGAAAACGCGACGCGAGGGTGTAGGTCTCCCGGGGCGACGTGGTCTGCAGGGGCGCGGGCGGCACCTGGATCGTCTCGGGCAGTTGATGTGTCGGGTAGAGGTATGCGCCACCACCGCCGCAGGTGATCAGCTCCCGGTCCGGGCTGCTGTAACGCGCGTAGTGGTGCCAGTCGCCGGAGAGCATGAGGCGCACGGCGGCACCCGTCGGCGCGATGACCGTACGAAGGAAATAATCCAACGACTCGTAAACCACCGCGTGATCGGCGCCCTGAACCCACGTCGGGCTCGCCGACGCGACGATCACCTTGGTGTCCGGGCCGAATCCCTCCGCCACCCGTTTGAAATATTCCAACTGCGGGTCGTCGATGTAGGTGGACGCCTGGTCGTCGACGGCAAGCAACCACCAGCCGCCAGGAAGTTCCACCGCGAAGTAGGAGCGGTTCTGCGGAAGATGCCAACCGCCGATCTCGGTACGCCGGGTCCCGGTGAACAACCGCAGGAACGCGGTGAGCCCGTCATACCAGTCGTGGTTGCCCGGCAGCGCGTACATCCGCGGGGTGTCCTCGCCCTCGGGCACCGAGGGCAGCGCCGCACGGTACGGCCCGATCAGCCGGTTCTCGTACCGTTCGGTGTTCGGCGTGGGGTAGACCTCGTCGCCGCCGAGCACCAGCGCCCGGCCCCGCGGCAGCACGTGGTCACCGACCGTGAGCTGCGGCTGAGCGAGCAGATAGGCGATCGAGTAGGTGGCGTCGAAGCCGTCCCCGAGGTCTGCCACGAAGTCGATCCAGACGTCCCCGTCCGGTCCGACCTCGCGGTCCACCTCGTCCGGAAATGATCCCTGCAGCTCCCGCTTGTCCAGGTAGCTGCCCTGGATGGAGGAGAGCGCCACCCGCAGACCGGTCCCAGCCAGTTGCACCGGCGACAGCCAGGCGACCGGCTTGGCCGGCGTGAACCCGAGCTGTGCCGGCGTCATGTCCCGGGGCCGGTGCGGGGGTATTGCTGCGTCGTTCTCGGACTCGTTGGCCATAGGTCGTCCCTCCCGGAGTGCCGGGAGGAGGTTAAGTCATCCGGCGCGACCTGCCCACGTCGCGGCCCCCGCAATTTGATGGCCGAAGCCGAGCGGCGTCCCCGGAACACGACGGCCGAATGCGGTTCCCGGCTACGGAACGCGACTGCCGAACCCGAGTCCTGACCCTGGAATGTGCCGGTCACCCGAGCGATGCCCGGGACGCGCGAGGTCCGTGGTCCCGGGGCGTGGTGGTCGGAGCCAAGCCGCCGCCCCGGGAGGTGACGGTCAGAACGGATACGTGGGCGCCTGTCCGCGAACGGTCACCCACCGAGTCTCGGTGAACGCGTCCACATTGGCGCCCGCCCCACCGAAGCGTGACCCGGTGCCGGACGCGGCAACCCCACCGAACGGCGCGTTGGCCTCGTCGTTCACGGTCTGGTCATTGATGTGCACGATGCCCGTCGGCAACCGGTCGGCCAGCGCCAGCCCGCGCATCACGTCCTTGGTGACGATGCCCAGCGACAGGCCGTACTCGCTGTCGGCCGCGAGCCTGGCCGCATCGTCGGCGGTGGCGAAACGTGCCACCGGCGCGACCGGTCCGAAAATCTCCTGCGCGAACGCGGGCGTCTGCGGCCCGGCGTCGGCAAGCACCGTCGCGCCGTAGAAAAGCTCCTCGTACGTCCCGCCGGCCGCCAGCCGGGCTCCGGCCGCGGTGCTCGCCTCGACCAGCGCGTGGATCTTGTCGCGCTGCCCGGCGTCGATCACCGGGCCGAGCGCCACCTGGTCCCGTGCCGGGTCGCCGACGGAAAGTTTCGCCGCCTTGGCCGCGAGCCGCTCCACGAAGTCGTCGTAGATGCTCTCGTGCACCAGGTGCCGCCCGGTCGTCATGCAGATCTGGCCCTGGTGGAAGAAACCACCCCACGCGGCCAGGTTGACGGCCTCGTCGACGTCCGCGTCGTCGAGCACGATCAGCGCCGAGTTGCCGCCGAGCTCCAGGTGGGCCCGTTTAAGGTGCTTGCCGGCCAGCTCGCCGACCCGGCGCCCGGCCGCGGTCGAACCGGTGAAGGAAATCACCCGGACCGCCGGGTGGGTCACGATGGCCTCGCCCACGTCCGCGCCTCCGGGCAGCACCTGGAACAGCCCCGCGGGCAGCCCGGCCTCCTCGAAGATCCGCGCCATGGTGACGCCACCGGTCACCGCGGTGCGCGGATCCGGTTTCAGGATGACCGCGTTGCCCAGCGCGAGCGCGGGCGCCACCGACCGGATGCCGAGGATGATCGGCACGTTGAACGGCGAGATGACACCGACGACCCCGACCGGGTCGCGGCGCGCCATCGACAGGCGCGGCTGCTCACTGGGCAGCAGTTCCCCGTACGGCCGTCCGGGCAGCCCGGCCGCCTCGTAGCACTCCTGCTCGGCGACGTGCACCGCGAAACCGGCCATCCCGGGCACCGCGCCGACCTCGCGAATGTTCCACCAGGAGATCTCTTCGGAGTGCTGCGCCCACAACGCCCCGGCCCGGCGCAGCACCGCGGCGCGCTCGGTGTGCGGCGCCGCCGCCCACGCGCGCTGGGCCCGGGCCGCGTTCTCGGCGGCGCGCGCCACGTCGTCCGGCCCGGCGATCCCGATGCTGCCGAGCACCTGCCCGGTCGCCGGTTCGACGACGTCCCGCGCTCCACCCGAGCCGGCCACCCATGAGCCGCCGACGTAGATCCTGCCGTGCCAGTCCGACGAGTCGAGAAACACCGTGACGTCCTTCCACCCAGCTGTTGAGTAAGCCGACTCTAGGACCGTTGTTTCACCTACAACAACCAACGGTTTCAACATAATGAACGAGCCGGGCCCGGCCCGTGGTCGGTGACGGAAATTTCCGCCAGCCTTCTCGGGCGATCCTCCCGTGGTCGGTGACGGAAATTTTCCGCCGGCTCGCGACGGAGATTTTCGCCTACCCTCCGGGCGGCCCTCCACCAGCGTCACCGCAGTTCGAGCTGAACGCCGTCCCGGGTGAGCCAGTCGACCAGATCGTCGAACGTGACGGCCGACGACCAGCTCTTGCGGTCGTAACCGGCAACCAGATGAGCGCGAGCCACCGCGGAGTCGTGCCAGATCAGGCGGAAGCCGGGCGTCGCGCCACCATCGCCCGTCGCGGCGTTCTCGTGCAGCCAGAACGCGTCGCCGCCGAAGTAGCCGCCCGGGCCGTTGATCGCCTCGCCGATCGCGCAGTAGAAGGCGTCGTAGTCGGTGACGTGCCGGCCGTCCAGGTGATAGACGGTGCCCTCCGGTTTGTCCGCCGTGTGGATCCGGTGAGCCGCCGCGGCCCGCACCCACAGGTAACGGTCACTGCGATCCAGCTCGGCCCACTGGTTGAGCTCGACCGGCCCACCGGCGCGCCACAGGTCCCAGAGCGGGCGGTCATTGGCGGCGAGCGGCCCGTTGATCCGGGCGGTGGTGGTGATGTCCACGAGACCTGCCCCCAGGACGGACGGGCCGGCGGCCAGGACCGTCCCGGACACGACCTGCCCCATCGGATGGGCGGTGCCGTCCTCGCGGACGTGGACCAGGCCGGCGTCGAAGGTTCCGGCCAACTCCGGCCGGCAACCCCGCAGCGTCACCGGGGGACCCGGCGGCCAGGTCTCCGGTCGCTCCTGGAACAGGCCGGTGACGTCCCGGCACTCGCCGAGCGACGTCACCTGGTCCTCGCCCCACACGGTCAGCCGATAGCCGGCGACCTCCGGCGCGACTGTCCCATGACGGTTGTTGTCGCTGCTCCACCGGTGGCCTTCGACCTCGATGTCGAGCCGGCCGGTG
>KL571427.1:5483-5773 GCA_000715855.1 Actinoplanes liguriensis
CGAGCCGGCCGGTGCCGTCCGCGGCGGGCCGGTGCCCGACGACCCGTACGTCCAGAAGTTCCTCGGTGATCTGGAGGCAGTCCCAGCATTCGATGCCGCATCCGTCCGCCACCGCCCGGCCCGGGACATGGGCGCCCTCGAGGGTGAAATTTTCCAACCAGGCCGGCCCGGTGCCGTCGATCGCCGCGAGCAGCGCTCCGGCCGGCACGCAACCCGTCAGCGTGTACCGCTCGTAAACCGGCTCGACCGGAAACACCCGGTCGGTGAACAGGCCGTCGATCTCCATGCAC
>KL571427.1:5927-6211 GCA_000715855.1 Actinoplanes liguriensis
GGTCGGTGAACAGGCCGTCGATCTCCATGCACTCGGCGAGAAGGGTGCCGGTCTCGTTGTCGAGCAGCCGCCACCGCAAAGGAATCGACACGCGGGGACCATAAACGACCAATCCCATTTCCCGGTACGGGTTTTCGCCCGCCCCGCATCGGGGGAAACTTTTATGCGGTGAGCCGGGGAACGAGCAGTCGCTCGGTGTGCTCCCACAGTTCGGCCTGCCGTTCCGGGTCGTCGCCGGGCGCGGCCGGCTGGATCCGCCGCGTCAGCCGCCGGCTGTAATATCC
>KL571427.1:6464-8144 GCA_000715855.1 Actinoplanes liguriensis
GGCTGTAATATCCGCCGCTGCGACCGTCGAACGCCGGATCCACGGCGAGCCCGGTGATGAGCGCGGCACCGCGCGCCGGATCACCGATGCGGAGACGGTCGAAAACTTTCGCCAGCACGCCGGAGAAGCGCAACTCGCGACCGAGTCCCGTGGTGTTGAAGCCGGGGTCCAGGCAGTTCGCGGTGACGGTGGTCCCGGCGAGACGGCGGGCCAGCTCCATCGTGAACATGATGTCGAAGAGTTTGCTCCGCCCGTAGTGCTCACTCGATCCCCTGGCGCTGAACGGCACGACCGTGGTCAGGTCCTCCGGCAGCCGCAGGGTCCCGTGCCGGCGCGACGCCTCCGAGGCGACGTTGACGATCCGCGCGGCGGGGGAGCGGTGCAGCGCCGGCAGCAGTTCCCGGGTGAGCAGCCACGGCGCCAGGTAGTTGACGGCCACCATCTCGGGAAAGCCGTCCGTGGTGGTCCGCGCCTCGAACGCGTGCAGACCGGCGTTGTTGATCAGCACGTCGACCCGCTCGCAGCGGGCGGTGATTTCCTGCCCGATCCGCCGGACGTCGTCGAGGCGGCTCAGGTCGCCGAGAAAGACCCGGTCGGCACCGATCTCCCGGCGGGCCTGCTCGCCGCGCTCCGGGTCACGGGCGGTGATCAGGACGCGGGCGCCGCGGCGGGCGAGCCCGGTGGCGGCGAGGCGGCCGATGCCGCTGGTCGCGCCGGTGATGACGATCGTGGGTTCCACGCTGGCACGCTCCGAAAAGTAGTTTGCCGATGCCCACTACCGTAGGCCGATATAGTGGGGATATGCAAACCAGTGGTGATCGGCGCCAGCTCCAACTGGCGCTCGGCGAGCAGATCAATGCGCTGCTCAGCGCCACGAGAGCGCTGAGTGAGCGCAGTGCGGCCCACTTCCATCCGGCACTGCAGCCGGCCGCGTTCCACGTCGCGCGCTGGCTCTACGCGTACGGCCCGGCGAAGCCCAGCGTCGTCGCCGAGGCGGTCGGCATGGACCGCAGCTCGACCAGCACCCTGATCGGCAAGATGCGCACACTCGGCCTGCTGAGCGCCGATCCGTCCCCGGGCGACCGGCGCAGCATCACCGTCGGGCTGACTCCGGAGGGCCGCGCCCGCGTCGCGGCAACGCTCGAGGATCGCGGCCAGGAGTTCTACACCCGCACCGAGAGCTGGACCACCGACGACCTCACCCGCCTCGTCGAGCTGCTGGGCCGCCTGACCGCCGAGCCGTGACCACCCGAGCTGCGGTCCCCTCGGCGTTCGCTGTCGAGCTGCTGGGCCGCCTGACCGCCGAGCCGTGATCGCCCCGGCTGCGGTCCGCTCGGCGTTCGCCGGCTAACGGTGTGTCGCGCGCCCGGAACGCCCCGTTGATCCCGGCGGTAGTGGCCCGTGGGTCCCCGGGTCGCATCTGGCCTGCGCTGACATCACTGAGTGAAAGGTTTTAAGCCTCAAGATCCACTGGGGGTAGTGACTGTTGACACTCCCGCCACCAGGACGTAACGTGAGCGCATTCACAGCGTGAAACGTTTCATAAAGTCGGCAAGGCCCCCTTTCTCACCTACTTCACCCTTGAGGAATCCATGCGCGCCAATGTGAAGATCGCCGTCGCCATGGCGACCGCCGCGACTCTCGCTCTGACCGGTTGCACGAAGAAGAACGACAATGACA
>KL571427.1:8447-8559 GCA_000715855.1 Actinoplanes liguriensis
TTCCGAAGTTGCAGGGCGTTCCGTATTTCGAGGCGATGAATGCCGGTGGCAAGGCTGCCGCGGCGGCGCTCGGTAACGTCGAGTGGCTGTATCAGGGCCCGACGCAGGCCGA
>KL571428.1:0-2088 GCA_000715855.1 Actinoplanes liguriensis
AGCGGCTTGATCCCCATCCGGTCGCGGACCAGCAGTAACGCCTGCTCACGCGGGTCCCAGAGGCCGAACGCGTACATCCCGTTGAGCCGGTCGACGAACGAGGCGCCCCACTGCAGGTACGCCCGCAGCAGCACCTCGGTGTCACTGGCCGTGCGGAACGTGTGGCCCAGGCCGCGCAACTCGGTCCGCAGCTCCCGGTAGTTGTAGATCTCGCCGCTGTAGGTGACCACGGCGATCGTCGTCCCGCCGTGCTCGACGGTCATCGGCTGCGCCCCGGTCTCCAGGTCGATCACCGACAGCCGGCGGTGGCCGAGCCCGGCGTGCTGATCGAGCCAGATGCCCTCCGCGTCGGGCCCGCGCAGACTCATCGTCGCGGTCATGGCTCTGAGCACCGCGCCCTCGCGCCGCAGATCCCGCTGAAAGCTGATCCAGCCCACGATTCCGCACACAAGCGACCTCCCTGCATCGACCGTCATCTCAGCCTTAGTCGCTCCGTGACGACACGGCAACGCATGGTGACATTACAGACAATCAATGGAAAGGGCCTTGCTTCGGAAACATTGCGGCGTTATGCGCGGGCATCGGCTGGCGCTGAGGGTTGTTTTCCGGCCCGATTACGACCGTGAGTGCCGGCCGAGGGGTCGGGGCGCGGCTGGAGGGTGAGTGGCTGCCGGTTCGCGGAGTGTGGGGCGTTGGGCGGTGAGCGACAGTGGCGGGCGCTGCGGCCCGAGTCGGCGATCGGGCGTTCGCGGCGCGCCGGGTCTTCGGGTGAGTGGTCGCCGGGCAGTCGGTGGGTCAGACGCGGCGCAGGACCGAGACGACCTTGCCGAGGATGATTGCCTCGTCGCCGGGGATGGGCCGGTAGGCCGGGTTGCGGGGCTCCAGCAGGACGTGACCGTGGCGGCGCTGGAAGACCTTGACCGTGGCCTCCTCGTCGATCAGCGCGGCGACGATGTCGCCGTTCCAGGCCTCGGACTGCTGGCGGACCACGACGATGTCGCCGTCGCAGATCGCGGCGTCGACCATGGAGTCGCCCTGCACGCGCAGGCTGAACAGGGTGCCGCGGCCGACCAGGTCGCGGGGCAGGTTCAGCACGTCCTCGGCGGACTCGGCCGCCAGGATGGGGGAGCCGGCCGCGATCGTGCCGACCAGCGGCACCCCGACGGTGTCGGCGGACTCCCGGGTCTCGCCGGGCGGTTCCAGGAACATCCGGATGTCGACCGGGCGGCCCACCGTCCGCCCGCGGCGCAGGAAGCCGTGCTCCTCCAGCGTGCGCAGGTGGCGGCTGACCGAGGAGGTGGACATGCCGAGGGCGTCGGCGATCTCCCGGGTTGACGGCGCGTAACCGTATTTCACCGCGGCGTCGCGGATCACGGTGAGTATCCGGCGCAGGCGCTCGGGCAGGACCGACGTGTCGAACTCTTCCTCGGGTAGCACCCGCGGATTCTGCTCCATGACGAACGCGAAACCCGGCCGCCGCGCCGAGTGCTCCCAGGGTGTGACGGAATCGACTCCGCGGACCTGCCGCGGCGCCGGGGCAGGTAACGGAAAGTCGATAAAGCGGCCACGCATTGAATGGCCGCGGGTAACGCAAAGATAACGGTCATTACCGCGGGTGATCGGTCGACTGCGGATTCGTCTATGTGTTTACCGGAGGGTCATTTGCCGATCACTGTTACGCGGGTCAGCCGCCGATCACCTGGACGGCCCAGACCAGCGCGAAGCTCGGCACGGTCAGCACGGCGAGGGTGACCCCGACCATGGCGAAGATGGCGCCGGAAAGAGAGCCTATTCGCCCCCAACGGGGTTCGCTTTGGATTTGTACATCGGTCTCGTACTCGAAGTCGAACATGGCTGGAACGGTACACGAAACTGTCCGTTCGGGTCGCACGCCATCATCAATTTGTTATTCTTGATAAGGGACATCCGGCCATGGATCGCTCAGTGGACACCAGCGGTCGCGGAAACCCCAAATCCCTTCTCGCGCCCGGATACCCGTCGAAAGGCCCGGGCGCTCTCACCGCCCGTTCCGGCCGCGTCGCAGGGCGTGGTCCGGCCCCGCGCCGGCGTCACGGCGTCGCTGCCGTG
>KL571428.1:2353-2548 GCA_000715855.1 Actinoplanes liguriensis
GTGTATAAGAGACAGGGCTCACCCTGCGTACGGGAAATCGGGTCCGGGTTTGATCTGTGCCCTCAGCCCCTCACGACATGACCCGAATGTTCGGACAGGGGCAGGTCTCGACATCGGTGATGCCATGGGGGCTCGGTGGGTATGCGCGCTGCGCTGCGAGCGACTCTCTCGGTGCTGTTGCTGTCTCTTATACAC
>KL571428.1:2822-3918 GCA_000715855.1 Actinoplanes liguriensis
GAGATGTGTATAAGAGACAGTCGTCGGCGTGGCGCTGCTGGTCCCGCTGGTGGTGACGGTGAACTCCTACGTCGCGGTGCAGCGCTCCCAGATCAACGCCACCATCCGCGAGCAGCAGGGACTGCGGTATCTGCGGACGCTGCTGGTGCTGGCGGGTGACCTGGTGCAGGCCCGGCGGTCGGCGGTGTCGGCGGGCTTCGACCTGTCCGTCAACCTCGACGCCGACCTCGGCCGGGTCGCGCTCGTCGACGGCGAGACGGACAGCTCCTGGCAGGTGCACAGGGAGTGGACGGGCACCCGGGCGGCGATCCTGACCGCGCTGGGCGGCGCCGACGCGGCCAAGTCGATCCAGTTCGAGAACTACCAGGCGGCGTCGAACTCGATCCTGGCGCTGATCGTGACCGTCGGCGACCGGTCCGGTCTGATCCACGACCCGGAGCTGGCGTCGAACTACATCGCCCGGATGCTGCAGGACTGGCTGCCCTCGCTGTGCGACGTCTCCGGCCGGATCGCGGACATGCTCGAGGTGACCAGCCAGGAGCGGGGCGCCGACCGGCAGCTCAAGGTCTTCATGGAGCTCGGCAAGTACTTCGGGGTCGTGACCAGCAGCAACGAGCACATGGAACGGGCCGCGACCGCGGTGGCCACCACCTCCGGGGACGCGGCGGTGATCGCCTCGATGGCCGACCAGGCGCAGGCGCTGAAGGCGGCGACCACCGCGATGGGGGAGCGGCTGGACTACGCCGTGCAGCACCGGTCGCTGCAGCAGTTCCCGTCGCACTCCGCGGACGCCGTGCGGGTGGCCACCAACAGCTACGCCTCGGTGGCCGTCACCAGCCTCGACAAGCTGCTGCAGGCCAGGATCGCGCGCTCCGGCGACCGCATCGACCGGGTGCGGCTCTGGCTGGGGCTCGGCTCGCTGCTGTCGGTGTACCTGTTCGCCGGGTTCTACTTCTCGGTCGTCACGCCGGTCCGGCGCATCGTCGAGGTGCTGCGCGCGGTCGCCGGCGGTGACCTGGCGAGCCGCGTCAAGCTCGGCACGAACGACGAGCTCAACTACGTCGCCGAGGTGCTGAACCTGTCTCTTATACACATC
>KL571428.1:4142-7527 GCA_000715855.1 Actinoplanes liguriensis
CACCGAGGCCGCCACCGCCCGGCTGGCGCGGATGGCCAACAGCGACTCGCTCACCAGCCTGCCCAACCGTTCCGCGGTGCTCGCCGGCCTGGATCATGCGCTGACGCTCGCCCGGGAACGCTCCGACATGCTCGCCGTGCTCTTCATCGACCTCGACCGGTTCAAGCTGGTCAACGACTCGCTCGGGCACGACGCGGGCGACACCGTGCTGCGTACCGTCGCCGAGCGCCTGACCCAGGGGATGCGCTCCACCGACACCGTGGCCCGGCTGGCCGGCGACGAGTTCGTGGTGATCAGCGAGGAGGTGCCGGAGGTCGCGTCCGCGGTGGCGGTCGCCGAGCGGATCGTGGCGAACATCAGCAAGCCGATCCGGATCGTCACCAGCGACATCACGATCGGCGCCAGCGTCGGCATCGCGTTCGTCGCGGCCGGCGACACGGTGTCGGCCGACGAGCTGCTCCGCGACGCCGACGTCGCGATGTACCGGGCCAAGCAGCGCGGCCGCAACCGGGTGGAGATCTTCGACGAGAGCCTGAGCTCGGCGCTCGACCACCGGGTGCGGATCGAGCAGGACCTGCGGCGGGCCATCCAGCAGGACGAGCTGGTGGTGTTCTACCAGCCGATCGTCGAGGTGGACTCCCGGCGCATCGCCGGCTTCGAGGCGCTGGTCCGCTGGCAGCACCCGGACCGCGGACTGCTGGCGCCCGCCGAGTTCATCCCGGTGGCCGAGGAGAGCGGCCTGGTGGTCGCGCTCGGCGCCGAGGTCCTGCGGGAGGCCTGCCGGCAGCTGGTCCGGTGGCAGCGCGACCGGCCGGAGGGGGCCCGGCTGCGGATGGCGGTCAACGTGTCCGTCCTGCAGCTCGACGACCCGTCGTTCGTCGACACGGTCGCCGCGGTCCTGGACGAGACGGGGATCGAGCCCGGGACGCTCTGGCTGGAGATCATCGAGACGAGCCTGGCGGCCGACATCGAGCAGGCGACCGCGGCGCTGCGGGCGCTGCGCGAGCTCGGCGTACGGCTGGCGCTCGACGACTTCGGCACCGGGTACTCGACGCTGACGCACCTGCAGCGGTTCCCGGTGCACGCGCTCAAGATCGACCGCTCGTTCGTCGGCGGTCTCGGCCGCGACCCGGAGGCCACCACCATCGTCGAGATGATCATCAGTGTGGCGGACACCCTGGGCCTGCAGCTCGTGGCCGAGGGCGTGGAGAACGAGACCCAGCTCGCCCACCTGCGCCGGCTCGGGTGCGGTCTGTGCCAGGGATACCACTTCGGGCGGCCGGCGCCCGCCGAGGCGTACGCGACGCAACCCGAGCTGCCGTCCGGGGCCGGCGAGATGAGTTCTCCCGGTTCCCGATAGCGGCCGCCCCGGTCCTGCAAGACTGGGACGGTGGACCTGCCGCGCCGATATGTTCGCCTGTTTCCGCTGGTGGCGGCACTCGCCGTCCTGGTGCTGACGGCCGCCTGCGGCACCGGTGACGGCAAGGCCGCGGCGGAGGGCCAGACGCTCACCCTGTGGCACTACGAACGCCCGGAGAGCGCCATGGGCATCGCCTGGGCCGAGGCGATCAAACAGTTCCAGGCCTCGCATCCCGGGGTCACCGTCAAGTTCGAGCAGAAGACGTTCGAGCAGCTGCGGCAGAATGCCGCCATCGCGCTCAACGCCGACGACCCGCCCACCCTGCTGGAGTACAACAAGGGCAACTCGACCGCCGGCGTGCTGGCCAAGGAGGGCCTGCTGACCGACCTCACCGCCGAGGCCGGGAAACGGGGCTGGGACACCATGCTCTCGCCCAGCCTGCAGACCACCACCCGCTACGACAGCACCGGCATCATGGGCAGCGGCGCCATGTACGGCATCCCGAACTACGCCGAGTTCGTGATGGTCTATTACAACAAGGACCTCTTCACGAAGTACGGCGTCGCCGTGCCCGCCACGCTCGCCGAGTTCGAGAAGGCGATGCTGACGTTCGTCAAGGCGGGCATCACGCCGCTGTCGGTCAGCGGCGCCGAGTACCCCGCCCAGCAGATCTTCTACGAGCTGGTGCTCGCCAAGGCCGACCGGGCGTTCGTCAAGGCGTTCGAGCTCTACGACGGGAAGGTCGACTTCGCCGGGCCCGAGTTCCGGTTCGGCGCGACCACCTTCGCCTCCTGGGTGCGCAAGGGCTACATCGCCAAGGACGCCGCCCGGGTCAAAGCCGAGGACATGAACCTGGCGTTCGTGAACAAGCACTTCCCGATGGTGATCGTCGGCAGCTGGATGTTCGGTGACTTCGCGCGCACCATCAAGGACTTCCGGTGGGGCACGTTCCTGTTCCCGGGCAACACGCTGCACCCCGGGTCCAGCGGAAACCTCTGGGTGGTGCCGGCGAAGGCCAAGAACAAATCATTGGCGTACGACTTCATCGACATCACCATGAAGCCGGAGATCCAGCGCCTGCTGGGCGAGTCGGGTGGCGTGCCGGTGCGCCCCGACGCCTCGGCCGTCACCGACGCGCACAACCGGGAGCTGATCGGCCACTACAGCACCATCGAGGCGGCTGACGGGCTCGCGTTCTATCCGGACTGGCCGGCGCCCGGCTACTACGACGTGCTCGGCGTGGCGATCCAGGATCTGATCAACGGTCTCAAGGCGCCGGACGACGTCCTCGCCGACATAGCAAAGCCCTACAACGAGAATCTCGTCCGCCTCGGCCGGTGATCATTCGCCATTTCCGGCCGTTCGATGCCGGTAAGAGAACGGTAAGAAATAGACCTTGCCGGCACTCATGGTGACCGAATCCGCCGCGAAGTCCCGAAAGTTGGGGTGAAAAACTTCGATGCGTGACGTAGCTCCACCTGCATTCTTACCTTGCATCGCCCGTCGTTGACCGTCCGTAACAACCTTGAAATGTTCCCTTCCGAGCGCATGTCAATCAATCCCTCAACGGCTCGGGAGGTTCTGTTTTGCGTACCGAAAAGGACGTCGGAATTCGTCGCCGCACTCTGCTGGGCGCCGGCGCCGCGACCACCATGGCCTCGCCGGCCCTGGCCGCCGCCTCGAAGGCCGGCACTCTCCAGGTCGGCGCCGGCCGCTGCGCCATCGCCGTCCCGGCCGCACTGCTGCCGCTCGACAACTTCACCACCGTGCACGACGACCTCTTCGTCCGGGTGCTGCTGCTGCGCGGCGGCCGGACCGATCTGGCGCTGGTCATCCTGGACCTGACCTCGATCAGCGCCGAGGCGATCGCCCTGATCCGGCGGGCGATCACCCGGGCCGCAGGGGTTCCCGCCGCGAACGTCATGGTCACCGTCACCCACACCTTCTCGGCGCCGCACGTCGCCGCGGCGAGCCAGTCCCCGCAGGCCGCGACCTGGGTGCGGAACATCGTCGCGGCCACCACGA
>KL571428.1:7675-12913 GCA_000715855.1 Actinoplanes liguriensis
CTGCCGATCAGCGCCGACCTGGCCGGCGCCGCGATCGCGCACACCGAGGCGCAGCTCGGCGGCGACACGGTCGGCTTCTTCCTGGTCGGGGCGTGCGGCGACCAGTTCCCGGCGTTCCGCGCCAAGCGGTACGTCATCGACAAGGATCGCGCCTGGTCCCAGGTCGACGCGAAGGACGCCGGCTCGCTGCTGCTGACCGTGCAGGGCGAACGTCTCGGCACCGAGATCGTCCGGGTCGCCGGAACGATCACGACCAGCCGGGACAACACGGCGCTGAGCTACGTGCGGTCGGCGGTGACCGTGCGGACGATCCCGCAAGGCCACCCCACCGGCCCGGTCACCAGCTACGACTTCACCCCGACCGGAACGGCGAGCGCACCTCTGTGGATCTTCCGGATCGGTGACGCCGCCTTCGTCGGCGCGTCGCCCGAGTTGTCCACCAGCACGGCGCTCGACATCCGGGAGCACTCCGGTGTCCCGTACACCTTCATTGCTTCGATGTTCGAGGGCGGCGCGAAGAACATGGCGGATCGCTGGAACTATGCCCACATCACGTACGCGGCGGTGGACTCCGGTTACGCGGCCGGCTCCGCGGAACGTCTGGCCGAGCAGGCCCGGAACGTCCTGCGGGGGCTGCGATGAACCGCCGATCGTTCCTGGCCGGTGGACTGGCCACCGTGGGTGCGGCGACCCTGCCGGCTGATCTCACGGCCGGACACCTGCGCGGCGTGACCGCGTACACGCAGGTCTACGGCGACGGCCAGAAGCTCAGCCACCTGCTGCTCACCTATGACGAGGAGCTGGACGGGCGGCGGTTGTCCACCACGACGTTCCGGGTCGCGAACCGGGTCGTCACCGGCGCGTGGACCGCCGCCCGGCCGGGGATCGACGCCGCGGACCGCGGCCCGGCCGGCCGTCACGTCGTCCTGGAACTGTCGCTCGAGGACAGCGCCGCGCTGCTCTGGGTGCCGCTACCCAGGACTGGCGGTGGCCCTCCCCAGGCGGGGGACACGGCCCCCAGCCACCAGGTCGTGCCGGCCTCGGCGAGCGTGGTGCAGGCCGAGGCCGTCTACACCTCGCGCGGCGCGCGGTACGCCCCGGACCCGACCGCTGTCACGAGCACGGCCGCCCGCAACCTGATCGTCGACGACTTCGAGCAGCACACCTACCTCGACGAGGCGACCGGGCTGTTGCTGCCGTACAACGTGTACCTGCCTGACGGCTACGACGGGCACAGGACGTACCCCCTGGTCCTGTTCATGCACGACGCCGGGGTGATCAACGCGGGGCCGCTCGCCCCACTGGTCCAGGGCGTCGGCGCCACGGTCTGGGCGCGGGACAACGCCTCGATCGTGGTTGCCCCGGCCTACCCGGAGATCGTCGTCGGGGACGACTACCAGCCCACCGGCTACTTCGACGCGACCGTCAACCTGGTCGGGGAGCTGACGAGGCGGTACGGCGTCGACCCTCGCAGGCGCCACGCGACCGGCCAGTCGATGGGCGCGATGATGTCGCTCGGGATGAACATCCGGCATCCGGACCTGTTCGCCTCGTCCTACATCGTCGCCGGGCAGTGGCCCGCGGAACAGGCCGCACCGCTGGCCGGCAAGAAGCTGTGGGTGTGCGTGTCCCAGGGCGACACCAAGGCGTACCCGGGGATGACCGCGATCGTCGGCGAGATCGAACCTCTCGGGGCCACTGTCACCACCGCCACCTGGAACGGCGCCGCCACCCCGGCCGAGTTCCGCGCCGCGGTCGCCGCGATGGAGGCCGCCCACGCCGGCGTCAACTTCGCCTCCTTCACCCCGGGAACGCTTCCCGGCACGGCGTCCGGCGGCAACGAACACACCAGCACGTGGCAGGTCGCCTACGACATCCCCGGCATCCGCCGCTGGATCCTCACCCACTGACCCCGCACCCGTCTCCGGCCGGCGGGAGGTCACCGCGCGGGTCGCTCTTGTCGGCTGGGGCTCACGGTGGTTTTCGGGCGTGGATAACCAAGGTGAGCACCAGCCGAGGCCTTGCGCCGACATGGCATCCGGTTGCGGCCGCATTGCTGGCTCAGCCGTACGGGTGCTCGCCCGGATTGGTGGGACGACCGTCTGAATCCGCGCTGCCGGGGACCACCAGCCCGGACTCGTAGGCGACGACGACCGCCTGCGCCCGGCTGCGCAGGCCCAGCTTGCCCATCAGGCGTTTCACGTGCGTCTGGACGGTGGACTCGCTGACCACGAGGTGCCCGGCGATCCGCGCGTTGTCCCAACCGGCGCCGACCAGGGCGAGCACTTCGGTCTCGCGCGGGGTCAGCCCGTCGAGCGTCCGGGTGGGACGGGTGACGCGCTGCTGTTCGCCGTACGCCGCGATCAGCCGCCGGGTGATCTGCGGCGAGATCAGCATGTCCCCGGCGGCGACCGTCTCGATGGCGGCCAGGATGCGCGGCGGCGGGGTGTCCTTGAGGATGAAGCCGGACGCGCCGTCGGCGAGCGCCCGGTAGACGTACTCGTCGGTGTCGAAGGTGGTCAGCATCAGGATGCCCGGACGGTGCTCGCCGGCGGACGACAGGATCTCCCGGGTGGCCGCGATGCCGTCCAGCACCGGCATGCGGATGTCCATCAGCACGACGTCCGGGCGGGTCACCGCGGCGGACGCCACCGCCTGCGCGCCGTCACTCGCCTCGCCGGCCAGCTCCAGGCCGGGGGCCGCGCGGACCAGCGTCGTCAGGCCGGTACGGATCAGGTCGTGATCGTCGGCCACCAGCACCCGGACCGTCACCGGAGTGTCCCGCCCACCGTGATGATCATCGACACCGGCCGCAGTCTACCCACCCCGGTCGAGCCGTTACCATCACCGTCGGCAACGGGCGGGAGGCCACACTGTTTTCCTCGGACTGGACCGGACGGCGTCGCGCCAACTGGCCGGCGGTGCTCGAAATCGTCCTCGCCGCCCTGCTCACCGCGCTCGTCGTCGCCACACTGAGCAACCAGGACGCCGGTCCCGGCCAGGTCGTCCTCGGCATTCTGACGGTCGCCCCGCTGGCGTTCGTGCTCTACGCGCCGATCCTCTCGACGGTGCTGATGATGGGCTCGGTCCTCGCGTACGCGTTGCTCGACTTCGGGGCGGTCGCGATCGGCGGCAACGGCATCATCTTCGGGTTCTTCGCCGTCGTGGTGACCTGCTCGACCCGGTGGAGCCTGGTGCTGTTCCCGTTCGCGCTGGCCGACGTCGCGGCGGTCTACCTGACCGCGGGAACCGCCCTCACCTGGCAGGAGGCCGTCCGGGCGGCGCTGACCCTCGCGGTCGGGTGGACGCTGGGCATCGCCCTGAAACGGTGGATCGAGCGGTCGAAGCGGATCGCGGTGGCCGCGGCCGAGGCGGCGGCCGGTGAGCGGCTGCGGATCGCCCGGGAGATGCACGACTTCATCGCCCACCACCTCTCGGCCGTCACGCTGCAGTCCGGCGTGGCCAAGATGGTGGCGAGCAGCGATCCGGCGGCCGCGCTGCGGGCCATGGACGCGGTCGCGGTTGCCGGGCACGAGGCGCTGGAGGAGATGCGCCACCTGCTCGGCGTGCTGCGGGCCGAGGACGACAGCCGCCCCGGCGGGCAGCGGCAGTGGGGGATCCGCGACGTTCCGGGGCTGGTGGACCGGATGCGCGAGCTCGGCCTCGACGTCGGCCTGACGGTCACCGGCACGGCGTGGCCGATGACGGAGGCGCAGCAGTTGTGCGCGTATCGCGTACTGCAGGAGTCCTTGACGAATGTCCTCAAGCACGCCGGTGCGGTCCGCACCTCGGTCACCGTCGACTATCGGCCGCACGAGGTGCGGATCTCGGTGGCCAATGAGCCCGGCGACCGTGTTCCCGCGCGTCCGGATGCGACGTCGTTCGGGATCCGGGGAATGCGCGAGCGGGCCGAGGCCTGCGGCGCGACCGTCGAGGCCGGGCCGGCCGGGGACGGTGGATTCCGGGTGGACCTGACGATCGCCGGCCCGGCGTACCCCGATTCGGGTACGCGGAGATACCTGTCGCGGGAGACGACCACCTAGGTCGCCCGCGAATACCGTCCGATCCGCACAGATGACGCGGCATCGCACGGACAGGAACACAGCGGAACGTGAAAAGCTCGGTCTCCCGGGGCGCCGGACTCGTACTGGCCGCCGCACTGCTGTGGGGGACCATCGGGCCCTCACAGGTGCTGGCCGCGGGCGTGCTGGGGCCGGCGGCGCTCGCCGGCTGGCGGCACGTCGTCGGTGGGCTGGCCCTCTGCGCGGTGGCGCTCGGCGACCCGTCGGGTTTCGGTGCGCTGCGCGATCGCCGGGTCCGGCGGTGGGCGGTGCTGGCCGGGCTCGCCGGCGCGGCCTACCAGGTCAGTTTCCTCGCCGCGGTGTCGCTGAGCGGCGCGGCCATGGGCACGGTGGTCGGCGTGGCGACCGTGCCGCTGTTCTGCGGCCTGGCCGCCCGGATCGGCGACGGCCAGCGGCTGGGCCGGGGCTGGCTGGCCGGGTCCGGCTTCGCCGTCGGCGGCTCCTGCCTGTTGCTGGTGCCCGGCGCAGGCTCCGGCGTGAACGCCCTCGGGCTGGGCGCCGGTGTCGCCGCCGGCGCGCTGTTCGCCCTCTACACGGCGGCCGCGAAACGGCTCGGCGAGACCGGGGTGCCGGTCTATGCGGGCACCGGCGTCAGCATGCTCGTCGGCGGCGTGCTGCTCGCCCCGGCGATGGCGTCGCAGGTGGGAGGCCTCGCCGAGTCGCGGGTGCTCGTCGTCGTGCTCTGGCTGGGCCTGGTCACGACCGCTGCCGCGTACGCCCTCTACGGCCTGGGCCTGCGGACGGTCCCCACCAATGTGGCCGGGACGCTGAGCCTCGGCGAGCCGCTGGCCGCCGCGCTGCTGAGCACGGGTCTGCTCGGCGAGCACCTGAGCCCGGGGGAGTGGGTGGCCTGCGCGACGATCCTGGCCGGCCTGCTGATCACCAGCCGCTCCTCGGCTCCGGCGGAGCCGTCGCTGGTCCTCGCGATCGGGATGGTGCCGATGCCGGTCCGCGTGCCGCTGCGCCCGGACCTGGTGGGCCGCCCGCACCCGGCCGCTCGCGGCGTGGCCCGGCCGGGCCTCCCCGAGGCGCCGACCGCGCTCTACCACTACCAGGGCCGGCGTTAGCGGTTCGCCGGGCTTTCAAGAAAAACCTCAAACACGATTGGGGGTACGGCGTGAGCCGCCCCGCCCAGCGATTCCTGTCTCTTATACAC
>KL571428.1:13102-13882 GCA_000715855.1 Actinoplanes liguriensis
CCGTCCGTACGGATCAGGGGAAGTTGACCAGGTACGAGTTGTTGTAGCTGGAGTTGGCCGCCGCCCCGGTGTTGTTGATGATGTGCGAGATGGTGCCGACGCCGCCGAGCGACACGATCGCCATGTCGTGGAACTTCACGCCGGCGACCGCGGGCACCTCGAACGCCCGCAGCGAGGCCACCGAGTTGTTCACGTTGAAGAAGCAGTAGCTGCCCAGCCCCCACGCCTCGAACGTGGTGACGCCGCCGGCGACCTTGATCGCCGGGTAGCCGTTCTGCGTGCCGTTCATCCAGGCGGCCTGGTTCGGCGGGTCGTAGGGCATCTCGTTCTGGAAGAAGACGATCTTGCCGTTGGCGCCGTTCCAGACGACCTCGTTCTTCTGGTAGTGCTCGACGAACAGGCCGGTGGCCAGCACGTTGTCGCCGTTGACGGTCAGCCCGTTGTCGGCGGTGTTCACCTGTCTCTTTCGGCACGCCATGCCCAGGTGTGGTCGACGATCGTGTTGTTGGTGTTGACGACCAGGCTGTTGGTGGCCTTGCCGGCTACCATGCCACCGATCCGGAAGAACACGTCCTGCACCGTGGTCGGGTTCGTCGCGTGCGACACCGCGGTCTTGGCCAGGCCGACCTTGAGCAGCGTGTCGCTGTTGGTGGTTCCGGCGTCGAAGAGCAGACCCTTCAGCCGTACGCCGTCGACGTCGGCCACGTCCATCGCGTTCACGCCGTTGTCCGGGATGATCGTCGGGTAGCCGATGCCGAGCACGACCTGTCTCTTATACAC
>KL571428.1:14112-15491 GCA_000715855.1 Actinoplanes liguriensis
GTGTATAAGAGACAGGAGCACGACCGTGTTGGCCTTGGTGACGTGCAGCGTCTGGTTCACGTGGTAGATGCCCGGGGTGAAGAACAGGTTGCACCCGTTGGCGAGCGCCGTGTTGATCGTCGCGGCCGAGTCGGTGGGCTTGGCGACGAAGAAGTTGCTCATCGGCAGCGAGGTGCCGGGGGTGCTGCCGCTCGCCCAGCTCGGCCCGGAGGCGTTGGTGCGCAGCGAGGGCAGGAAGACCCGGTACTTGCCGGCCGAGTCCAGGTACAGGTAGGGCACGTCCCGCGAGATCGGCGTGGTGGCCAGCGTCGTGTAGCGCGGGCCGCTCGCCGGGTCGGTGGTGAAGTTGGTCGCCGGCGCGCCGCCGGTGCCGGAGAACACCATGTTCCAGTTCGAGCCGCTCCACGCGCCGAGCGTGCTGTCCTTGGTGTACCACTGCTGCTGGGAGGCGGACTCGGCGGTTCCGTCGATCTTCGAGTCGGAGATGTAGCCGCCGCTGGCCCAGCCGTAGCTGGCCGGGAAGAGGTTGAGTCCACCGATGACGTGCATCCGGCGGTACGGCGCGGCCTGCGCGACGGCCCAGCGGTTGGTGCCGCCGTTGGTGTTGACCGACATGTTCTCGGCGGAGCGCCAGAAGTTCTGGGTCGCGTTGCCGGCGTCGCTCGCGTTGAACGCGTCCACCGTGACGGCGCCGTTGATGCGTACGTCGTCGGGGTTCTGTCCCAGGCCCAGGATCGAGGTGTTGAAGCCGATGTTCGCGCCGACGTTGTACGGCGTGGTGCTCGGCTTGAAGACGAGCGCGTCGCGGCGGGTGCCGAACTGCGCCGACTGCGTGTCCTTCTGCGCGTTGAAGACGCTGTCCAGCGACGACTGGATGGCGGCGTCCGTCATCGAGTGGTCGTAGATGTGCACGTTCGCGCCGAAGTCCGGGGTGTCCGAGTAGGTGGGACAGGTCCCGGCCGGCGTGGTCCCGACGGCGAACTTCTGCGCGGCGCTGCCGTTGCAGTCCCAGATCTGCAGGCGGGTCCCGTTGGCGGTGGCCCCGTTCGGCGAGTCCAGGCAGCGACCGGACGACGGGTTCTTCAGGCTGCCGTCGGCCTGCTGCGTCCACTGCTGCGCGCCGGTGCCGTTGCAGTCCCAGAGCTGCAGCTGCGTGCCGTTGGCGGTGCCGGCGCTGGTGACGTCCAAGCAGCGGCCGATGGTGGTCAGCGCGGTTCCGCTCCAGGTCCAGTGCTGGTCGGCGCTGGCGGTCTGGCAGTCCCAGAGCTGGACCGCGGTGCCGTTGACACCGGTGTCGTCACCGCTGACGTCGACACATTTGGCGCCCGGGCCGGTGATGGTGTTACCGGTGACGGCGGCCTGCGCGACCTGGCCACCGC
>KL571428.1:15691-17550 GCA_000715855.1 Actinoplanes liguriensis
AGCCACCGCCGGTCGCGCCGAGCCCGGCGGCCGCGAGGACGAGCGCGAGCACCGCGATCAAGCCGCGATGACGCCGTCGAGGGACAACTCTCATGCCGTCCTACTTCCCGATTCGAACAGGGGGCTGAGCAGCGTGAGAGCGCTCTCAGAAATGTTTCCTAAGTGTTTCTGCGAGGCGGGTGCGTGTCAAGCGTCGATGTCCGCTTGCTGGGAAGAAGCTGGGCGGGTTTGGTGACCGTGACGTGACCGGCTCATCGCTATCAATGTCCTCATGACACGACACAAGCGATCCGCCGCCGCGATCGGGGTGCTCGTCGCCGCGGTCGGCACAGCGGTCCTGTCCGCGCCGGCCGCCCCGGCGAGCGCGGCGTCACCAGAGGTGACGTGGGGGACCTGCGTGGCGTACTCGGACGAGACGCTGCAAGCGATGGGGGTGCCCCCGGACGAGATGCCCGCCTTCCGGGCACTGCTCGCGCGCACCGACTGCGGGACCGTCCAGGTGCCGCTCGACTACCGCAACCCGCGCGGTCAGAAGATCACCGTCGCGATCAGCCGGCTGCGGGCCACCGACCGGAAGCACAGGCTGGGCAGCGTCGCGGTCAACCCGGGCGGCCCGGGTGGCAGCGGCTACCTGATGCCGCACGACCTCGTCATGGGCAGCCCGCAGTTCGCGGCCCTCAACCAGAAGTACGACCTGATCGGGTTCGACCCGCGCGGCGTCGGCTACAGCACCCGGGCCGGCTGCGCGCACCCCGGCAACGACGTCGTCCCGCCCGAGATCCCGGCCGGCCCGATCGCCGAGCAGACCGCCAAGGCGGTGTACGACTTCCAGGCCGCCCAGAACCGGACCTGCTGGGAGAGCAACGCCACGTTCCTGGCGCAGCTCACCACCACCAACGTCGCCCGCGACCTCGACCGGGTGCGCGCCGCCCTCGGCCTGCGCAAGCTCAGCTACTTCGGGGTCTCCTGGGGCACGATCCTCGGCCAGGTGTTCCGCAGCCTCTACCCGCAGTCGGTGGACCGCATGTGGCTGGACAGTGTGGTCGGCCCAACCGCCAACCGGCTCGACTCGCGCTTCCACGACGTGACCGCCGCCGACGAGCGCAAGGTGTCCCGCTGGGCCGCCTGGGTCGCGCAGCGCGACGCGACGTACCACCTCGGGACCACCACCGAGCAGGTGGTCGCCCTGGTCAAGCGGCTGAAGGCGCGGATGGACGCGGACCCCATCGTCTTCAGCGACTTCGACCGCGAGCTCGACGGCAGCCTCGCCGCGTTCCTGGCCATCGCGCCCAGCCCGTCGTGGGCGGACGCCGCGGCGGCGATGGCGGCGCTCTCCACCGCGAAGACCGGCGACCCGGTGCCGGACGCGCTGCGGCCGATCATCCTGCCCGGCGACCCGGAGGAGCCGACCGAGCCGCCGGCCGACCTGCCCGAGCAGTTCAACGATGTCGCCGGGACCGCGATCCTGTGCAACGACGACACCAGCGCGCACGACTTCCCGAGCTTCTGGAAGACGTACCAGGGCTGGCAGCGGGACTTCCCGATCGCGGGGAGCCTGGCCATGATCACTCAGCGGTGCGCCGGTTGGCCGAAGCCCGCGGCCGAGCCGTACCGGTACCGCCGGTCGAACGGCTCGCTGCAGTTGTCGGGACACCGGTACGAGAGCCCGACGCCGTACGAGTGGGTCGCCCAGGTCCAGGCCCTGATCGGCGGCACCGTGTTCACCGTGGAGGACGACATCCACGGGTCGGTCGCCCGGGTTCCGGAGTGCACCGAGCACCTCGAGGCGTACTTCCTGACCGGACGGCCGGACTCCGGGGGCTGCACCGGAGTGACCCCGCCCGACACGGCGGGCGCGC
>KL571428.1:17811-19693 GCA_000715855.1 Actinoplanes liguriensis
GCGCCGGTGAGCACCCGCTGGGCGCCGACCGGCAACCACTGGACGTGGGCCGGCCACTGACCCACTCCGTCGCGGCGACCGGGCCACTCGTAGCTTCCAGGGGAAAGGCAACGTTCAGCCGCGCCCGCCTGGGGTGTCTGGTCAAGGCTGCCCGGGGCCCATGGCACGAGGCGCCCGGTCGCCGCCCATTTCGGCTACACCCCAGATGGGCACCGTCACGGTGTGGCTGGTGCCGACCTGTCGTCATGGTTGCCTCGAGGCACGGCGACCACGTCACTGACCATTGCTGCCAGCCTGACGACGGGATCAGGAATCCATGAACCACTCGCCGACGATCTCCATGTCTTCCTGCGCCAGGTCGCTGGCGAGCAATCTGCGCTCGAGCATGTGAGCGATTTGCCGCTCCTTCTCGTAGAGCCGCGCGTTCTCGAGGGCCAGGCCGACCCGGTCGGCCAGATCGGCGAGGAAGATGCGCTCGGTCGAGTGACTCCAACCAGGATCAGCCCGCCGCAGGGCCAGCGTGCCGAGCACCCGCCCGCGCACGGTGAGCGGCAGCACCACGCAGTCGAGCACGTCGCCGTCGACCGGGAACGCGGTGCCGCCGCCGGCCACCACCTCGGCGATGCGCTCGGTGAGCGCCTCCGTGTCGGGTGCCGGTCCACCGGCGGTCTCCTCAAGAGTCGTGTGGTTGACCTGTAAGCGCACGGCGGCCCAGTCGGTGATCTCTGGCACCAGCCGATCGACCAGCCTGCGGATACGCGGCAGTAGCAGGTGCTCCTCGTCGAGCACCCGCGTCGTCTCGGCCAGGAACGCAATCCGTTCCTCCCGGCGGCGCGCCTCATCGTAGAGGCGTGCCCGGTCGAGCGCTTGACCGATCTGTTGGCCGAGGAGACGCAGCACCCGTAGCTCGTTGTCGCTCAGGTGCCGCTCCGCAGAGAAGTCGAACGCGAGCACCCCCAGCGTCTCGGCGACACCCTGCTCGTCAGCCGGACCTGTCGTCAGCGGCAGCAGCACGACCGTGTTGCGTCCCGACCGGAACATGGTGTCGGCCAAGTCCGGGAAGTGCTGCTGGGCGTCAGTCAGCGAGGTAACCACACGCAGGTCGCCGTGAGCGGCCACCCGGGCCACCGCCCGCGGCGAGGACCTGGGCATGTCGGTCCAGTTGCCGGTGGACGGGTCGGTCGAAGCGACGGCCGCCATCCGGTCGTGATCCGTGTCGATGAGGTAGATGCTGCTGGTGGAGGCGCCGAAGACGGGTTCGGGAGTGCGCACCGCAACCTCGGCCACCTCGGCTTCGGTGGGTGCGGCGGCAAGGTCGGCCACCATGTGCTGCAGCGCGCGTACACGCCGCTCCGACTCCTCGGCCATGCGCCGGGCGTGGAGCAGTTCTTGCTCGTAGCTTCGACGTTCGGTCGCGTTGAACACTAAGGTGCGGATGACTCTGGGCTGACCCGAGTCATTGCGGTCGAGCTGCGAGTTGACCAGGACGGGGAGCCTCCGGCCGTCGGCGCAGACCACGTCCAACGCGACCTCGTGTATTTCGCCTTGCACGCTCAGCAGCGGAGCGTAATGGGTCTCGTGGTAAATCTGCGAGCCCGGGGAAAGCAGGTCCCGAAGCCGGCGGCGGCCGATCAGCTGGCTGCGCTCATAGCCGGTCCAGGCCAGCAAGGTCTGATTGGCCTGGACGATGGTGCCGTCGGGAAGCGTAGTGAGGAAGCCGCACGGGGCATTTTCGTACAGCTCATCGGAATCGATATCCCAGGGCGGCCGCAACTCCTGAGTCGCAACGGATGGACTCACGTCACTCACGATCCGATGGCTGCTGTCCACGGCAACGGCACGGTGGACCTGGGTGCCGCTGGCGGCCCTCGCCTCCGGCGAC
>KL571428.1:19907-22557 GCA_000715855.1 Actinoplanes liguriensis
CTGGCGGCCCTCGCCTCCGGCGACCAGCCGGCGGTGGAGCCCGGCGCCGGAGCCTCGGCCGAGATACCGGCCAGCACGTGGGCCAGCTCGGCGCTCGACGGGCGGTCGGATGGGTGCTTCTCCAGGCACTGGCCGACAAGGAATGACACCGAGACCGGCAGGCCCTCGACCGGCGGCAGCGGGCCGGGCTCGACGTACCGGTGAGACCGCAGCAGCGCCGTCGTGGTGCCGGCGTCCCACGGCAGTTGGCCGATCAGTGTGCGGTAGATCAGCAGGCCTGCCGCGTACACGTCGGCGGCCGGGCCGACCTGGCCGCCCTCGAGCCGCTCGGGTGCGAGGTGGGCCGGGCTGCCATCCGCGTCCATGTCGTTCTCACCGACCAGGGCCGAGATGCCGAAGTCGACGACCTTGGCCCCGGTCGGGGTGAGCATGACGTTGGCCGGGGTGACGTCACCGTGCACGATGCCGCGCGCGTGCGCGGCCGCAAGTGCCGCGGCCACCTCAGAGAATATCCGGACCGCGTCCCGCCAGGGCAGGCGCCGGACCCGGGCCAGAACGGCGGCCAGAGACTCACCGTCGATCAGCTCGGTGACCACGTACGGCACGGTCTCACCATCAACGGTGGTCGCCTCGCCGTAGTCGTAGACGTTCACGATCTGGGGATGGCTCAGCTGGGCTGCCGCCTGAGTCTCGGTACGCAGGCGGCGACGGAAGGACGGGTCCGCACCGGTCGACGGCGGCAGCACCCTGACCGCGACCTTACGGGCCAGCACCTCGTCGAAGCCCTGCCACATCACTGACATCCCGCCGGAGCCGAGTCGCTCGACCAGTCGGTATCGACCGGCCAGCGGGCTCGAACCGGGCAGGTCCACCGCCTCTCGGACTGCACTGCGGTTGTCGTGCGGAGAAGTCCGCGAGACTGGCTGCGGCGAATCATGTGCCACGTTGATCTCGCTGGTTCCTCGGACTGAACCTCGCAAACCGAGGGAACCATTACTGTCAGCCGCGTCGTCTGCTGCAACCGACGGCTTTTCTCGGTACGCGTCGGACGGTGATTCGGCATCCCAGTCGCCTGCGACAGCGTCTAATAGACGCCACGCGAAACCGTAGCGAGCCGGATCCACCGCAACCTGTGCGGGAGCCGATTCCGGATCTTCCCAGTTCCCGGCGATGAAATCGAAAAGGTGCCGTCTGAAAGAACCGATGTCGCGATCGCTCCGCCGCACTAGACCCCACCTCCTTCGCCGGAATACTCCGCCAAAATCGCACGAAGGCAGACCCGCGAGACCCTCGCGGCCTGCTGGATCACCGTAGGGGCAGCCATTCCCAAGCCGAACAGGACGTACGGCTTGTCGGACCAGTTAGCCACATGTTCTGCCGCCAGAACACCTGCAAGTGCCGCGGCGCATCCGATTCTTATCGACAGACCGAGCACGAAAGGGAGTCGCTGGTCCGGCTTGGTGCATGGGAATCGTTTCGTCGTATACATCTTCGTGCCGATCTTGGAACCGTCGGCGACAGCACCGCCAAGAGCACCGAGAAGTGCTCCCGCCCACCACGCGATCATGCTGGCCGCCCGTCTGATCACCAATCACTGGCCGATGCTTCGATTCTGGCAGATGGTACGGTCCGGGCACGAGCGCTGCTAATTGATCAATACACTCGCGACAGTGGAAAAGACGTTCTCACCGGTCCGGTGCCCTGACCGGCAACGGACGGACGGTCGCCGCGACGGTTCCGGAACTTCAACGGCGTACGTCAATCTTGTTTCGATCTTGTTCCGGCCTCTACGATCGATCGGTATCACTTTGAAACGTTGCAATTTCAAGGGAGATCCGTATGATCCGTTCCGCTCCCGCCCTGGCGGTCCTCGCGACCGCCGCCCTCCTGCTCACACCCACCGCCGTGCCCGCCGCTCAACTCCCCAAGGCGGCCGCCGTGCCGGTCGGGCTGACCGGTGCGCACTGGATCTGGTATCCGGAAGGCGATCCGGCATCCACCGCCCCGGCCGCCACCCGCTACCTGCGCCGCACCTTCACTCTGGCCGCGGCCGACATCCCGGACGCGCAACTCGTGGTCACCGGCGACGACACGGTCGACGTCTGGGTCAACGGCACCCGGCTGGCCGGCTCGCCGCGGGTCGCCGACTCGTGGAAGAAGGCGCTCTACGTGGACCTGGCCGCCCAGCTCAAACCGGGCGCCAACACGGTCGCGATCGCCGCCCGCAACACCGGCGGGCCGGCCGGGGTCCTCGGCCACCTGCACGCCGGCGGTGTCGACCTGGTCACCGACGGCTCGTGGCGGGCGGCTGACGCCGTACCGGAGAATTGGGTTGATCCGGGGTTTTCCGATGCGGCCTGGCCGGCGGCGAAAGATCTCGGCGTCTACGGCGCCGGGCAGTGGGGCGCCGGGATGACCGCGCCCGACGTCAGCGCCGCCTCGCCGGTGGCCGCCACCGATCTGACCGTGAACCGTGAGGTCAATCCGGTCGGCGTCGCCGTGCCGCGGTTCGGCTGGCGGCTGGCCTCCGGTGTCGCCGGGCAGATGCAGGGCCGCTACCAGATCACTGTCGGGCGCGCCGCCGGTGGCGCCGACGTCTGGGACAGCGGCGTGGTCGCGGGATCGAGCGCCCTCGACATCGCCTACGGCG
>KL571428.1:22803-26141 GCA_000715855.1 Actinoplanes liguriensis
ACTGGCGGGTGCGGCTCTTCGACGCGCAGGGCCGGGCCGGCGCGTGGAGCGCGGACGCCCGATTCGACACCGGGATCACCTGGTCGGCGGACTTCATCGGCGCTCCGGGCGTCGGAGACCTCAGCGGCGCCGACTGGATCTGGTATCCCGAGGGTGACCCGACGGTCAGCGCGCCGGTCGCCACCCGCTACTTCCGCCGCACGGTCACGCTGTCCGCACCGTCCTCGCTGGTGGTGACCGGTGACGACACCGTGGACGTCTGGATCGACGGGGTGCGGGTCTCGTCGAGCCCGCGGGTGACCGACTCGTGGAAGCGGGCCGCCGTCATCCCCGTCGCCGCCGGCGCCCGGACGATCGCCGTCGCCGTGGCCAACACCAGCGACAGCCCGGCCGGGCTGATCGCGAAACTGGGCCCGGTGGTCACCGACAGCGCGTGGAAGGTCAGCCAGACCGGGCCGTCCGGATGGGAGCAGCCCGGTTTCAACGATTCAAACTGGAGCGCGGCGAAGGTGCTCGCCGCCTACGGCAGCGGGCCGTGGGGGAGTCAGGTGCTCGTCACCGGGCCCGCGCCCTACCTGCGCAAGGGCTTCACCGTCGCCAAGCCGGTCGCCCGGGCCCGGCTCTTCGCGACCGCCCTCGGACTGCACGACACCTACCTGAACGGCACCCGCGTCGGCGCCGAGCGGCTGGCGCCCGGCTGGACCGACTACACCAAACGGGTGCAGTACCGCGGGTACGACGTCACCGCGTCGATCAAACAGGGCGGCAACGCGCTCGCCGCGCAACTCGGCCACGGCTGGTACTCCGGCAACATCGGGTTCGCCGGGAGCCAGCGGTACGGCACCCAGCCCTGGTACGCCGCCCAGCTGATCATCGACTACACCGACGGGACCAGCACGAGCATCGCGACCGACGGCTCGTGGCGCACCACCGCCGGCAACGTCACCGCCGACGACCTCTACGCCGGTGAGAGCCAGGACGCGCGCCTGGTCACGGCCGGCTGGAACACCGCGGGCCTCGACGACAGCGGCTGGACCCCGGCGATCGTCAAGACCGGGACCAAGCCAGCCGTCGTCCCGCAGATCGACCCCGGCGTCACCGTCCAGCAGGAGCTCCGGCCGGTCGCCATCACGCAGCCCACGCCGGGAACGTACATCGCCGACCTGGGCCAGAACTTCACCGGCTGGGACCGTCTCAAGGTCACCGGGCCGGCCGGCACCCGGATCAGCCTGCGCCACGGCGAGATCCTCAACGCCGACGGCACCCTCTACACCGCCAACCTGCGCGCCGCGCAGGCCACCGACACGTTCACCCTGGCCGGGGGCGGCACCGAGACGTTCGAACCCCGGTTCACCGTGCACGGCTACCGCTACGTCGAGATCACCGGCTTCCCCGGCACACCCACCGCGGACAACCTGACCGGGCTCGCCGCCTGGACCGACGGCGCGCAGACCGGCACGTTCACCACGTCGGACAGCCTGATCAACCAGTTGCAGCACAACATCGTCTGGGGCGCCCGGTCCAACCTGCTCAGCATCCCGACCGACTGCCCGCAGCGCGACGAACGGCTCGGCTGGACCGGTGACATCGCCGCCTTCGGCGCGACCTCGACCTTCAACTTCGACACGTACGGCCTGCTCGCCAAGTTCTCCACCGATCTGACCGACGCCCAGCACGCGGACGGCGCGTTCACCGACGTGGCGCCGGACGTGCTCGGCGGTGCGGGCAAAGCCGGGTGGGGGGACGCGGGCGTGATCGTTCCGTACACCGTCTGGCAGCGCTACGGCGACATCGGCGTGATCAACGACCACTTCGCCGCGATGGCCGCCTGGGTCGACTACCTGCGCGGCACCGCCGGAACCGACCTGATCCGCAACCAGGACACGTACGGCGACTGGCTCAACGTCGACGACACCACCGCCAACGACCTGACCAGCACGGCGTTCTTCGGCTGGTCGGCGCGCCTGGTGTCCAGGATGGCCGCGGCGACCGGCCGGACCGCGGACGCGACGAAGTACGGCACCCTCGCCGACCAGATCGCGGCGGCGTTCACCGGTCGCTTCGTGGCCGCCGACGGCACCGTGAGCGGCAACAGCCAGACCGGATACGTGTGTGTATAAGAGACAGTCCTGGTGCCGGCCGCCCGCGTCCAGGCGGTGGCCGACAAGCTCGCGGCCAAGGTGGCGTCCCGCAACGGGCACCTGTCGGTCGGCTTCATGGGCGTGGAGAACCTGCTGCCCGTCCTCGCCGACCACGGGCACGTCGACACGGCGTACCAGATCCTGCAGCAGCCCGACTATCCCGGTTGGGGCTACATGAGCTCCCGCGGCGCGACCACGATCTGGGAGCGGTGGGACGGGATCCGTCCGGACGGGACGCTGCAGGATCCCGGGATGAACTCGTTCAACCACTACGGGCTCGGATCGGTGGGCGACTGGCTCTACCGCGGTGTCGGCGGGGTCGCCCCGGCCGCGCCCGGCTACGCGAAGGTTCTCCTCGCGCCGCAGCCGGGCGGCACTCTCACCTCGGCCTCCGCGGACCTGACCACGGCGTACGGGCGGACCAGCAGCGCCTGGACCCGGTCCGGCTCGGCGATCACCCTGCAGGTGACCGTCCCGGCGGGGACCAGCGCTGTCGTGCGGGTGCCCGGTTCGGCGGTGACCTCGGCTCCGGCTGAGGCGACCGCCATGGGCGGCAACTCCTATGCGGTGGGCGCCGGCACGTACACGTTCACCTCGGCCCGCTGATCGCCGGCCCGGGTGGTGGACACACTCCCGCCACCCGGGCCCGCGCGGCCATGATGGACCGATGGCGACTCGGTTCACCTACGCGGACGCGGTCCGGCTCCTCGGCGGCACCGGCCCGATCACCGCGGCGGCCGACCTGGCACTCGGCGGCGCATTGCTGGCAGCCACCTCGGCCGGCGTGCCGGGCGCGCTCGGGCTCTTCGACGCGAAGACCGAGCTGGTTCGGGTCGGTAAAGAGCTGATCGGCGACCTCGGCGACCGCGTCCGGGGGCTCGGCCGGCTGGACCGCACCGCCCGGCTCCACGCGGCGCACGCGGTCATCGTGGTCACCGCCTACTTCGAGGAGTTCGACCTGCTCGACGCCGGGCTGACCCGGGACGACCAGCTGCGTCTGGCCGGCGCCGACCCGGGTGCCGGTGGGTGGGTCGACGGCCTGATCAACGCGGAGCTGCCCGCACCGGCGCCGGAGACCCCGTACGAGACGCTGTTACGCCAGCTCGGCGAGTGGTATGCGGACCTGTCCCGCCGGTTCGCGGCGTTCCTCACCGGGCTCGCCGCCTGGGACTCGCTGCACGACCTGTCTCTTATACA
>KL571428.1:26396-30288 GCA_000715855.1 Actinoplanes liguriensis
GGTACCAGGAGCTGCATCGCCGGCTCGCCGCCCAGGCCGTCGAGTTCCAGCTCTGGGCGCGCACCCTCGACGAGCAGGCGACCCGGCACAGCATCCGGGCGGTGAGCCGTGGCCTCCAGGACCTGGAGGCGTTGCTGCTCTCCGCCGGTGGGCCGGAACATCATCGGGCGGCCCTCGCGACCTGGTATCGCGCCGAGCTGGACGAGCCGATCCTGTCCGGCGAGGGGCTCCCGCCCGGTCTGCGCATGCCCGCACTCGGCGAGATCTACATCGACCCGGCTTTCCGGGTCCGGCCCGGCGGACCGGGCGACCAGCCGGCCGCGGAGAGCTGGTGGTTCGAGACGGAACCGCGGGACAACCTGGCCGAGTTCCTCGCCACCTATCTGACCAGCCTGACCGCGACAGCGGCCCCGCTGCTGGTGCTGGGTCAGCCCGGCGCCGGCAAGTCCGCGCTGACCCGGGTGGTTGCCGCCCGGCTGCCCGCCGCGGCGTTCGTCCCGGTCCGGGTGCCGTTGCGGGACGTGCCGGCCGAGGCAAGCCTTCAGGACCAGATCGAGTACGCGTTACGCGCCGCGACCGGTGAGGCGATGACCTGGCCCGCGCTGGTCGCCGGGGACGAGGGCGGCGCGCTGCCCGTGCTCCTGCTGGACGGGTTCGACGAACTGCTGCAGGCCACCGGGGTCAGCCGCTCCGACTTCCTGGAGCAGGTGGCGGCCTTCCAGCGCCGTGAGGCGGTTCAGCGCCGCCCGGTGGCGGTGATCGTCACCAGCCGCAGCGCCGTGGCCGACCGCGCCCGGCTGCCGTCGAACAGCACCGTCCTGCGCCTGGAGCCGTTCACCCCCGCCCAGGTCGCCCGCTGGCTGACCAGCTGGAACGAGGCCAACGCCACGGCGCTGGCCGCCCGGGGACTGAGCACCCTGCCCGCGGAGCTGGCCGACTGGTTCCCGGACCTCGCCGGTCAACCGCTGCTGTTGCTCATGCTCGCGCTCTACGACGCGGAGGCCAACGAGGTCCAGACGATGGCCGGTGAGCAGCTCGACGCCGCCGAGCTCTACGAACGCCTGCTGCGCGGCTACGCCGAACGGGAGATCCGCAAGAGCGCCGACCAGACGACCGACGCCCGGGTCGAGGCCGAGCTGCAACGCCTGTCGATCGCCGCGTTCGCGATGTTCAACCGGGGCCGGCAGTGGGTCACCGCGACCGAGCTGGACGCCGACCTGACCGCGCTGGGCATCGGCACCGCCCGCCCCGCCGCGAGCGGGTTCCGGGCCGCGCTCTCCGGTGGCCAGGAGCTGCTCGGGCGGTTCTTCTTCATGCAGAACGCCCAGGCGGTACGGGACGGCAAGCGCCTGCAGACGTACGAGTTCCTGCACGCCACGTTCGGCGAGTTCCTGATCGTCCGGCTCGTCGTACGCATCCTCGAGGTGATCCTTGCCCGGGAGGCCGCGGCCAGCCTGGCGCTTCGTCCCGCCTCGGCCACCGAGGAAGGGCTGCTGACGACGTTGCTCAGCTATGCACCGTTGACCGACCGGGGCGCGGTGCTGGGGTTCCTGCGGCCGGTGATGGACCGGACGGCCGACGTCGGCGGGCTCGGCGTGCTGTGCGAACGGGCCTTTCGCGCGGCGACGGAGACGGCGGAGATGCCGGTGGCGCCGTATCAGCCACGCCACCTGGCCGCCGCTGACCGGCAGGCGGTCTGCTCCCTGAACCTGCTCCTGCTGACGCTGGCCTGCGGTCCCGTCACCGCCGGACGGCTGTTCCCGGATGTCGAGGACCCGGTGGACGCGTGGCGATGCTGGATCGAACGGTGGCAGGCCGCGGTCGGCGACGACAGCTGGAGCACGTTCAACAGCTCCGTCACCCTGGAGCGCGGATGGTCCGGGTACCGGCGCGAGATCACACTGCGGAGGTACGACGGCCCGGACGATCCGCCCGTCCCGGGTCCGGTCGACGCGTACTGGACCCATCGGATGGCTCCCGGCAGTCCCGGACGTCGGTACCTGGGGTTCCTGTTCGGCGATGACCAGGACGTACGCCGTACCTACGACCTGCGCTGCCACCCGATCGACGACGTGGTGATGCACGCCCTCGAACCTGTCCTGAACGCTTTCGACCCCGCGCTGTACGCCTTCGGCCCGATCACCGAGGACGACTGTCCCTCGGTAGCCCACATGCTCACCGCGACGTGGCTCGCCGACAAGGACTCGCTGACCAGCACCTACCGGCGTGCCGTGCACATGCTCACCCGTTGCTGGGCGCCTCGGGACCGGCAACCGTCGCCCGGCTACGGAAGCGCCGCCGCCGATGCGATGCTGGTGTTCCTGCGGATGCTGAGCCGGGACGCTCACCAGCTGCCCCCGGGCGATGTGGCCGACTGGTCCCGGGAGATCCAGCAATGGGAGTACACGGGGATCGGCCATTATCCGTGGATCGTGGATTGCCTGATCACGGCCGCGCTGGCCGACTCGTCCGTCGGTGATGGCCTGGTCGACCTCTGTCAGAACCTGCGGCGTCACCGGTCCTGGGAAGGGCCGCTCGCCGTCCGGGTCTGGACCGGTCTCCACCTGCTCGGCATGGCTCGCCAGGCCGAGGAGGTCTTCGGCGACCGCGAGACCTTCCTCGCCGATCCCGCGGTCGCGGACACCCTGCGCCGTGATCCCCGGCTGGCGCGCCAGGTCGGCGGGATCTAGCGGCGCCGGCTCTGCATGCGGGTGAACAGGTCGCGCAGGCGACGCTGGTTCTCCGGCTTGGCGAGCTGCCGGCGCCCCTGGTCGACCAACTGCCGGCCCCTCGGGCTCTGCATGAAGGTGCGTACACGTTGGGCGAGAGTCGCCATTGCGGTGCCTCCTCGGGTCGCGAGCCCGTTACTTACCCGCCGGCCGGGCGGCGCAACCCCGCGACCTGCTCGAGCAGGGCGACCGCGCCGGCGGCCGGGGCGGTGATCGTCGACGGCGGGCGGGCGGCCCAGAAGTCGTCGAAGCCCTGGGCGGTGATGTCGAACTGCCCGAGCTCGACGAACTCGCCGTCCCCGGCGGTGAGGCCGAGCGCCTCCCGCGCGGTCAGGTCGAGCCGCACCGCCACGTCGGGCTTGAGGCGAAGCAGGTCGTGGATCACCCCGAGGACCTCGCCGCGGCGGGCGACCTCGTCCGGGGCGATGGTCACGCCGAGCTCCTCGGCGAGCTCCCGGGACACGGTGGTCTCCAGGTGCCGGCCGTCCGGGTCGCGTTCCAGCATGCCGGACGGGCGACGTGCCACAGGCCGGGATCGGTGCCGAGCGCCGGGCTCCGGCGGCCCGTCACGAACCGCCGCCCTCCGTCCACCGGGACCGTGAGCAGCACGGACACGCCGATGCCGGCCGCCCGCCCGGCCCCGGAGAGCAGAGGCGTGCGCCCGGTCCCGCAGCGGGGCGGAGTCGCCGCCGCGCTGGTGTTCCGCGCGGATCGCGTCGCAGGTGGCGAGCAGGTCGAAGTAGCTCCCGGGGGAGGCGACGATCCGGTCCTTCCCGGTGTGCGACCAGCAGACGATGCGGCCGTCATGCAGCCCCGGGCGGTCGCCGAGCAGCCACTTCAGGTGCGGCGCGCCCAGCGCGAGCAGCTCGGGGTCGCAGGCCGTCTCGTCGCCGGCCAGGTCGATCAGCCCGGCGATCCCGCTGCGCAGGGGCTCGACGACGACGGGATAGACCTGGCCGGCCCGCACGATCGAATGTTCGGTCACCGGGACACCGGCAGGATGCCCCGTCCTTTTGGGCGGGGAGGAGTGGCGGCTCCGTCAGGAGTGGCCCGGCGCGGCCGGGACGGTCTGAGGACGCAGTCTGGAAGCCGGACTGCCGAAACTCTCAAAGTTGTCCTTTGTGTAGGGTGTCGAACATGCGTACGGCGTTCAAGTGTCGGGC
>KL571429.1:0-5221 GCA_000715855.1 Actinoplanes liguriensis
CTCCTGGCCACGCCGCGGCTCCGATCGAACTAGCGAACGCGGGCCAGCGCCTGCCCTTTCTGATCGCCCCGGGGCGCGGCTTGGCACCGGCCGGCACGTGCGGATCGGACCGTCCTGTTTCGCTGCTTATCGCCGTACCACCGCAATTGTCTTGATCTTGAAAGTGGGAATTGGTGACATTTGCCGAGGCAGCGCTGCTGCTGATCGCCGGTATCGGGGCCGGGATGGTGAACGCGATCGCCGGTGGCGGTTCGCTGATCACGTTCCCGACCATGCTCGCGATCGGCCTGCCGCCGGTGGCCGCGAACGTGAGCAACGCGCTGTCGGTGGCGCCCGGCTACGCCTCCAGCGTGGTGGCCAGCCGCGCCGACCTGGCCGGTCAGCGGCAACGGATCCGGCGGGTGGTGCCGACCGCGCTGATCGGGGCGCTCTGCGGATGCGCGCTGCTGCTGAACACGCCGCGCCGGGTGTTCGACCTGGTCGTGCCGTTCCTGGTCGTCGGGGCGGCGCTGACGCTGGCTTTTCAGGCTCGGCTGCGCGCGCTGGTCGGGCATCCGCAGGAGGTCACCGCCAAGCGGGCGACGATCATGCTGCACACCGCGGTGTTCCTGTGCGCGCTCTACGGGGGCTACTTCAACGCGGCGCTCGGTGTGCTGCTGGTTGCCGGGCTGGCGCTGGTGCTCGACGAGACGTTGGCCCGGGTGAGCGCGTTGAAGAACCTGCTGTCCGCGGTGATCGGGCTGGTCACCGTCAGTGTCTACAGTATTTTCGGGCCGGTGAACTGGGCGGCGGTGGCGGTGATCGCCCCGGCCACGGTGGTCGGGGGCTATCTCGGCGCGAAGGTCGCTCGGCGGCTTCCGGCCGGGGTGTTGCGCGCGGTGATCGTGACCTTCGGCGTCGGCGTGGGGCTCTACCTGTTCGTCCGCGCGATATAGCGGAGTGCTCCACCCGGCGCGTCACGGCCTGCTCCTCCCCACGTGCCGAGGCGTCGCGGTTTGCCCTCCCCACGTGCCGAGCGTTGCGGGCTTGCCCTCCCTGCGCGGAGAGGGGCTCTTCCCCGTGCTTCAGCGGCGGAAACGGTCCGCCAGTTCGGTGGTGAGGGCGGGCCAGGCGACCGGGTCGTGTCCGGGAATGATCGGGTAGCCGCGCTTCGCGCCGATGTCCTTGAGCCGGCGGATCTGCTCGACCGTCTGCTCCGGCGTGACCCCGCGGAACGAGCCGATCGCGCGTTCCGCGGTGATGTTCTCGGTGAGGTCGGCGGCGTCGCAGGCGAAGACGTATCCGCCGCCGCCCGCCAGGTCGACCACGAAACTCTGGTGTCCCGGGGTGTGCCCGGCGGTGAGCAGCGCGGTCACCCCGGGCGCGATCCGCACGTCGCCGTCGGCGCGGCGCCAGTCGATGCGCGGGTCGTCGTAGTCGATGCGGGCCATCGAATACCGTTCCGGCTCCGGATGGTTGTTCAGCCCGTAGTCGAGCTCGGCACCCTGGATGTGCACCGGAACCCGCCCGGCGAAGTACTTGAGCCCTCCGGCGTGGTCGACGTGCAGGTGGCTGAGCGCCACCGCGGTGATGTCCTCGATGGCCACGCCGGCCGCGTCGAGCGCCTCCTCCAGCGGCTCGCCAGGGCCGGGCAGCTCGGGCTGGTAGTTGGGGCTGGGGTAGAACCGGCGGCGCAGGGCGGGGTCGCGCAGCAGCGCGGTGTTGAAGCCGGTGTCGAGGAGCAGCCAGCCGTCGCCGGTCTCCAGCAGCAGGGCGGGGACCGGCTCCCGGACCCGCTCGGTGCGCGAGGCGCCGTGCACCGACGCCGACTTGGGAAGGTCTTCCCAGCCGAGGGTGAGCGCGATCATGCGCTTGACGGTCATGGCACCTCCCGATGATTGGATCCCAATCTAGCGGATTCGGATCCTCCCGGTCGAGCAGGCCCGCGCCGCGGTGGGCCGGGTAATCAGGCCAGCGGCTTCCCGCCGGTCACGCCGAGCACCTCACCGGTGATGTAACTGGACTCCTGCGAGGCGAAGAAGACGTACACGGGCGCGAGCTCGGCGGGCTGGCCGGCGCGTCCCATCGGGGTGTCCTCGCCGAACGATTCCACCTTCTCTTTCGGCATGGTGGCCGGGATCAGCGGCGTCCAGATCGGGCCGGGCGCCACCGCGTTGACCCGGATGCCGCGCTCCGCGAGGTTCTCGCCGAGCGCCTTGGTGAACGCCACGATGCCGGCCTTGGTGGTGGCGTAGTCGAGCAGGTTCGGTGACGGCTGGTAGGCCTGGATCGAGGCGGTGTTGATGATCGTGGAACCGGGCCGCATGTGCGGCACCGCGGCCCTGCTCAGCCAGAACATGGCGTACAGGTTGGTCTTCATCACCCGGTCGAACTGCTCGGTGGTGATGTCCAGCAGGCCGCCGTCCCGCGACATCTGATAGGCGGCGTTGTTGACCAGGATGTCCAGGCCGCCGAGCTCGCCGACCGCCCGCTGCACGATGTCTGCGCAGTGCTGCTCGTCGCGGATGTCACCGGGCACGGTGACCGCCTTGCGGCCCGCCTTCTCGATGAGCTGCGCGGTCTCCCGGGCGTCGTCCTCCTCCTCGGGCAGGTACGAGATCAGCACGTCGGCGCCCTCCCGGGCGAAGGCGATCGCCACGGCCCGGCCGATCCCGGAGTCGCCGCCGGTGATGATCGCCCGCTTGTCCTTCAGACGCCCGGTCCCGCGGTAGCTGTCCTCGCCGTGGTCCGGCTCGACATCCATCTCACCGGTCCTGCCGGGGTGCGAGATCTCGCCGCTGTCCTGCGCGTCCGGGGTGCGGTACTGCTCCTGCGGGTCCTGCTTGTCGTACTGGTTGTGGGGCACGGCACGGCCTTCCTGATAGGTGACGACGGCTGATTTCCCAGCGCAGAGCCAAGTAATCGCCTTCTCTCGCCGATGCGGCCGGGCCGAACCGGCGGACATCGCCAGCCATTCCTGGCGACCCACCATCCGGCGATCCAGTCAGGCTCACAGGTGCTGCTGGAGGACTTCGGCCGGGGCGACGCTGCGTGAATTCCCGTGCTCGGCGGCTTGCACACACCACCTCGCGTAGGCGTCGGTGCCGCTCTCCGCACGCGAGGCGAGGATGTCGACGGCGAGACGGATGGTGGCCCGCACGGGCAACGCCCGCGCACAACCGGCGAGCAGTTCCTCGGCCCCGGGTCCGGCACCGCCTTGAGGGTCCCAGCGCTCATCCCGGCGGCCTGGGCGTGCTGGTGGTGTTGCTCAAGGAGCTTCAGGCCGGAGGCGGCCGGCTGTGCATGGCGTCGGTGCAGGAGCTCGTCGCCCTCGTGCTGCGGATCGCCGCGGTCGATCAGGTACTGGACGTGTACGACACCGTGGAGGCGGCCGAGCGGACCATCCCGCCGGCCGCGGCCGGTCAGCGACCGTCGGCCGAGGTGGCCGCCGCCACGTCAGCGCCCGCATTGCTACGCCGTGACCGGCCATGATGACCGTGCCAGTCGACGATCAGCAGCGTGGCGTCATCGGCGAGGACGGGCCCTGCGACGGCGAGGACCTCGTCGGCCAGGGCACGTGCGGCTTCACGCGCCGCGCTCGGTGACCGGTGCCAGGACCGTCCACCCCGCCTCGTCCCGCAACGCCTGCACGGTTTGGGTCCGCAGCATCTGTTCCTGAGGACCACCGTCGAAGGGACGCACGGTCGCGACCTCGTCGCCGTCACGCCGACCGTCCGAGGCACCGTCGAGCGGGACGTGCGTCAGCCGGACCAGGGCACGGCCGCTGAGGTCGGCGATGAGAAACGAAACGGCACGAGCGTGCAGCGTGGCACCCATCTTCCGGGTGACGGCCTCGACGGCGTTGACCGGCGCCGCGTCCTCCGCAGCCGCCAGTATCCCGGAGAGCGTGACCTCCACCGACGGATCCATATCCGTAGCCTACGGACGCCCGGTCAGGCGGATCACGACGAGCGGCGGCCCAGCAGATCGTCGGCCGGGGGCGTGCGGGACTCGGCGTCCGACCCGGGCGGGGCCGGGCTGCGATACTCCACGAGCAGCATGGTGGCGTCATCCTGCAGCGTGTCGTCCTGATGGGCGAGGATGGCATGGATCAGCCGCCGGGTCGTCTCCGGGGCGGAAAGCTGGTCGGCGACCGCCTTGACGGTGAAGTCGATGAGCCGGGCGAGGCCGAACTCGTCGCCGTCGCTGGAGCGAGCCTCGGTGATACCGTCGGTGTAGAGCAGCAGCCGGTCGCCCGGTTCCAGGGTTTCCTCGACGACCACGGGCGGGCGTTTGTCGCCGAGCGTCACCGGCAGCGCGGTCGGTGACGGCAGCACCTTGACGACCTTGCCGGCACGGATGACGATGCCGCCCGGATGTCCGGCGGAGATGACACGTAGCAGTCCGGTGCGCTGGTCGATCTCGGCCAGGACCGCGGTGATCATGCCGGACCGCTGGTAGGCGCGAACCGCGGTGTCGATGTGATGGTAGGTGGCCACCAGATCGAGGCCACCGCGGCGGGCGTTGCGATAACCGGCCAGGGCGAGCGAGGCCAGCATGACCGCGCGCAGGCCGCCGGCGGAACCGTGGCCGACGGCGTCGAACAGCGCCAGATGGCCGATGTCGCCGTTGACGGCGTAGTCGAAGGCGTCGCCGCCGACGTCGTAGCAGGGTTCCAGCACGCCGCTGATCACCAGGTGCCCGGTGGAGAACGTCAGCGGCGGCAACTGCGCGCGCAGCATCTCGGCGGCCAGTCGCATCGGCTCACGCCGGCGGATCCGTTCGATGCCGTCGCTGTAGAGGCTGCGGGTGACGACCAGTTCCGCCAGTAACGAGGCCACCGAGACGTACCGGTCGACCGCGGAGTCGTCCGGCGCCGTGTTCACGACGACCTCGAGGACCCCCATCCGTTCGGCGCCGTCGAGCAGCGGCAACCACACCCGGGCGCCGTCACCGTCACCGTCGCCGTGGTACGGGGCGATCTGGGTGAACGCGCGGCCGGGCAGGGTCCCGTCGACCGCGATCGGCTCCCGGGCCGGCGCGGTGCCGCCCAGCAGCGGGATCAGGATCCGCTGCTGGTGATCGACCAGATAAATGATCAATGCGGTGACGCCGAGTTGTCCGGCGGCCCGCATCGCCATCTGTGGCAGGTCCTCCGGGCGGGCATGATGCGACTCACGCAGGAGACGCCGCAAGGGCTCCACCGGCGCCGTGCCCGCGCCTGCCGATGACCGCGTCATGC
>KL571429.1:5402-6613 GCA_000715855.1 Actinoplanes liguriensis
CGTCATGCCGGCGGCGACAGGTCGGATCCGGGATACGTCGCAAGCCGCACCCAGACATCCTTGCCGTTGCCCTTCACCTCGGCCTGCCAGCCGGCCGAGAAGGCGTCGACGAACGTGATGCCCCAACCGCTTTCGGCTGGTTCGTCGTCGTGACGGCGTCGCGGGAGCTGCGCCGAGTTGTCAGCCACGCCGAGTCTGACCTGATCGCCGACGGCGTGGACCCGGAGCCGGGCGCCGCCGCGGCCATGACGTACGGCATTGCTCACGAGCTCGCTGACGACCAGCGTCGCGTCGTACAGCCAGTCGCGGTCGGTGAACGCCCAGCCTTGCAGCACCGACCGCAGTGCCGTACGCGCGATCGAAGGGGCCTCGGGACCGTCCGGCAGGGGCACATCCGCGTTCAGCTCGTTCATCGGCACAACTTCCCCGGGGCACTGCGGTGACAGTGATCTCACATGCCCCGGTACAGCGGTATCAATCCGGCAACCGGGCGTCAGTTGACCGTGGGGCTGTTCCGTGACAGGGCCGCGGTGCGGTCCCGCCGCCTGCGCCTGACGGTCGAGGACAACGGCGGCCCCACGCCCGGCCTGCACGCAGCACTCCAGCGCCGGACTGCGCCGCCCGACGAGCACGGCGACGGTCTGTGGGTGGTCCAGCAGCGCCTAGCCGACCTCGGTGCACGGCTCGTGCCAGGCCGCCGGAACCCGGCGGCCTGGCCATGGAGGCGTCATTGCCGCGGCATCACTGACCCCCGAGGGCCACCATTCCACCCCATCAGGCCACCACCATCGGGAACAGGTGACCTCATGAGGCCTCCTGGAGACCGGATGGCGCCCGGCCGCGGTGCCGTCCCGGCGCGACAACGGCCGGTGGGACAACAGGTCACGCCGTGGCGATCTCGTCGTGGCGGCGGCAGGCCTCCTGCCGAGCAGGTCCGGTGGCTCGAACAGTGCCGTTGGTGACCTACGGCGCTGCCGTCGCTGATCAGCGGTGGCATGCTCGACGCATGACCGGATCGGACACCGCGCCGAGGTGGGTGGCGCCGCTGTTCGCCGTGCTGGGAGCGGCCGCCATCCCGTGGACCGTCTACCTGTCGCTCACGCTCCCCCAGCGGGTGCACACCGACAACTACCGGACCGCCTGGGTCGGCTTCGACGTGCTGCTGGTGCTCGGGCTGCTCGCCACGGCGTACATCTGTCTCTTATACACAT
>KL571429.1:6834-7592 GCA_000715855.1 Actinoplanes liguriensis
GGGTCGGGCTGCCGGCCGCCGCCACGGCCACGCTGCTGGTGGTCGACGCGTGGTTCGACGTGACGCTGTCGAACCACGCGGAGCTGCTCATGGCCGTACTGTCGGCGGCTTTGATCGAAATCCCGCTCGCGGTCGTCTGCGGGTGGATCGCTCTGCACGTGGACCACGTCGTCGAGCGTCGCCTGCGCCGGCTGGCCCGGCGCGTCACTGCCCGTTCAGGGCGTCACGCACCGCCGCCAGGGCCGCCAGCAGGTCCGCCCGCTGAGTCGCGCTGAGCGTCCGGGTGGTGCGGCGCTCCAGCTCCTGCCACGCGGCCGGCGCCCGGGGCACCGCGTCCCGCCCGGCGTCGGTGAGCTGCACGATCATGGTCCACGGATCGTGGCGCTCGCCGGGGTCACGCTGCTGATCTTCGTCGTCACCGGAGACGCGCCGCTGACCGTGCTGTCGGCGGGGCTGGTGGCAAACCCGCAATCGAGGAGCAGAACATGAGAGCCGTCATCGCCGACCGGCCGGGCGCGCCCGAGGTGCTGCGCCCGGTCACCCTGCCCGACCCCGAGCCGGGCGCCGGACAGGTGCGGGTCGCCGTGCAGGTCGCGGCCATCACGTTCATCGACACTCTGATCCGGGCCGGGAGCCCCGTCGCCCCGCCCGCGACGTTTCCGGTCGTCCTCGGCAACGGTGTCAGCGGCATCGTCGACCGGATCGGACCGGACGTGGATCCTGCCCTGCTGGGCGCGCAGGTCGTCACCTCGACCGGG
>KL571429.1:7804-9459 GCA_000715855.1 Actinoplanes liguriensis
GGCCTGCACCGTGCCGCGAACATCCGCCCCGGTGAGACGGTTGTCGTGACGGCCGCCGCGGGCGGAGTCGGCAGCCTCCTGGTCCAGCTCGCGAAAGCCTCCGGCGCGCGGGTGATCGCGCTCGCCGGGAGCACGCGCAAACTCGGCCACGCACTGTCGCTCGGCGCCGACACGGCCGTCAACTACCGCGATCCGGAGTGGACGGCCGGGCTGCCCGGCGTGGACGTCGTCTTCGACGGCATCGGCGCCGGCACCACTGCCGCGTTGTTCGGGCTTGTTCGCCGGGGCGGGCGCTACCTGCAGCACGGTGTTGCAGGCGGCAGTTGGGGCGTCATCGACGGGTCCGAGGCGGCCGCCGGAGCGATCACGGTGATCCCCCTCAGCGCGATCGCGACGACGTCCGGGGAAGTCGAGAGAGCCCTTGAGCTCGCCGCCGGCGGCGTCATCCGGCCGACCATCGGGCAGACGTTCCCGCTGGACGAGGCCGCCGCGGCCCACACCGCCATCGAGTCCCGCACGGCGATGGGCAAGACGCTGCTGCTTCCGGTCAGCGCCACACGGTGAAGCGGACGGTCTGGATCTCCGGTTCGATGTAGTCGACCTGGTAGAGCACGCGGAACACCGTGCCGTCGGGCACGTCGGTGGCCAGCACCGTGCGGTGACCCGGCGGTGTGGAGCAGGCCTGTACCGGCTCGCTGTAGGTGGGGTCTCCGCCACCGGCCGGCAGGAAGGCCAGCAGGAACGTCTGGCAGTTGTCGCCCGGATTGTGGATGTCCCGGATGTGCGAGACGGCGATGGTGGTGCACGCCGACTTCGGCACGGTCACCTCGGCGGAGGCGACGCGGCCACCGGCGTAGAAGCCGGTGCCGGGCCGGGTCGGCGCACATCCAGCGGTGTGTGCTGAGGCGGCTGTGGCGGGGACGAGCGCGGCCGTACCGGCCACCGTGAAAGCGGTGAGGATACCTACGGGTCTGTTCATGCGAACGACAGTCCTCCGGGCGCCGGACCCACCCCGATGACCTTACGTAACTGGCACGTTTCCGGGAGTCACGCCGGGCAGGACCTCGCCGGTCAGCCCCGGGCCGGCAACGGTTCCCCCGGTGATCGGGATGACGCGGCTGCCGTCCTCGCGCATGTCGCCGAGGTCAACGGTGAGGGTGAAGGCGGGTTCGATGCTGAGGGGCATGGTCGTCCGTTTCCGCTCAGGCTCCGGTGACGGGCAGGCGCAGCGTGTTGCCCGTGCCGTCGTGGGTGATGGTGTGGCGGCACGGCTTGAGGTCGGAGCCGGTGCCCGGGTTGTCGCCGGTGCCGAGGTTGCGGGCGAACTGCGGGTGTGAGCCGCCCGCGATCAGCACCCGGACGCGGTGGCCGGCCAGGAAGCGGTGGGCCGCCGGGCGCAGGGTCAGCCGGACCGGACCGGGTTCGAGCCGCCGGTAGGTCTCGGTGACGTTGTGCGAACGGCCCTTGGCGTCGACGTCGCTGATCCGGACGAACAGGTCGGCGTGCGGGTTGTCGGTGGTGTGCGCGAGCTCGATCCCGGGCGTGCCGACGACGTCGAGGTCGTGGGTCAGCGGTTCACCGGTGAAGGTCAGGACGTCGGCTCGTGCGGCCAGCGCCCGGTCGTCGGTCACGCCGCCGTCCGCGATGAGCGGGCC
>KL571429.1:9677-11020 GCA_000715855.1 Actinoplanes liguriensis
TCGGGGTCGGGTCGGCCGGGTCGTAGCGGAACGTCGAGTCCGGGCCGGCCGTGGCGGTGTCCCCGAGGAGTCCGCCGGGCCGCAAGTGCAGGAGCCGTTCGGTGGCCGGTGGCGACCAGGCGTCCAGTTCGCGCCATTCGCCGGCGCCGGTCACGTGGATCCGCACCGGCGCGCGGCGGCGGCTCGGGCCACGGCCGGCCAGGTGCGTGTCCAGCCAGTCCAGCGTTTCCGGGTTGGTGATCCGGCCGCCCTTGCCGATCACCTCGACGTGTGTCCACGGGCCGACGGTGAGCGCGACGTCGACGCCGCGGGCGCGCAACCGTTCGTACTGCGAAATCGTCTGGCTCAGAAAGAGGTCCTGCCAGCCGGTGAGCAGCAGCACCGGCACGGTCACCCGCTCCACCGCGTCGGCGTGCCGCATCGGCGCCCAGTAGGGGTCGCTCAGGTCGGGCCGGGTGACGGCCGGGCGGTACCAGGGCGCGCGGCCCTGGAAGTGGGCGTCGGCGGCGTCGACCAGCGGCAACCTGTCGACGACTTTGCGCAGCTCACGCTTGCCGCTGCCGCGCCGGTTCGCCTTCGCCCGCACGATCATGTCGCTCCACTGGAGGAAGTCCAGGTGGAACGCGCCGCTGCCCCAGAAGTGCCGGCTGAAGTCGTGCGGGCCGACCGAGATCACCGCGGCGGCCAGCTCGGGCGGCGGGTCGGACAGCAGCGCCCACTGGGTGAAGCCCAGGTAGGAGGCGCCGACCGTGGCGAACGTCCCGGTGAACCAGGGCTGCGCCCGCATCCAGGCGACCACGTCCTGCCCGTCGGCGGCCTCGTCGCGCATCGGGTCGAAGTCGCCGGCCGAGTCGAAGGTGCCGCGGCTGCTCACGAACAGGACCCGGTACCCGCGGGACGCGTACATCTTCGCGGCGACCAGCGAGAAGGCCCACCCCCGGCCGTACGGGCCGCGGACCAGCAGCGTTCCGGTCACCTCGCCCGCGGGCTCGTAGAGGTCGGCGCCGAGTTCGACGCCGTCGCGCATCGGCACCCGCAGCGTCGTGACCGTGTAGTCCGTGCGGGCGCGATCGACGCCCATCATCCGCAGGGCGAACTTCTCCACCGGGCGCATCGGCGGCCTCCTCGGCACGGGATTATCCGGAATAACCAATTCCGGATAAGGGTGTGACTACGATGACCAGGTGTCAAGCCCCGTCCGCCGTTCCCCGCGAAGTGACGCCGCCCGCAACCGGGAACGCGTGCTCGCCGCCGCGGAGCAGGTCTTCGCCGAGCGCGGCCTCGACGCCAAGCAGGAGGACGTCGCCGCGGCAGCCGGGGTCGGCGTCGGCACCGTCTACCGG
>KL571430.1:0-2556 GCA_000715855.1 Actinoplanes liguriensis
GTCGATGATGTTGTTGTCGGCGTTGTAGGTGACCGTGCTGCCGTCGGAGTAGTGGTAGAGCGTGTTGCCGTCGTCGTAGGTGATGTCGGCTGACGTCGCCGGGTTGCCGTTTTGTGCGGGGATGTCGACGTGGTGGGCTTTGCCGTCGGTGTCGAACCTGGTGTAGTCGCTGCCGTCGGCCAGCTTTTCGTCGACGATGCCGCCGCTGCCGGTGTAGGTGACGATGGAGCCGTCGGAGTAGTGGTAGAGCGTGTTCCCGCCGGCATAGGTGATGTCGGCCGAGGTGGCGGGGTTGCCGTTCTGGGCGGGGATGTCGACGTGATGGGCTTGGCCACTGCCGTCGAAGTCGCTGTAGTGGCTGCCGTCCGACGTCTTCTGGTCGACGATGTTGTTGCCGGCGTCGTAGGTGACAGTGCTGCCGTCGGAGTAGTGGTAAACGGTGTCGGCACCGGTGTAGGTGATCTCGGCCGAGGTGGCCGGGTTGCCGTCGGCCGCCGGAATGTTGATGTGGTGCGCTCTGCCGTCGGTGTCGAATTGGGTGTATTCGGTGCCGTCGGCGAGTTTTTCGCTGGTGATGTGGTTGTCGGCATCGTAGGTGATGACGGATTTGTCGGCGTACGTGTAGATGGTGTGGTCGCCGGTGTAGGTGATGTCGGCCGACGTGGCCGGGTTGCCGTCGGCTGCCGGAATGCTTACGTGGTGGGCTTTGCCGTCGGTGTCGAACCCGGTGTAGACCGAGCCGTCCGGAGCGGTTTCCTTGAGCAGTGTGCCGTCCGCGGCGTACTCGACGACGGAGCCGTCCGACAATGTCTGGGTCGTCATCTTGACTCCTGATCACCAAGCCTTGGTCAGGCGGGGAAATCGTCGATGTTGGTGCCGTCGGCGAAGACCGCCTTGTCGGCGTGGACGTAGTTCTGCGCGGCGTTGTTCAGCAGGGCGGTCATTTCACCGACGAGTTGGTAGGCGTCGCCGACGGCCCGGACGAGCGCGTTCTGACTGTCCACGATGCTCTGCGTCGACTGCGGGTTCGGGTCGGTGTAGTTCGCTTTCCATTCGGTGCCGGAATACTGCGAGTAGTAGCCGCCCGGCTTGGCCTGCTCGTGCGCCACCAGGTCACCCGGGTTGGCGACCAGGAAGATCCAGCCTTCGGTGTCCTGGATCAGTTTCTTGAAGGAGTCGAACTCACCGACCTGCTTGTCCAGCTCCGTCATGATCGTCTTTTCCAGGCCCTTGATGTCGCTCGGCTTGACCTTGAACGGCGATGCGGTGGGTACGTCGGATCCCTGGTTGTCGGACGGGGTCGCGTCGGACAACTTGATGGTGTTGTCGCCGGTCAGCGTGAAGGCGGTGTCGAGGTTGGCGGTCTCGAAGCCGCTCGCGACGGCGACCGTGGGCAGCTTGTTGGGGCTGCTGTCGACGTAGGTCTTGCCGCCCTCGGGGACGGAACCGGGGTCGTTCAGAGTCTTCGCCATGCTTCGACTTCTACCAAAGCGGACTCACGCGTCCAACGTCCCTCTTCGCGGGACCAGGCGTCGGCTGAGCGGGCTTTTACCCTGGTCGCATGGCGAGGATCATCATCGCGGCGCCACCGATTCCGGGCGAGCTGCGGCCGCTGCTGGCCATCGGCCGGGCGTTGACCGCTCGCGGGCACGAGATCACCGTGCTCACCGGGACGGCGCTGCGGAATGACGTACGAGAGGCGGGTTTGATCTTTGCGGGGTTGGCCGGCGATGCCGATTACGACACCACCGCGCTCGGCGCCGGGCGGGTGGGCAGTGGTCCGGCGCCCGGTCCCGGCCACATCGACCACGACTGGAACCACGGCTTTGCCCGGCCGATGCCCGAGGAGCACCGGGCCCTGCAGCGACTTCTCGAAGCCGATCCGGACCAGTATCTGATCGCCAACGTGCTGTTCCTCGGCGCGTGGCCGACGCGGCTGGGCGCCCCCGGCCGACGCCCGAAACGGTGGATCGCGGTCAGCGTGGTCGGCCTGGCCTATCCGAGCGTCGACACGACCTACTTCGGGCCGGTGCCGGTCTTTCCCGGTCAGGATCAGAAGGCGGCCAACGTCGCGGCGAACGCGCGGTTCGTCGCGTCGATGCGCCCGAACGAGGAGGTGCTGTACCGGCTGTTGACCGAGCTGGGTGCCACGGACGACTTCCCGACGCTGGTCGAGGGCACGGTGGAGCTGCCGGACGCGACCGCCCTGCTGAGCGTTCCCGGTTACGAGTTCCACCGTTCCGACCTTCCGGACAACGTCCACTTCGTGGGTACGGTGCCGATCCGGGACATGGAGGCCCCGGGCGCGCCGGAGTGGGAGCCGCCGTCCTGGTGGGCGACGCTCGACGGTTCCCGGCCGGTGGTCGTGGTGACCCAGGGGACGTTGGCGAACTTCGACCTCTCCCATCTGGTCGAGCCCGCGCTCGCCGGATTGGCGGACCTGGATGTCACGGTGGTCGCCGCGCTGGGCCGGGACCCGTCGGCGCTGTCCATCCCCGTTCCGGGCAACGCCCACGTCGAGGCGTTCATCCCGTTCAGCCTGTCTCTTATACACAT
>KL571430.1:2809-3958 GCA_000715855.1 Actinoplanes liguriensis
GGCATCCACCAGGCCCTGGCGGCCGGTGTCCCGGTCATCGTGGCCGGGGCTACCGAGGAGAAGCCGGCCAACGCCGCGCGGGTCGCTCACCACCTGCTGGGCATCAACCTCAGGACCGGTACGCCGACCGGTCAAGCCGTTCGCCTCGCCGTCGAACGGGTCCTCGTCAACCCCGCGATCCGAGCCAACGTCAAGCGCCTGGCCGAGGTCTACGCCGGGTACGACGTGTTCGGCGCGATCGAGCGGCTGGTGCTCGGCTGACCGGTGCGTCACCTCTACCGAAGCGGATGCCGGTCGGCCAACGTCCCTCTTCGCGGGACTGCCCGGGTGCACCGATTCGAGGCTGCCGATCGCCCGTCGCCCCGGTGTTAGCCTCGGCCGGTCCGGAGACTCCGATGCCTGCCGGGAGCAAACCATGGCCGATACATCGTCGAACTCCGCGCCCGCGAACTACGACGGCGACCAGACCATCTACATGTATCCGACCGCGGTTTTCGAGACCACGTTCTACGTGAAGTCCAGCGAGACGCTCCCGGAGGACGTCTACACGTCCGGGACCACCGACGACGGATATGCGTACGGAACGGTGCCCGGGATGCTGCGCAGCGTCTCCGGCGCGTTCCAGAACATCTACAACGTCTGGAACGGGCTCAAGCTGTCCTGGATCGGGGACTCGGCGGACGCGGCCCAGCAACTCCAGGCCGAACTCGACCGGATCCAGAACCGTCTGTTCGGGATGAAGGACGACGACACCAAGCCCGGTGTCATCGAGCAGATGTCCTCGGTCGCCGCGAACGCCTCGGCGCTCTACAGCAACGTCGAAGAGACGAACACCAAGATGTTCAACGACTTCGCCGACGCGATCACGTGGAAGCCGCTCCCGGACGAGAACGCGCCGGCCGACTCGTCGACGTCCGACAAACCGACCTTCAACAACCACAACTTCGCCCCGATCACCGAGACGTTCTAGGTTCGTGGGCAGCTACTACCCGGATCCCGACCTCCTCGACGCGCTGGCCGAAGTCTGGTTCAACAAGGCCACGGAGCTGGAGACGCTGCGTAACACGTTCGCGCCCGGGCAGTTGCCGCACGGCTCGGATCCGAGCTGGACCTACATGGAGAACGTGGGCACGGCGGCGACCGACAATC
>KL571430.1:4196-9408 GCA_000715855.1 Actinoplanes liguriensis
ATCTCGTCTGGTCCGGCTCGGCCGAGGTGGCCGCCCGCCGAGCGCTGCAGATGGTCTCCAAGAACGTCGGCAACACGGCCGAGCTGGCCCGGCGGTGGGGCCGAAGGCTGCAGGAGATGGCCAAGAAGGTCCGGGAGAAGCTCGCCGAGGAGGCCAAGAACAACCTCATCACCATCCTGGCCTCGATCTTCGGCCTCGTGGTGGGGGCGTTCGTCGGCATCGTCCTGGGCCCCATCATCGCGGCGATCGCGGAGGCCATCGTCGCGGCGATCGCGGCGGCGCTCGAGATCGCCTCGGACGTGGCCATCGCCCTGCTCACGCTGACCTTCGAGTTCGCGCTCGGCGCGCTCGCGTTCGGGTCGATGCAGTTCGCGATGGACATGTACATCGAGGGGATCGCCTCGGCGGTCACCAACACGCCATTCAAGATCAACGACAAGGAGTGGCAGAACGTCCTCATCGCGGCGCTCACCGGCGGACTGTTCTCGCTGAGTCCCGCCGCCTTCGGCGTCAAGAACATCCCGGTCAGGGGTGACGGCAACTTCGACCCGGGGCGGACGACCCCGGTCAACACGGATCTGGGTGACGGCGCCTTCACTCCGAGCCAGATCGATTCGTTCAACGGCAACTTCGGCAAGGCCGACGTCAACGCCGCCCCGGTCACCGAGTTCGGCGGGCGCAACAACCCGGCCGGCATCGGCCGGGCCGACCCCAAGACCTTCTCGGCGAACGGCGCGGGTCTGCGGGACAACGGACTCAACCTGGAGGCCGCGCCCAAACCGCACCCGGACCTGCAGGTGAGTGAGAGCTCCTTCGCCCGGGGTGACGCGGTCGGCGGCTCGGCCGGCAACCGTGATCTCAGCACGAACCCGAGCCGGTTCACGCCCCCGGGGACCGAGCGGGTGGAGGTTCCGGGCCAGGCGGCACCGCTGCGGCAGGCGCCGCCGGACCGGGTGCAGCCCAGCGGCACGGCGGGCGAGGGACACCAGCCGACCGCGTTCAACGGCAAGGCCGGCCCGCAGGAGGTCCGGAACATCCCCGACCAGTCGGCCCTGGGCCGGAACACGTTGCTGAACGGGCCGAATCACCCGGCGAGCCCGGTCGAGTCCAGGCCGGGGCCCGGCAACGTCGTCAACAGCAAGGGCCCCGGCAGTCCTTCGGTGCCGCATGCCCAGGACGCGGCGCCGGTCAACGGGAACCCGGGCGCCAACGGCGCCCAGCCGGTCGCGCCCGCGCCGCGGTCGCCCGGCGCCGCCCGGGGTCCCGAGGAGGGACACCTCACCCCCGAGACCGGTACGCGCGGACCGGTTGAGTCGGCGGCTCCCCGGAACGACCAGATCACCAACCCGACGAGCCGGCCACCGTCCCGTCTCGAAGCCGACGGCAGCAGGGTCGACACTGCGGGCAGCCCAATCGACCACCGGGCGGCCCAGGGACACACCGACTCGCCCGAGACGTCGGTCTCGACGCCGCCGCCCACGCAGACCGGGGGTGGGTCGACCGGGCATCCCGGCGCGGGGTCCACGTCGCACGGCAGCGTGCCGCAGGGCGCCGTGCCCAGGCGCCCGGACGAGGTCCCGGTGGGAGCGCGCGGCGACGAGTCGGTCTCGGGCCCGCAGTCCGAGTTGCGCGACCGGATCACCGCGGCCCGGGGGATCGATCAGGCCCACCCCAACCTGGACCGGGACTTCGACGCCGCGATGCGCGACGCCGGTGGCCGCGACGGGATCACCGACGCCCAGGCCGCCAAGCTCCGGGGCGCCTTCGACGACCGGGTCTCGGCCCGGTTCGGCGAGCACATGGACAAGCCCTTCCAGGAGAGTCGCGGGCCGACCAGCGCCGAGAAGGCGTCGTGGGACAGGTCGTACGCCAAGATGGTCGACGATCTGCGGACCGACATCCGGGCGCAGGCCGCGAGCAACAAGGTCGACACGGCGGTGCACCGGCTGGCCGGCAAGCTCGGCGAGACGCATGGGAACCCCGGGACCGGCATGCTCGACACGCCGGGCGGCCAGGCGCTCCGGGCCTGGACCACAGACGCGAACGGTCTGGTCAAGCAGGCTGCCAAGGGCGGCGACTTCCGGAAACTGGACGGCGACCTGCAGGCGCTGGAGAACAGGTTCGACGGGTACGTGAAGGCGCAACAGGGCGCCGACCGGGCGGCCGAGGCCGCGGGCCGGAAGTTCGACGCGATGGTGGCGGATCGGAACCCGGCCGGAGTCCACCCCGACCGGATCGCCGCGTCCCGGGACGAGTTCACCACGGCGGCGCACGACGCGTACCTCGCGCGGTGGGGTGCCAAGCCGATGTTCCATCGCGGTACGCCGAGCGTCGAGACGCTCGACCGGCACGCCGCGCACTGGCTGCGTGACCGGGAGGGGACCGTCGAGGCCCGGCTGACGTACCTGGAGCGAACCCAGAGCAGCACCCCCGGCCTGATGCGGGACGCGTTGCAGCTGGTCGGCCGCAAGAACTTCGGCGAAGGACGGCTGGACTGGGCGGAGACGAGACTCGGCCCGGGCGACGCGGCTCCCGGGGCGAAGAATCCGCTGTTGGTACAGGCCGAGAAGGTGGTCGACGCGAGTGCCGGCAGCTTCGCCGCCAACGTGCGTCCCCAGTTCACCGTGGGGATGCGCAGCCTGCGAGCCTTCGTCCAGCAGGCGCCGGAGCGGTCCGCGTTCGGCGAGCAGGCGCGCGCGATCCTGGCCGACGCCCGTACCTCTTTCAGGTTCGAGGCGCAGCAGGGGGAGCAGGCGGCGTTCGAGCGCGGCTTGAACCACTTCGGGGCGGGCGACCGCACCGTCGCCGGGGCCGAGAACCGGCTCGCCGACGCCCTGGAAACGCACCTCGGACGGCTGCAGTCGGGCGGGTTCAAGCCGGCCGAGGTGACCCGGTCGCTGGAGATGCTGCAGAAGCGGGCCGACCAGATCACCGGTCAGGTACGGCGGGACACGATCAACGACGCCGCCATGCAGACCGGAGCGGCCGACGCCGAGCGCATGATCTCCGCCGAGTTCCGCGAGCGGGGCGCCGAGTACGGCCGGGGGACGATCGACCGGCTCACCGGTGACTTCCGGGAAGAGGTCGTGCACCGGTTCCGCGGGGAGAACGGCGCGAGCCCGGGTCTGCGCTCGGCGACCCGCCGCTGGTTGGACTCGCGCGGAGCGGATGCGCCCGGACCCGGGGATCCCCTGCCGCCCCGCCCGGCCGGGGGCATCGCACACTCCTCGGCGGGCACCGACCGTACCGGGAACCCGGGTCCCGACGACTCGAAGCTGCCGGCCGCGTTCGCCGACGACCGGCCGTACCAGCTCTACCGGGTGGATCTGGACGCGGCGCCGGGCAACCCGATCGGCGTGCTGAGCGGCTCCAGCAAGATCGACGAGTTGCTCGGCACGGTGATGCGCCCGGAGACGCCCGGGTCGAAGGGCGACCCCTCCGGCCACGTGCCGATCAGCGCCAGCTCGAAGTTCCGCCTGGAGGTCGGTGGGCGCGCCGAGCAGCCCGACCCCATCTACCGTCCACCGGCGTACGACGAATTGGACGGCCGGATCGACGCGCCGCCCGCCTACGACGGTGATCGGCCGCCCGCGTACGCGGCCGAATTCACCGCGGAATCCCCGGCCCGGGACCTCGTCGTGCCCAAGCCGCTGGACACCGCGATGGACGGTGTCGGCAAGGAGATGGACGCGATCCGGCAGGAGCGGCGCGACGCTGTCGCCACGTCGGTCGAGGACCTCGGTCGGGTCGGGCGCCCCGAGGTCAAGGGTCCGGCCGCAGGCGATGCCGGCGAGGTCGGGGCCGGTAATCCGTACGGCAGCCTGCGCGACCGGGCGTGGAACGCGATGGCCAAGCAGGAGGCCGACCTGCGCGCCACGATCGGCGACGGCGTTCGCCCGGGCGAGGAGGGTGGCAGCTTCGCGCAGGGCGTGCGCCCGCCCGAGCCGGCCCGGTCCGGCAAGGCGGTCGCCGCGGACGTGACGCGGCTGGCCCAGGGGGACACCGGCGCGGCGGCGGTGGACGGGCACGTGCGGCAGCTGAACAACGGTGAGCTGGATCGTGCACACACGTGGGTGCGGGACAACCCCGAGTCGCCGGCCCGCGCGCCGATCGAGAAGGAGTACGCGGCCCGCTTCGGCCCGGACGGCCGCCGTCCGGAGGTCCGCGACGCCCCCGTGCCGGCTCAGGCGGACGATCTGGCCGAGTTGCGGGCCGACTCCGACATCAAGTCGGACACCGCGCGGCGGCTGACCGCCGCCCTCGACCAGCTCATCGCCGACCAGCAGGCCGTACGGGCGCAACTGCTCCGGCAGTACGCGCCTGCGCGGACCACCGGCGAGCAGCCGGCCCGGCTCGACATTCCCCAGGACTACGTGGCCGGACCGGCGGGGTCCGCCGAGGCCGTGCCCAGGCCACCGGCCGAGGCGGAACCGATGCCGCACTTCCCGAGCATCGCCGAGCGGGCGGCCGGGTTGCACCGGCTCGGCGTCGATGTGACCCCGCAGCGGCTGGCGGCCGATCCGCAGGTGGCCAAGGCGGCCGAGAACCTGGGCCGGATCACCGCCGAACGGGCCACCATCGAGTCGCTCCGGGCACCTCTCGACCGTGCCGTCGACATCGCTGAGAAGACAGCCCAGTCGCTGGCCGGGAAGCGCTTCGCCGCCGGGCACACCGAGGGTGACGTCCGCGCCTACGAGCGCGCGGTGAGCGACGTCAAGGCCCTGCAGGAGTACCGCGAGCAGGGGCTGGCCTCGTTCGCGCCGCGGGTCGACCCGGCCGCCCAGGAACTGTTCCGGGATTACCGCGCCCGGGGCGCGGTGCCCGAGGCGCCGGTCACCACGATCAACCCGAGTCACGTCGGTGACCAGACGCTGGCGTTGATGAACGGCCTGCGGGCGGCGGCCGACCGGCTGGCGTCGCTGCCGACGCCGCGCCCGCACGATCCGGAGTGGACGGCGGCCCATCCCGGCACCCGCGCTGACGAGGCGATCGGGGAGTGGCTGAGCGCGTACAACGCCCTGCACGGCCGCTGGGAAAGCCTGCCCGCCTGGCAGCGGCAGGGCCTGCAGGCCCGCGACGCCCGTCTCGAGCATTTCGAGCGTACGGCGCGATACCAGCACGAAGAGGCGGTGCTGAACGCTGGTGAGCCGGCCGTCCGGGGCGCTCAGGCGCGGGCGTCGGCCGAGGCCAAGGACGCGTGGACCAGGCTGTC
>KL571431.1:0-660 GCA_000715855.1 Actinoplanes liguriensis
GGGCAGTCCACGCATTTCGGCGAGCGGGCGGTGCACACGATCGCGCCTAACTCCATGAACGCGATGCTGGCCCGCGCCGCGCGGGGCACGTCCTCGGGCAGCAGCTCCTCCATCGCGACCAGGTCGGCCGCGGTGGTGGCCGGACCGGCGTCGGGTTTGCCCTCGACGGCGCGCGAGACGACCCGCCGCACGTTGGTGTCGACGACCGGGTGCCGCTGGCCGTAGGCGAAAGTCGCCACCGCCCGCCCGGTGTACGTGCCCACCCCGGGCAGCGCCAGCAACTGGTCGAGATCATCCGGCACCCGGCCGTCGTGGCGTTCGACGATCGCGAGCGCGCAGGCGTGCAGGCGCATCGCCCGTCTGGGGTACCCGAGCCGGCCCCACATCCGGATCGCCTCGGACTGCGGGTCGGCGGCGAGCGCCGCGGGCGTCGGCCAGCGGGTCATCCAGGAGCGCCAGGCCGGCTCGACCCGGACAACGGGTGTCTGCTGCAGCATCACCTCGCTGACCAGGACACCCCAGGGAGTGGTTTCCGGCTGCCGCCACGGCAGGTCCCGGGCATTCGTGTCATACCAGGCGATTACTTCGTCGGCGAGAGTCATAACAGGAATTACTGTAGGCGGGTGCATGAGCTCGCCATCACCGTCTCTTATACACATC
>KL571431.1:937-5944 GCA_000715855.1 Actinoplanes liguriensis
TCACCGACTCGACGATGACCCGCCTGCGCGGTCACTTCACGATGACCCTGGTCTGCACCGGGCTGACCGCCGAGGCGGCCGAGGGGGCCCTCTCGACACTGGACCTGCTCACCACGGTCCAGCCGGTGGAGCCGTCCCCGGAGGCGACGGCGGGCGAGCCCTGGCTGGTCAGCGTGCACGGCGCGGACCGACTCGGCATCGTCGCCGCGGTCACCCGGGTGGTCGCCGCCGCCGACGGCAACATCACCGACCTCACCACCCGGCTGACCGGCCCGCTCTACGTGCTGGTCGCCGAGGTGGAGCTGCCGCCCGGGCGGTCCGGCGAGCTGGCCGAGCAACTCGCTGTCGCCGCCGCCGAGCTGGGCGTCGACGTGACGCTGCGCCGAGCCGAGCCGGAGCTCCTGTGAAGGTGGTGACCGCACCGGCGTCCGTGCTCAGCACACCGGCCGAGGAGGTGGACCCGACCGACCCGGCGATCGTCCGGCTGGCCGAGGACCTGGTCGAGACGATGCGCGTGTCGCCCGGCTGTGTCGGCCTGGCCGCGCCGCAGATCGGCGTCTCCGCGCAGGTGTTCTGCGTCGACGTGACCGGGCACCCCAAGGCCGCCACCACGCACGGCGTGCTCGTGCTCTGCAACGCCCGGATCGTCGAGGCGAGCCGCTGGCGCCCCGGGCGCGAGGGCTGCATGTCGGTGCCGGACCTCACGGGTGACGTGAAGCGGGCCGGCCGAATCGTGGTCGAGGCCCGGCGGCCGGGCACCGGAGAAGCAATCACCCTGACCACGGACGCTTTCGAGGCCCGCGCGGTGCAGCATGAGATTGATCACTGCGCGGGAAAGCTGTTCCTCGATCGGGTGGCCGGGGCGCACGCGATTTTTCAGCGCAAGGTCTATCTCTAACGAACTATCCATGAGTTGGTGTCGGATGTCCGGCGCGTCGCGCGCAATGGTGAAGGGTGTCCGGGTTTACGGTGGGCCACATCATGCGTGCGACGGTTGGTCCCCTCCCCTCCGCGGTCTACTGGCGGCGGCGTGCAGTCGTGCTCGGCGCTCTCCTGCTGGGCATCATCGCGCTGTTCATGGCCTGCTCCCACGACGACAAGGCGCCGAGCACCAAGAACGCCTCGTCGTCGCAGTACCCGACGCCGGCGCCGGCCTCCAAGTCAGCTGCCACGCCGAGCGGTTCCGCGTCGCCGGCCGACGACGGCCTGCTCGACTCGGCGCCGCCCGGTGGTCAGGCCTACCCGGACCCGGTTCAGTCACAGGGAACCGACGGTGACAGCGGCCTGCTGCCGACCGGCAACCCGACCAACGGGACCAACACCAACGTCAACGGCCAGCAGGGCAACGCCTGCTCGGACGCCGAGATCTCGGTGACACCGGTGCCGGCGGGGACCTCGGTCAAACGAGGCGCCAACCTGGCGATCACCCTTCAGATCAAGAACATCGGCTCCCGTACGTGTACCCGGGACGTCGGCGCCGACCCGCAAGAGCTCTACCTGGAGCAGGGTGCGCAGAAGTTCTGGTCGTCCGACAAGTGCAGCACCGCGAAGGGCAGCGACGTGCAGACGTTCAAGCCCGGTGACCAGCGGATCTACAACATCACCTGGAACGGTCGCCAGTCCACGGCGTGCAGCGGCTCGGCGGCATCCGGTCCGGCGCCGAGCGCCGGGCAGTACGAACTGCGCGGCCGGCTCGACACGATCGTCAGCAACCCGGTCGTCCTGACCATCTCCTGAGGTTGGTCGCGGCACTCGAGCTCTACCTGGACGTCGACGCCACGCGGCGGGTCCGGACGCTGTGGCGTGCCCTCGAAGAGGAGGGCATCCCCACCCTCGGCACCCTGCACCAGAAGCACCGCCCGCACGTGTCGCTGGCGGCCGCCCGGACGATCGACCCGGACGCCGCCGCGAAAGCGCTGGACGGGCTCACCGTCGGACGCGGCCTGACACTGCGGATGGATTTCGCCGGCCAGTTCGTCGGACGCGTCCTGTGGCTCGGTGTGACCATGACACCCGAGTTGATGGAGCACCACCGGATCGTCCACGAACGGCTCTCAGCGGGCGGTGTGGAGGTCTGGGAGCACTATCGGCCGGGGCTGTGGGTGCCGCACTGCACGATCTCGATGCGGGTGCCCAACCCGGTGATGGCGCCGGCGATCCGGCGGTGCCTGGAGGTTCTACCCGTGAGCGCGACGGTGACGGGCGCGGCGATCGCTGACCACGCCAATGACATCGCGCGTCCGCTCCCCTGAGACGCCCGGTCGACACCCGGGTCCCCACCCCAACCGGGGGCTTACCGCCCGCCGACCATTATCCCGGATTTCGCAAGATCACGTCGGCGGCCTGTGGACAGACCCCTGGTGTGGATAAGTCGCGCGCTGCGGACTGCTAGACGTAGCGCTCCAGGATCGACGCCTCGGCCAGGCGAGACAGGCCCTCGCGGACGCCACGCGCCCGGGCATCCCCGACCCCCTCGACGGCCTGAAGATCCTCCACCGTCGCGCCCAGCAGCCGCTGGAGGCTGCCGAAGTGATCCACCAGCCGATCCACGATCTGCGCAGGCAGCCGCGGCACCTTGGCCAGCAACCGGAACCCGCGCGGCGACACCGCGGCGTCCAGAGCGTCGGAGGCGCCCGCATAGCCGATCGCCTTGGCGACCGCGACCAGGTCGATCATCTCGGTCGCGGTGAGCAGGTCCAGCTCCACCAGCGCCTCGTCGAGCGTGCGCGCCTTCCGGCCGGTCGGCAGGTAGTCGCGGATCACCAGTGTGCGGTCCGAGTCGACGCCGGCCATCAGCTCGTCGAGCTGCAGGGCGAGCAGCCGGCCGTCGGTGCCGAGCTCGACCACGTAACCCGAGATCTCGTCGGCGATCCGGCGGACCATCTCCAGCCGCTGCACCACCGAGACGGCGTCGCGGACGGTGACCAGATCCTCGATCTCCAGCGCGGACAGGGTGCCGGACACCTCGTCCAGCCGGAGCTTGTAACGCTCCAGGGTGGCCAGTGCCTGATTGGCGCGGGACAGGATGGCGGCCGAGTCGTCCAGCACGTGGCGCTGGCCGTTCACATACAGCCCGATGATGTGCATCGACTGGCTCACCGAGATCACCGGGAAGCCGGACTGCTTGGCGACCCGCTCGGCGGTGCGGTGCCGGGTGCCGGACTCCTCCGAGGGGATCGACGGGTCGGGCATCAGGTGCACGGCGGCTCGGACGATGCGGGTGCCGTCGCTGGACATCACCACCGCGCCGTCCATCTTGCACAACTCACGCAGGCGGGTTGCGGAGAACTCCACATCGAGCGGGAAACCGCCGGTGCAGATCGTCTCCACCACCGGGTCATAGCCCAGCACGATCAGCGCGCCGGTGCGGCCACGCAGAATGCGCTCCAGACCGTCGCGCAGGGCGGTGCCGGGCGCCATCAGGGCGAGATTGGCCCGGAGCGGATCGCTGGCGCCTCCGGTGAGGCCGGACCCGGTCAGCGGGGCCACCGCGCGGTGGCCCGCACCGTTGACGCCGGGGCGCGGCGTTGAACTGGCGGCGGACTTGGAACCATCGCGGTCGAGCGGCACCGGTACAGTCTACGAACTGCGAAACAGAGCAACGAGGCATGGTTCGATGAATGCTCCGTAGCGTGATGATTCATCACTCTGGGTCACCCCTTGTTGTGCTCAGCCGAGGCGCGCGCGGCGCTCTGCAACGCCGACCGCAGGTCGCTGACCTCGATCACCTCCATGCCCTTCGGCGCCACACCCTCACCCGTGTTCGTGCTGCCGGGCGGGACCAGGGCCACCCGGAAGCCCAGCCGCGCCGCCTCGGCCAGCCGCCGGCCGATCGCGCTCACCCGGCGGATCTCCCCGGTCAGGCCGACCTCGCCGATCGCGACCAGGGTCGGCGCCATCGCCAGATCCAGCCCGCCGGACGCGACCGCCAGGGCCATCGCCAGGTCGGCCGAGGGCTCGACCAGCCGGATCCCACCCACGGTGGCCGCGAACACCTCGCGGTTGTAGAGCTTCAACTGCTTGGTACGCCGTTCGAGCACCGCCAGCACCATCGCCAGCCGGGCGCTGTCCAGGCCGGAGACGGTCCGCCGCGGAGAGCCCTGCACCTCGGCGCCGATCAGCGCCTGCACCTCGGTGACCAGCGCCCGCCGGCCCTCCATCGCAACCGTCACGCAGGTGCCCGGCACCGGCTCCTGATAGCGGGTGAGGAACAGGCCGGACGGATCGGGCAGGCTGGTGATGCCGCCCTCGTGCATCTCGAAACAGCCCACCTCGTCGGCCGCGCCGAACCGATTCTTCACCCCGCGGACCAGGCGCAACGACGAATGCTTGTCGCCCTCGAAGTGCAGCACCACGTCGACCAGGTGCTCCAGCACGCGCGGACCGGCGACCTGCCCGTCCTTGGTGACGTGACCGACCAGGACCGTGGCGATGCCGCGCTCCTTGGCGATCGAGACCAGCGCCGCGGTCACCGCCCGGACCTGGGTGACGCCGCCGGGCACGCCCTCGGTGCCGGGCGCCGAGAAGGTCTGCACCGAGTCGAGCACCAGGAGGCCCGGCTTGACCGCGTCGAGGTGGCCGATCACCGTGCCGAGATCATTCTCCGCGGCCAGGAAGAGGCGCTCGTGCAGGGCGCCGAGCCGCTCGGCCCGCAGCCGGACCTGGCTCACCGACTCCTCACCGCTGACCACCAGCGACGGGGTGCCGGAACCGGCCGCCCACTGCTGAGCCACATCGAGCAGCAGGGTGGACTTGCCCACACCCGGCTCGCCGGCGAGCAGCACCACCGCGCCGGGCACCAGGCCGCCACCGAGCACCCGGTCGAGCTCGCTGACCCCGGACGGCACGGCCCGCGCGGGCGCGGCGCTGATCTGCGAGATCGGCTTCGCCGCCTCGGACGGCATCCGTGAGCTGACCACCCGGCCGGAGACCCCGACGGTGACCGTGGACTCGATGATCGAGCCCCACTCGCCGCACTCCGGGCACCGGCCCTGTCTCTTATACACA
>KL571431.1:6137-10275 GCA_000715855.1 Actinoplanes liguriensis
GATGTGTATAAGAGACAGCGTCACACACGTAGGCCGGCCGGGCCGCCTTGGAACTCGTCCGAGAGGTCGTCACCCGGCCAAGTTAGCCGCCGGGTACGACAACGTCATTCTTCGGTGTTCTCGTGCTCCAGGCCGGGAGCACGAGAGGCCGGGCTCAGCGGGACCGCGACCGGCGCCTGAATGGTCAGATCCGGACCACCGGTGCTGAAGTGGAAGACGAGGTTGACCTGCTCACCCGGCTTGAGGTCGTCGCTCAGCTGGATGACCTGGAGCTTCTTCGCGTCGGTCGGCTTGAAGACCGCGGAGCCGAGAGCCTTGATGGTGATCTGTGCCGCGGTGACCGTCGGGGTCGGCTCGGCGGCCGGCAGCGACGGGACCGCCGAGGCCCCGGCGGACGGGCCGGCCGAGGGCGCGCCGGACGACGGCACGCCGGACGGGAGGGCCTCGCCGCTGGCGGCGGGCGCCGGCGCGGAGACGAAACCGACCTGCGCGGCCGAGACGACCTGCGGCTGATCCACCGGTGTGCTGGTGATCGAGACCGTGACGTCTTTCTCGGACTGGTTGAAGAGGCTCAGCTCCAGCGGAGCGTTGTCGCCCTTCTTGTAGCCCTCGGTGCCGGTGTAGTCGATCTGGACGTTGCGCACGAACACACTGCCGTCGGGGGCATTCGCGTTGACCCCGGCGATCGGCGTGTCGAGCAGCGCGGTCTCGGCAACCTGACCGGCAGAGCAACCGGCCAGCGCGATGACACCGACGGTGGCGACACCCGCGACCAGGGCGGCGCGACGGGTTCCCAGCGAGCGCATCACGATCCTCCAAATAGCGACACCAAGGCGTGAGATCAGCCTAGTGGGCGGCAAACGGCCGCGTGCGCCGACCCATCCATCCGGCCGGAGTGGATCACACCACCGGCCCGGTGGAGATCAACAAGACGACGTCGATCAGGGCCACCACGATGACCGCGCGGAAGAGCGCCACCGGTCTGCCGACCACGACGGCGGCCGCGCCGGCCGCCCACCCGGACCACGACGGCGCTCCCGGAGGCCCGAGAACCAGCGTGACCGTCGCGCCCAGCAGGAGTGCCGAGGCCGCCAGCCGGGAGCCGGCCGCGCCGATCCGGTGGGGCAGCCCGCGCACCCCGGTCGCGGCGTCGTCCGCCAGATCGGGCAGCACATTCGCGAAGTGCGCCCCCGCGCCGAGCAGCGCCGCGGCCGCGACCAGCCAGGACGGTGGCAGAGGCCGCCCGGGCAGGGCGATCACCACGAACGCCGGGAGCAGCCCGAACGCGATCAGATAGGGCACCACGGAGAACGCCGTCGACTTCAGCGGCCAGTCGTAGAGCAGGCCGAAGACCACGGCGACGCCGATGGTCGCGCTTGCCGCCGCCCCCAGCGGAACCGCCACGAGAGGTGCGGCCAGGGCCGCGATCAAACCCGACCGCGAGGAACACGCAGAGCAGCCGCCACCCGCGATGACCGGCGCCGAACGCGAGCAGGGTCATCACCACGGTCACGGCGGCGCCCGGCTCCGGATGGGAGGAGCGCAGCAGTGCCAGAGCGCGGGACGTGCCGAGCGGTCTGCGATGCATGAGGCCACGCTGCCAGATGAGGACGGTGGGACGGCGGTTGTCCACAGAGGCGGGTTTCCACGGCCGGCTTTTCCACAGGCGAAGCGGTCTCCGGTGGTGGGGCGGGCTGAACCGTGCCAGGCTCGATCACATGCTGTCGATCCGGCGTAACGATCCGTGCCAGTACGACGACCTGGCCGGCGAGTGTATAAGAGACAGGTGCTGCTGGACGCGGGGTGCGGTGGCGGGCTGCTCGCGCCGCACGTCAGCGCGCTGGGCTATCGGCATGTCGGCGTCGACCTGCGCGCCTCCGGGCTGGCCCTGGCCGCGGAGCGGGGCGTCGCGCCGATCGCCGGGGACGTCGCTGCGCTGCCGCTCGCCGACGAGTCGGCCGACGTCGTGGTCGCGGGGGAGATCCTGGAGCACGTCACGGACCTGAGCGGCACGGTCGCCGAGCTGTGCCGCGTGTTGCGGCCGGGCGGGCGGGTCGTGCTGGACACGGTGAACGACACCGCGCTCAGCCGGCTCATCACGGTGACCCTCGGCGAGTGGGCCGGGGTGGCGCCGGTGGGCCTGCACGATCCGGCGCTGTTCGTGTCGCCGGCGCGGCTGCGGGCCGAGTTCGCGCTGCACGGCGTGCGGTTGGCCGTTCGTGGCGTCCGGCCGAGCCTGACCGGGCTGGTGCGGTGGCTGGCGTTGCGCCGGACTCCGGGGGAGGGGGCGCTCGGGCGGGTGGTCCCGACGTTCTCCACCGCTGTTCTCTACCAGGGCACCGGGCTCAAGGCCGTGGTCGGCGCCTCCGCACTCTCCGGGTCTTCCGCGTCGGCGTCTTCCGCGCCTGTCGCCTCCTCTTCCGCTTCTTCCGCGCCCACTTCTTCCCGGGATGCCTCCTCCGTGCCGAGTTCTTCCCCGCCAACCTCCTCGCCCTCCGTGCACGCGGCGGTGCCGGCTGCGGACGGGCGGCGGTAGAGGTGACCGTGACGGGGGCGGTGATCAGTGGGCTGGGCGTGGCATTGCCGCCCTCCACGGGGCAGGGCGAGCTCTGGGACGGGTTCTTCGCCCAGCACTACGCGGGCGGCCGGACGGGCCTGGCGCGGCGGATCTTCGCGAACTCCGGGGTGGTCACCCGGCAGGCCGCGGTGAGCCCGTTGAAGGAGGACGTCTCGGGCTGGTCCACCGAGCGCCGGATGCGCCGCTTCAAGGAGGAGGCGGTCCCGCTGGGCAGCGCCGCCGTCGACCGGGCCCTGGCCGACGCCGGCCTCGACGCGTCCGACTTGGGACTTTTCGCGGTCTGCTCCTGCACCGGGTACGCCACGCCCGGCCTTGACATCCTCCTCGCCCGCGATCTCGACATGTCACCGAACGTGCAGCGGCTCTCCATCGGCCACATGGGCTGTTACGCAGCGTTGCCCGGCCTCGGCACGGTCAGTGACTACGTGGTGGCCCGCGGGCGGCCCGCGCTGCTCCTGTGCGCCGAGCTGACCAGCCTGCACATGCAGCCGGCCGGCACCGGCCCGCCGGATGTGCAGCAGATCGTGTCGCACGCGCTCTTCTCCGACGCGGCCGCCGCCGCAGTGCTCACCCCGGCGTCGGCCGGCCGCTCGGGCTACGCGGTGCGAGAGGTCGCCGCGGTCACCGACAGCACCACGGCCGCGCACATGACCTGGGAGGTCACCGACCTCGGGTTCCGGATGGGGCTGTCACCGGAGGTGCCGTCGGTGCTCTCCCTGCACGTCCGGGCGCTCGTCGAGGACCTGCTCAAGCGGAACCGGCTGACGATCGGGGAGGTGGACGGGTGGGCCGTGCACCCCGGCGGCCCGAAGATCCTGGACGTCGTGCAGGAGCGGCTGGGGCTCGACGACGGGGCGCTGGCGCCGTCACGGGGCGTGCTTTCGGCGTACGGGAATTGTTCCTCACCCACCGTGCTCCTGGTCCTCGACGCTCTGCGGCGCGAGGTTCAGCCGCCACGGCGGGTCGTGATGCTCGCGTTCGGGCCGGGGCTCACGCTCTACGGAACGCTGCTCGAGTTCTCTACAGTCGCAGCGTGAGCGAACGGGGACGCGGGGCGATCCTGCACGGGCTGGCCGCGCTGATCCTGGTGGCGGGCGGGACCTGGTGGTGGCGGTCCGCGCCCCGGGACGACTCCGACCCGCGGGTGCTGGCCTGGCGGCTCACCGCCGAGCAACTCCTGCCGGAGACCGGTGACCAGGAGCTGGCGGACACCGTGGTGGTGCCGGCCTCGGGTAGTTACGAGAAGGGCGTGGATCTGGACGGGGGCGCGTTCCAGGTCGCGGTGGTGTGTGCGGGGCCGGACGGCAGCCGGGTCCGGGTCAGCTTCGGCGACGACGAGTCGGGGCGTGGCCTGCCGTGCTCGGGCACACGCACGCCGGAGGTTTTCAGCGTCGGCGTGGGCAGTCAGTTGCGGCTGCAGATCAAGGCGGACGCCCAGGGGCCGGTCGTCTTCCGCTACACCCTGCAGCGGTCGGCCACGAGCTGAGGGGTCGGCCGCGAGCTGAGTGATCGGCCGCGGGCTGAGCGGTCCGCCACGAGCTCTGAACGATGGGCCACCAG
>KL571431.1:10554-12338 GCA_000715855.1 Actinoplanes liguriensis
TGAGCGGTCCGCCACGAGCTCTGAACGATGGGCCACCAGCTGAGCGGTTCGCCACGAGCTGAGCGGTGGGTCAGAGGCGCTCGAGGTCGGGCTGGAGCGTCTTCACCGAGACGACGTGGGGGATCTTGCGGAGGATCTCGCCGGTGCTGGTGACCAGGATGGCGGCGGCCGTCCCGTCCTGCGTGGTGAGGCCGAGCTGCTCGCGCAGGCTGCCGGTCGGATCACGCAGGTAGAGCACATTCTTCCCATCGGCGCGCGGAGTCTGCGCCGTGGCGAGTGGGCTGTGCGACGCGGGGACCGACGGCGACGTCCGCGACACGGCGAGCACCGCGATGTCCGGTTTCACCGCGGCGACCGTCTCCGCGATCAGCGCATCGCAGTCGCAACCGTCGGTGAGCAGGATGACGACCGGCAACTGCCCGTTGACCGGCACGACCCGCCCGTCGTCGGCGATCAGCTCGAGCGCCGGCAGCGTCTTGACCGGCGCCGCGGTGGCGCCGGAGGTGCGCTGGGTGGCCGGCTCCCGCGACGGCCCGGGCCAGGCCGAGGCGAACAGGCTGGCCACGGTGACCAGGATCGCCATCGAGATGATCAGGACCGGGGCGCGCAGCATCAACGTGCCAACTTTGCGCAAACGCCGCATTGCCGGTCGGCGCAGGAAACGCTGCCAACCGGTCGGCGGGGACAGGTGCAGCTCCGCCCGCACCGCTTCGACCTCGTCAGACAGCTCGGACAGATCGTCCGGGATGACGATGACGCCCCACTCCTCAGGGAGGTCGGGCAGCTCACCCGAAGAGCCGCCGTCGGGCGGCCAGCCGCCGTTGTCGCTCGCGCCTGCCATGACACACCTCCCCCCTGGCCGACCAGATCTTGCTTCGGTCGGGGAACTTCCGTCCAGCGTCTCGCACGCTACGCCGCATCGCCAGTGGTGGGGCGGTGTGGACCTCAGCGATACGCTTGATCTCGCAAAGCCATCAGGTCCGGAATTTCCGACTCATCGGTGAGTGCGGTGATGTCTCGGTCACTTTGCGTTACTTAGGCAGCTTCCCGCGCTGCTGTCAAGCGGTAGAAAGCCCCGTCACAGGGCCCCTGAGCTGCACTAACAGTGACCGCCAGGGCAAGACACCGTCGCCTGAGCGTGTTACCCTAGACACAGCGAAAGGGGTTTCGAACCTATGGTTTTCAGTGTCGGCGAGACCGTTGTTTACCCCCACCACGGGGCCGCACTCATCGAGGCAATCGAGACTAGGGTCATCAAGGGCGTTGAAAGGCAGTATCTCGTTCTGCGTGTCGCCCAGGGCGATCTGACTGTTCGGGTGCCCGCTGAGAACGCCGAGGAAGTCGGTGTGCGCGAAGTGGTTGGCGAGGAAGGCCTGGGTAAGGTCTTCGACGTCCTCCGCGCTCCGCACACCGAGGAGCCGACCAACTGGTCGCGGCGCTACAAGGCCAACCTGGAGAAGCTCGCCTCCGGTAACCCGCTCAAGGTTGCCGAGGTTGTTCGTGACCTGTGGCGTCGCGAGCGGGAGCGTGGTCTCTCGGCCGGCGAGAAGCGCATGCTCGCGAAGGCCCGCGACATCCTTGTCGGCGAGGTGGCCCTCGCTGAGAAGAGCACCAAGGACGAGGCTGAGGTTCTGCTCGACAAGGTCCTCACCGAGGCCTGATCTCAGACGCATCCTTCACCGCATCGTGAACGCCGACCGCGACGTGACCGCGCAGCTCAATGCTCGCGGTGACGTCGCGGTCGTCGTTCCCGCTGCGGGTGCGGGCCTGCGGCTCGGGCCGGG
>KL571431.1:12557-13539 GCA_000715855.1 Actinoplanes liguriensis
CTGCTGGTTCATGCGGTGCGCCGGCTCGCGGCTGCGCCGTCGGTCCGGATGATCGTGGTGGCCGCGCCGCGTGCGGATGTCGACGCGGTGCGGGCTCTGCTTGCCCCGGTGGCGCCGGTCACCGTGGTCGCCGGTGGCGCCGATCGGCAGGAGTCGGTCGCGGCTGCGCTCGCGATCGTTCCGGATGAGATTCCGATCGTGCTGGTGCACGACGCCGCTCGCTGCCTGACGCCACCCTCGGTGACCGAGCGGGTGGCGGCGGCGGTTCGCTCTGGAGACGATGCGGTCATCCCGGTGCTCCCCGTGGTCGACACGATCAAGGAAGTCTCCGCCGGCGAGGTCGTGCTCGGCACCGTCGATCGGTCAGTGTTGCGGGCGGTCCAGACCCCGCAGGGTTTCCGCGCCTCCGTGCTGCGGGCCGCGCACGAGGCGGCGGCGAATTCACACACCGATGACGCCGGGGCGGTCGAGAAGCTCGGGATTCCGGTGCGGTGCGTTCCCGGGTCGGATCTGGCTTTGAAGATCACGCGGCCGTTGGATCTGGCGCTCGCGATCCATCTGCTGGCGATGCCCGATCCTGAGGCGCCGGCAGTCTGACGGGTCGGCTCGGCTCAGCTCATTGCGCCGGTTTCGCCTCACCCGGTCCCATCTGGTTTCGCGCTGTCCGCTTTCGCCTTGCGCGGGGTGACCGGGTCTTGCCGCGACTGGCTTGGGGAGTGGTCAAATCGTGTCTCGGTGGGCGGTTAGGGTGGCGGGGTGATCATTCCGCGGGTGGGTATCGGCACGGACGTGCACGCATTCGACGCTGATCGGGCCTGCTGGGTGGCCGGGCTGGAGTGGCCCGGGGAGCCGGGGCTGGCCGGTCATTCGGATGCTGATGTCGTCGCGCACGCCGCGTGTGACGCGCTCCTCTCGGCGGCCGGGCTGGGCGATCTGGGCAGCAACTTCGGCACGAGCCGGCCCGAGTGGTCCGGTGCGGCCG
>KL571431.1:13709-14721 GCA_000715855.1 Actinoplanes liguriensis
GAGCCGGCCCGAGTGGTCCGGTGCGGCCGGGGCCACGCTGCTGTCGGAGACGGCTCGGCTGGTGCGGGCCGCAGGGTTCGCGATCGGGAACGTCTCGGTGCAGGCGATCGGGAACCGGCCGAAGATCGGGAAGCGCCGCGCGGAGGCCGAGAAGGTTCTTTCCGCGGCGATCGGGGCGCCTGTCACGGTGTCCGGGACGACTACGGACGGGCTCGGGCTCACCGGGCGTGGCGAGGGGCTGGCCGGGGTCGCGGTGGCCATCGTCTACGCCGAGATGCCCGCTGCGGAGTAGCGACCGCCCGAGGTGGCGACCAACCGGGGTGGCGACTATGAGGGGTGGCGACTGCTCAGGGGTTGCGGGCCGCCGGGGTGGTAACTGTCACGGCGGGGGTGCGGGCTTTCTCGGGCATGATGACGATCATGACTATGGTCCTGCCCGGCGTCGCTCGTAGGTTGATCGACAACCCCACCTACGCGGTGCTCAGCACGATCAATGCGGATGGCACGCCGCAGTCGACGGTCATCTGGGTGAAGCGTGACGGGGACGACATTCTGTTCTCGACGGTTCGCGGGCGGCAGAAGACCCGGAACATGGAGCGGGATCCGCGGGTGTCGATCTGCGCCTACGACCCCGCGCAGCCGTATTCGTACTGCACCGTCGACGGGGTGGTCACGCTCAGCGACGATCAGGAGGACCTGATCGGGGCGCTCAGCTACAAGTATGCGAACGAGCCCTGGACCGGCGACGGCCCGGAGGTCGTGCGGGTGGTGTGCCGGCTCACCCCGACCCATGTGATCTACAGGTAGACCGCCTACGCTCCGACTGTGCCTGCGCCTATGGAGCCCGACACCACGCCGGAGGAACACCGCCAGCGTGCGCTGTTGCTCGCCGACCTCGGCCGCTACGACGAAGCCGCCGAGGAGATCGCCGCCGGCCTGAGCGGTGCCGGCCTGAGCGGTGCCGGCTCGAGCGGTGCCGGCTCGAGCGGCTCTGGCTCGAGCGGCTCTGGCT
>KL571431.1:14908-15613 GCA_000715855.1 Actinoplanes liguriensis
CTCTGGCTCGAGCGGCTCTGGCTCGAGCGGTTCCGGCCAGACCGGCGATCAGCAAGGTGGCGCCGACTTGACCGGTGCCCAGCAGGACGGTGTCGACTTGAGCGGCGCCGGACAGGGCGGCGGCACCGGTCCGAGTGGTAACCCTGACCAGTCCGCCCTGCTGGCCACCCTCGCCCGCATCCACCTGGTCGCCGATCAGCCGACCGAGGCGCTGGCCGCTGCGGACCGCGCCGCCGCGACTCAACCGGCCACGCTGCCGGCGCTGGTGGTGCGTGCCATGGCGCTGACCGACAGCCGGCGTTACGGGGAGGCCGCGCAGATCGCCGCCGACATCCTGCGGTCGTGGCCCGAGGATGCGTACGCGCAGCGCACCGGCGCCGCCCTCCTGAGTGAGTCCCGTAACGGCCAGGAGGCGCTGAACGCCGCGTGGAACGGCGTGCGTGTCGCGCCTGCCGAGGCTGAGGCGCATCTCGTCCTGGCCGTGGTCGCGGCCCGGTTGCGGCTGTTCGATCTGGCCCAACGGGCGTACGCGGAAGCTCTGGATCTTGATTCGGCGATCGGTGACGCCGGGCAGGATGTCGGCATTGTCCGCCTGGAGCGGCGCCGCTGGGCTCGCGCGCTGGAGGAGCTGGCCGAGGAGGCGTCGCTCGGGGCCTCACCCGCGGATCCGGACGGGTTCCCGGCCGAGCAGCCGAAACCGGCGGC
>KL571431.1:15814-16599 GCA_000715855.1 Actinoplanes liguriensis
CCGTCGACCTGGTCGGAGCCGCCCGCGGTCAGCCGCCCGCGCAAGCCGGTGCTGGACGTCTCCGCGGACTCGACCGAGGCGGTCCTCGGGACGATCCGCTACGGCGCCAACGGCACCCTGGTCGCGGCCGTGGTCACCGCCGCGATGACGCTGGTCAGCTCGGGCATCTCGCGGGTCTGGGCGGGGTTGATCGGGTTCCTGGTCTTCACCGCGGTCATCCTCTGGTTCCGCAGCCGTCTGTCCGAGCCGGCCGGTTCGGTGCTGGCGCGCCTGCGCTCCGGTGATCGGGCGCTCGCCGCGGCGCTCTACATGACCTTCGCCGCGCCGCTGTTCCTGGTGGCTTATGCAGTGGTCGGTGGCCTGCCGACGCTGATCGCCGGGATGGTTCTGGCCGGTGTCGCCGAGCTCGTGGTCCTGCTCCGCCGCCGCTGACCGGCGCGAGGTCACGACGAGAATCAAGACCGATCGGGGGTACGGCGGCAGCAGCGCGACCGCTCACGCCGTACGCGAAATGGTGGGGGAAGCGGGATGACCGCGACCCGATCAGCGGCATCGACCACCGTCCCCGTATTTTGGCGTGATGGCCGATCTTGTGATTGCCGCGCTCGCCCTCGTGGCCCTGGCCGTCGTGCTGATCGTGCTGTTTCGCGCGGAGACGCTCGGCCGCACCTATTTCGCCGCCGGGCTGGTGATCATGACGCTCGCCGCGGCGGCGACGGGGGTGCTGCTCTACCGGTCGCACCGGCCGGCGGAGGAGACGGTTGCCGTGCCCGAGCCGCCGCAGG
>KL571431.1:16826-17476 GCA_000715855.1 Actinoplanes liguriensis
TGTGTATAAGAGACAGGCGCGATCCTGCTGCTCGACCCGGTGCGCCCCGGCCCAAATTCCTGGACGGGTGACATGTCGCTGATCTGCTCCAGCCCGGGCAGGGGCGACAACGTGCAGAACTGCTCCGGCGCCGACACGCGGGTGTGGAGCGCCGATCCGCTGGAGAAACGCTCGGTGGTGGCCCGGGCGGCCGGTGACCCGTTCGCCGGGCCGGAGGCGTGTGCCGAGGCCAACGGCGTCACATATCAATCGCAATACATGGAGCTGGAGGCCGGCCGGGCGTACTGCATGCGTCTGACCGCCGACCCGAAACACGTGGTCGCCTTCCGAATCCCGGCCTTTCCCACGGAGAAACCGCTGCCCACGGGTCTGACGATCGAGACGGCGGTCTGGGCGGTGTAGTCCGGCCTGTTGTCCGGCTCGCGCGTGGTCCGTTAGGTTCGGATCGTGTCGACGATGGTGCCTCCGCTGTTTGCCGGGCTCGTCGATGACGCGTCCCTTCTTCCGCCCAGCCCGACCGGCCTGGCCGAGGCCGAGGCGAAGTTCCACGAGCACGCCTCGGCGTGGTACGCGGAGCTGATCGGTACTCTGCTGGTCCCGGCGTCGGTGGTGGGCTCCGAGCCTGTCTCTTATACACACCTTAAGAGACA
>KL571431.1:17676-17946 GCA_000715855.1 Actinoplanes liguriensis
CCGGTGCCACGGCTCGCCGGGGCGCTTATCGGCGACATCCCGGCCGGAGCGCTGCCCGCGACCGTGGAGAAGCTGCGCTCGGCCGGCATGGTGATCGAGCACGTCGAGGCGGCGGTGGCCCGGCGCGGCGAGGACCCGCAGCCCGGTCTCGCCCTGCTGCGCACGTTCGCGGCCGACGCGAGTTTCCGCGTGTGGGCGGAGGTCCCGCTGAGCTGGGGGCTGATCGGCGCGCTGGACACGCTGGCCGCGGCCCGGCGCGAGGGCCTGCCC
>KL571431.1:18132-22732 GCA_000715855.1 Actinoplanes liguriensis
GCTCAGAGATGTGTATAAGAGACAGGTTCCGCGTCGGTGGCCTGGCCGCGGAACTCTTCCCGACCCCGGTCGAACTGGCCGCGGTGATCTGCGCCTGCCGTGATCGGGACCTGCCGTTCAAGCTGGCGGCCGGGCTGCGGCACGCCACCCGGCACACCGACCCGGAGACCGGTTTTACCCATCACGGCTTCCTCAACGTGCTCGTCGCGACCCTGCTCGCGGTGGACGGCGGTGAGGTGGCCGAGGTCGCCGAGGCGCTGGCCGCCACACATCCGGTGCCGCTGGTCGAGCCGGCCCGGACGCGACGGGACCTGCCGCGGCCGCTCTTCGCCGGCTAATTGGTCCGTCTCGGGCTGATCAATGGTGGGTACGAGTGATCGACCTGGACCGGGCCTGAAATACTCCCCGCTGTGACACGAGTGCTGCTGCGAGCTTCAGCGGCGGTGCTTTTGCTGCTGGCGACGGTTCTGGTCGGCTGGCGGATCCTCAAGCCCGCCGAGGTGCTGGCGACCGCGAAAACGCCGTACCCGCCGCTGGTGGTCTCCGACCACGGCGTGGTCGGGCGGATCAACGTGGCGCCGCTGATCATCCAGGACCGGCTGCGGGTCTACGCCGCGAAACACCAGGTGCGGGCGGACGAGCCGGTCTACGGGCGGACCGTCAACACCACGCGGTGGTCGCTGCGGCGCTGGCCGGCACAGCTCAGCGGCGTCGTCGCGCAGGACGCCACGGTGATCACCCGGTGGTCGGACGGGGAGTTGGTGGCGCTCGACGGGCGTACCGGCAAGATCGCCTGGCGGGCGGACGGCCCGGAGGCGCCCGGCTATGCCGGCCACCGGACCGGCGCCGCGACGGTCTGGGACCCATCAGGCCTGCGGATCGCTTCCGGCATCGTCGTGGTCTCGGCCGATCAGGAGCTTCTCGGGTACGACGTGAGCACCGGCGCCCAGCGCTGGCGCGCCACGGTTCCCGCGGGGTGCACCGGCGGCTTCACCACGGCCGGCGGGGCCTACGTGTGCGCGACCGGCGCCTACGACCTCAGCACCGGGCAGGCCGTGGCGGGCTGGCCGGCCGGGCCGTTCACCGCGGTCGGCTGCGCGGTGGCGAGCTCGGGCTGCGCCGGATTCCGCGACGCGGCCGGCCACGGGTGGCTGACCGCGCTGACCGCACCGCGCCGGGCCGTCGCGCTGGACCGGCCGGGCACGACCGTCGCCGGGGGCGTGGTGGTGTCGGCGCAGGACGGCGTGGTGATCGGATACCGGGCGGACGGGTCCACGCTGTGGACGTGGCAGGGGTCGGCGCAGGTGCTCGGCGGGGTGACCGGGCGGGTGCTGCTGATGACGCCGCTGCACGAGCTGGTGTCGCTGGACAGTGCCGGCGGGGTGGAGCAGTTCCGGTTCCGGCTCGCGTTCCGGAGAGAGGACGTGAAGTGGGAGCTGGGGGCGTTGCAGATCTCCGAGCACTACGTGGCGATCGAGCGGCTGCGGGAAGGCGGGCCGGATGATCCGGACTCGCCGCTGTACTACTACACGACCGACACAGTCCTGATGGTCGCGCTCTAACCACACCTGCCCCCGGCTGGCCCCCACCGTGGTTATCGCGCGCCCGTAACCACGGTCAGGCCCAGCCGCCATCCGGCGCCTTCGGGCTGGCTCTCACCGTGGTAAACCCGCGCCCATAACCACGGTCGGGCCCAGCCCGGGGGCTATGCGAGGCGGGGTAGTAGGGCGGCCCAGGCCTCTTCGGCGGCGCCTGCGATCGGGCCGCTGTCGCCGAGGGCGGCGGGGAGGATCGGCGGCGGGGACTCGCGGTGGATCGACATCAGGCCGTCCCGGTAGGCGGCGTGGATCTCGTCCGGGACCGTGGCCAGCAGGTCGGTGCCCAGGCCGCCGAGGGTGACCAGGTCCGCGTCCAGGCCGTTGACCAGGCCGGCGATGCCACGGCCGAGGTTCGCGGCGACGGCTCGGACCGCCAGTGTCACGGGCGGGAGGGCTCCTTCCGGGGGCGGGGTGTGGTGGTTGAGCTGGGCGGCCGCGGTGATGATGCGGCGGGCGTAGGTCAGGGGATCGACCGGGGGTGGGTCGCCGAGCAGGCGGGCCAGCTCGTGGCCGTCGACCGCGATGCCCCAGCAGCCGCGCGCGCCGCACGGGCAGCGGACCGACGGGTCGCCGAACGGCATGTGGCCGAACTCGCCGGCCGCGCCGCGCGCGCCGATGACCGGGCGGCCGTCCTCGACCACGGCGCCGCCCAGACCCGCCTCGATGCGCAGGTGCAGGGCCACGGCGGCGTCGACCGCGGCGCCACGGCGGGACTCGGCGGTGGCGGCGAGGGTCGCGTCGTTGCCGGCGACGAAGACCTCGGCGTCCGGGCAGAGGGTGGTCAGGTCGGCGTCGTGCCAGCCGGGGCCTACGGCGTCGAGGCGCAGGTCACGGGAGACGGTGCCGGGGGCGGAGACGCCGACGGCGCGCAGGCGACGGCCGTACCGCAGGCGAAGCTCCTCGATCGAAGCCCGCACCGCGGCACGGACCTCGGGCCACGCGGCGCCCGCGTGCCGGCCCTCCAGCGAGGCGTGACCGGCGCCGCCCAGCTCGACGACCTCGACCCGCCAGGTCTCGTGGGTGATCGCGACGGCCAGCACGAGCGGGCCCTCCGGGTGCGGGAGCAGGACCGTCGTCGGGCGGCCGCGGGTGCCGCTCGGCGCGGCCGGGCCCTGAACGAGCAGCGCCGCGCGGCTCAGCTTGGTGACCAGCTCGGTGGCGGCGCCGGTGCCGATGCCGAGCAGCCGCGCGGCGTCGGCGCGGGTCACGCCGGGGTTGCGGTGCACCACCCGGAGAAGTTCGGTGGAGCGCGTCGTCACATCCGTTCCCCTTTTTATGCTCTTGCTCGGAGCTTATTCTGCGGGAGTGAGTTTCCACCGTCCCGCGCTGGTCGTTCTCGGAGCATCCGCGTTCTTCTACGTCACCGCCGAAACCCTGCCGGTCGGGCTGCTGCCGCAGATCTCGACCGGCCTGCACGTCACCGAGGCCCAGGTGGGCCTGCTGCTGACCAGCTATGCCGTGGTCGCCGCGCTGAGCACGATCCCGCTCACCGCGCTGACCATGCGGGTTCCCCGGCACACCCTGCTCGCCGCAACGGTAGCGATTTTCGCCGTCTCCCAGGCGGCCGCGACCTTCGCCCCCACGTTCCTCGTGCTGGCGCTGGCCCGGCTCGTCTGCGCGCTCGCCCACGGCGTGTTCTGGTCGGTGATCGGGCCGATCATCGCCCGGCTCGCGCCGCCGGACCAGATCGGCCGGGCCACCGCGATGACGTTCCTCGGCAACTCGCTCGCGATCGTGCTGGGCGTGCCGCTGGGCACCGCGCTCGGGCAGTGGCTGGGCTGGCGGGTCGCGGTCGGGCTGATGGCGGTCGGTGGGGCGGTGTGCGTGGCGCTGCTGCTCGCGGTGCTGCCGAAACTGGCGCCGCTGCCCCGGGACATGGCCATGCGTACCGGGGAACAGCTGCGCGCCGCGGTACGGATCATGCGGGACGGGCGGGTGGCCCGGCTGTGCGCGGTGACGGCGGTGCTGGTGGTCGGGCACTTCGCGGCGTACACGTACATCGCTCCACTGGTACGCCGGGACGCCGGCCTGGACGGGGCCGGGCTGAGCGTGCTGCTGCTCGGGTACGGCGCGGTCGGGCTGCTCACCAACTTCGTGGTCGGGCGGTACGTCGACCGGAGCCCCGGACCGGTCCTGCTGATCCTGCTCGGCGTGCAGGCGGTGTCGGTGATGCTGCTCGCGCCGGTGCTCGGGACGGCGCCGACGATCGTGGCGACGCTGCTCTGGGGTGGCGCGTTCACGGCGATCCCGGTCTTCCTGGGCGCGGCGCCGATGCGGGTGGCGCCGACCGCCCGGGACGCTGCCTCGGCGGTGTACGTGGTGGCGTTCCAGATCGGCATCGGCGGCGGCGCGTTCGTCGGGGAGCGGTTCGTCACCGGCGGCTGGTTGGGGGCGTTGCCGCTGCTGGCGGGGCTGCTCGCGGTTCTTGCCGGAGTTCTGGTGCTGACCTCGCGGTCGGTCTTCCCGTTCCGGATCAGCGCCGACGACCATCATCGGGTGTCCGCCGAGGCCGGTGCCATGCACTGAACGCCCGGAACGACGATCGGGGCACCGGGCCGCCGGGCGGCGCAGCGTAGTCGGCTGGCTCTCACCGTTGTTATGGCGCCCGGATAACCACGGTGAGGACCAGCCCCCATGCCCGAGGGCGGGACGCGCGCAGTGCGGTGCGGATCAGCCGGCGTGTGGGGGCGGGACGCGCGCAGTGCGGTGCGGATCAGCCGGCGCGTGGAGGCGGGACGCGTGCGGCGCGGTGCGGACCGGGGCGGGTGGCGCGACGGGCGGGGTGGGGCTGGAAAAGGGCACCCGTTAGTGGTCAATGCCCCTCGCAGGGGACGAATTGCACGGCGGGGGCGGCTAACGTCATGAACGGCCGCAAGGAAAAGCCTGGCCGGCCCGCGGCGGATTCGCGGACCGGCCAGGTTTTGTGGTTTGAGCGTGACCACCCACGGACGTCGCCCTTTCGGGGTTTGCGTTCTGGGCCGGCCACGGCCCTGCGAAGCCCG
>KL571431.1:22946-24692 GCA_000715855.1 Actinoplanes liguriensis
CAGTCGGTGAGGGCCGCCTCCGCCGCCGCGAGGAACGCGTCGTTCTCCTCCGGGGTGCCGATCGTGACGCGGACGCCGTCCGGCTGGAACGGGCGCACGATCACGCCGCGGCTCTCGCAGGCGGCGGCGAACGCGGCGGACCGGTCGCCGATCGGCATCCACACGAAGTTGGCCTGACTGTCCGGCACGTCGACGGAGAGCTTGCGCAGCCCCTCGGTGACCCGCTCGCGCTCCGCGGTGACCAGGGCGCAGCGCCGGACCACCTCCTCCTCCTGCGCGAGCGCGGCGAGCGCCGCGGCCTGCGCGACCAGGCTGGTGGAGAACGGGGTGAGCACCTTGCGCACGGCGGCGGCGACCTCGGGCTGGGCGACCAGGTAGCCCATCCGCAGGCCGGCCAGGCCCCACGCCTTGCTCATGGTGCGCAGGACCACGATGTTGTGGCGATCCGAGTACGTCTCCAGAGCGTCCGGCACCGCCGGATCGGTGACCAGCTCCCGGTACGCCTCGTCGAGCACCACCAGCACGTCGGACGGCACCGCCGCGAGGAACCTGTCCAGCTCCGGCTTCCGCACCGCGGTGCCGGTCGGGTTGTTCGGGTTGCACACGAAGATCAGGCGTGTCCGGTCGGTGATCGCGTCGGCCATCGCGGTCAGGTCGTGCCCGTGGCCGCCGGTGTTCGGCACCTTGACGCTGGTGGCGCCGGCGCCGGCCGCGATGATCGGGTACGCCTCGAAGGAGCGCCACGCGTAGAGCACCTCGTCGCCCGGCATGCAGGTCGCCTTGACCAGGAGCTCGGCCAGCGCGACCGAGCCGCAGCCGGTGACCACCCGCTCGGCGGCGACCCCGTAGCGCTCGGCGAGCGCGTCCCGCAGCAGCAGCGCGCCCAGGTCCGGGTAGCGGTGCATCTCGCGGGCGGCCTCGGTGACCGCCTCGACCACGCCGGGCAGCGGCCCGTACGGCACCTCGTTGCTGGCCAGCTTGATCGCCTCGGCGATGCCGAGCTCGCGGGCCAGGTCGGCGACGTTGCGACCGGGCACGTACGCGGGGAGCGCGTCCAGGTCGGCGCGGGTGAGGCGGGTCATTCTGGTCCTCCTGGGTTCTCGCCGCGCGGCGCGGCCTCGACGGTCGGTTGGGCGGCGGGCGGCACCACGACGACGACGGTGGACGCCGACTTGTCGTGCCAAGCCTGCCGCAGACGCTGGTCCCAGACGGGCGAGAGCGCGTCCAGGAACTGGAGCACGAAGCCGATCAGGCAGGACCAGAGAAGCGTCCACGCGCCGAGCATGGACCAGCGGCGGAACGCGCGACCGAAGCCGATCGGGGCGGTGCTGTCCAGACCGACGATCTTGATCCCGACGATCATCTTGCCCAGCGTCTGCCCGCGGCCCGCGTTCGACGGCGCCTCGTAGAGCAGCCAGAGCAGCGTCGCGATCAGGACGATGACGATCTGCAGGATCTGCATCCGGCCGGTGGGCTGGATCATGTCCGGCTCGGCGCCGGCCCTCACCTGGGCCGCGTAGTGGGAGTAGATCGGGTGGAAATCCTGCCACCACTGGTAGGCGAACCAGCCGTTGACGACGATGTTGAGCAGCAGGACGACGGCGATGTCGATCAGCCGGGCGACCAGGCGCTGCCCCAGGCCGGCCAGGGGCATGCCGTGCGGGCGCGCCGCCGGCATCGGGTAGAGGTAGGCGTGCGGGGGCTGCGGCCAAGGCTGCGCAATCACCGGGGGCTGCTGCCATCCCT
>KL571431.1:24937-30119 GCA_000715855.1 Actinoplanes liguriensis
CAGCTGGGGGGAGGCTGCTGCCAGCCCGGAGGCGGCTGCTGCCAATCGGGCGGGGGCTGTTGCCAGGCGGGCGGTGGCTGGTGCCAGCCGGCCGGGGGCTGAGCCCCGGGCGGGGCCCAGCCCGGCGGCGGGTATTGACCAGGCTGGGGTGCCACGGCTTCAGGCCCGGCAACAGGGGCTGGGGGCTCCGCCTCCACCAGCGGCCCGTCCGGCGGGACCGCGTCAGCCGGGATGGCTTTGCCCAGCCAGCCCTCACCGTCCCAGTAGCGCTGGGTGCTGGTGTCGGCCGGGTCCTTGTACCAACCCGCGGGAAGGGAACTCATGCGCAAACCTTTACCATGACTGCCTGACGGTTCCCTGCGCGCAGGTCACCACGTCACAGGTTGCCGCGCCGCTCCTGCTCCCGCTCGATGGCTTCGAAGAGCGCCTTGAAGTTGCCCTTGCCGAAACCGAGGGAGCCGTGCCGCTCGATCAACTCGAAGAATACGGTGGGCCGGTCCTGCACGGGGGCCGTGAAGATCTGCAACAGATACCCGTCCTCGTCCCGGTCTACCAGGATCCGGCGCTTCTTCAGCTCCTCGATCGGCACCCGCACCTGGCCGATCCGGGCCCGCAGCTCCGGGTCGTCGTAGTACGAGTCCGGCGTGTTCAGGAACTCGACGCCGGCCCCGCGCATCGCGTCGACCGTGGTCAGGATGTCGTTGGTGGCGAGCGCGACGTGCTGGGCGCCGGGGCCGCCGTAGAACTCCAGGTACTCGTCGATCTGTGATTTGCGCTGCGAGATCGCCGGCTCGTTCAGCGGGAACTTGACCTTGCGGGTGCCGTCCGCGACGACCTTGGACATCAGCGCCGAGTAGTCGGTGGCGATGTCGTCGCCGATGAACTCGGCCATGTTGGTGAAGCCCATGACCCGGCGGTAGAAATCGACCCACTCGTCCATCTTGCCGAGCTCCACGTTGCCGACGACGTGGTCGACGGCCTGGAAGAACCGCTTCGGACGTACGGCGACGATCGGCTCCCGCGCCACGAAACCGGGCAGGAACGGGCCGTCGTAGCCGGAGCGGTCGATCAGGGAGTGGACGGTGTCGCCGTAGGTGGCGATCGCCGCCATCCGCACGGTGCCGTTCTCGTCCTTGACGTCGTGCGGCTCGGTCACGCCACGGGCGCCGGTCGAGGTCGCGTGCCGGTACGCCGCGTCGACGTCCGGAACCTCGATCGCGATGTCCGAGATGCCGTCGCCGTGCTTCGTCACGTGCTCGGCGCCGGGGGCTCCGGCGTGCACCATGCCGGTCAGCACGAACTTGGCGCCGCCGCTGACCATGACGTACTCGGCGTGGTCGCGGAAACCCTGCTCGGGGCCGCGATAGGCGACGCACCGCATGCCGAAGGCGGTGGAGTAGAAGTGGGCGGCCTGCCGGGCGTTGCCGACCAGGAACCGCAGGTGGTCGACGCCTTTCACCGGGAAGACGTCGTTCTTTTCCGTCCGTGGCGAGGTCATGACGCTGAGGATTGACCCGGATCACACCGGTGGGCAATAGTCCAATCTTCGGCTGGTCAATCTGTGCAATCGGTAGAGAGGTGCCCCGGCATGACCGAGCATTCTGTTCAGCTCGACGAGCTCGACGCGAAGCTGATCGAGTTGCTCGCCGCCGAGCCGCGGATCGGGGTGCTCGAACTCTCCCGGCGGCTCGCGGTGGCCCGCGGCACGGTCCAGGCGCGGCTCGACAAGCTGACCGCTCGCGGCGCGATCAAGGGTTTCGGGCCCGAGGTGGTGCCGGCCCTGATCGGGTTCGGGGTGATGAGCTTCGTGACCCTGGAGATCAGCCAGCGCTACGGGCACGACGCGGTGGCCGGCCATCTCGCCGAGATTCCCGAGGTCCTGGAGGCGCACACGATCACCGGCAGTGGGGACATCCTGTGCCGGATCGTGGCCCGATCGAACGCCGACCTGCAGCGCGTGATCGACCAGATCGTCGGCTACGAGGGCATCCGGCGGGCGCACACGATCATCGCGCTGGCGGAGCTGATCCCGTACCGGACGGTGCCGCTGACAAAGGCCGCAACTCGGATATAAGGCGACGACACGGGCTTTCTACGCTCTCGGGGCTTGTGGATCGAGGTCATTAGTGTGCCCGCATGGCCTCGGGCACGTGGAAGGGAGTCACGCTGGTCGCCGCCGTCACGGTCACCGTGCTGGCCTCGACCGGGGTGTGGAACCCGTTCCCGAAGCTGTGGGAGTGGGTCAGCACGAGCGGGCCGGTCGCGCCCGGCACCCGCTGGCAGCAGCGGCTCGGCGGCACGCCGCAGAGCATCTCGGTGGTCGGCGAGTCGGTGGTCGTCGAGTACCGGACCTCGGTGGAGGCGTACAACCTGACCACGGCCGTGAAGATGTGGGAGTCCGACGCGGACTGGGCCGCGATCGCCGGGCAGGGCAGCGACGCGGTGGTGGTCACCGGTCGGCTGCTCACCAAGGGCTACCAGGTGCTGGACGCGCGGACCGGGATGGTGAAACGGTCGGACACCGACGCGAGCGCGGTCTGGGCGTACCAGAACGGGATCGTCGACCTGCACTGCTCGGGCGGCAACGACTGCCGTCTCACGGCGTGGGATCCGCGGGCCGGCTCGCAACTCTGGTCGGTGGCCACCGGCGGGATCGGGTTCGTGCTGCACGCCGCGAACCCCGACCTGCCGGACAGCCGGCGGCTCGGCACCGGTGACGTCGACGACGAGGCGTCCGGGCCGGCGATGATGCCCGGCCTGCTCGGCCTCCCCGAGGACGGCAAGGTGCGGGTGATCGACACCGCCACCGGCCACCTGGTCCAGACCGTGACGAGCGGCGCGGACCAGCGGATCGCCGTGGTCGGGGGCCGGGTGCTGACGATCACCGGCACCGCCAAGGACGGCACCTGCTACTACGGCGTGGTGGCCACCAGCCCGCCGAACAACCGGACAGTGTGGAAGCGGGACGGGCTCAACCTGCGGACCGCGGAGAGCGACTGCAAGCAGGACCGGGACCCGGCCGGTGGGTACGACGTGGTGCTCGGCGTCGATCCGTACGGCCGTCAGGAGCTGATCAACGCGGCGGACGGCCGGATCCTCTGGTACGGCGACAAGTCCGCCGAGGTGCTGGCCGTCGACGACCGGTACGCGGTGATCCGCACCGGCGACACGTTGCGCGGCTGGTCGTTCAGCAAGGGCAAGGCGGTGTGGCGGCAGAACGGGCGGGCGAAGGCGGGGGCGGCCGTCACGTCGTACGCGGTGATCGTCGTCTCGTCCGGACGGGTGACTGCGCTGAATCCGGCGAATGGCGCGGTACGGGCCGAAGTGCGCACTAATGCGAAGGTCTTCACTGCCGCGCCCGGTGGTTTGATCTTGGTTTCCGGGCGCGACATGGCCTATTTGCCCTACAGCTGACACGCCGACAGGCGCGTATGCCGGGTGCGGGTTCGCATCGCCCGCCCCCGCTGGCCTAGGCTTGCCGCTCATGAGCAGAGGCGCCGCTTTCACCTACTCGCCGCTCTTGCCGACCGGCGACGATACGACTGAATATCGCCTGGTCACGGACGAGGGCGTGGACGTCGTGGAGGGCCCGGGCGGCCGCCGATTCCTGACCGTCGAGCCGGCCGCGCTGACCCAGCTCACCGCGGAGGCGATGCACGACATCGCGCACTACCTGCGGCCGGCGCACCTGGCGCAGCTGCGCGCGATCATCGATGACCCCAAGGCGTCGCCGAACGACCGGTTCGTCGCCCTCGACCTGCTGCGCAACGCGAACATCGCGGCCGGCGGCGTGCTCCCGATGTGCCAGGACACCGGCACCGCGATCGTGATGGGCAAGCGCGGCCGGCACGTCCTCACCGACGGCGCCGACGAGGCGGCCATCGCGCTCGGCGTCTACCAGGCGTACACGCGGCTCAACCTGCGCTACTCGCAGCTCGCGCCGCTGACGATGTGGGACGAGAAGAACACCGGGTCGAACCTGCCCGCCCAGATCGAGCTCTACGCGGAGGACCCGAACGGGCACCCCGACGCGTACAAGTTCCTGTTCATGGCCAAGGGCGGCGGCTCGGCCAACAAGTCGTACCTCTACCAGGAGACGAAGGCGCTGCTCAACCCGCAGCGGATGATGCAGTTCCTGGACGAGAAGCTGCGGCTGATCGGCACGTCCGCCTGCCCGCCGTACCATCTCGCGGTCGTGATCGGCGGCACCAGCGCCGAGCACGCGCTGAAGACGGCGAAGCTGGCCAGCGCGAAGTACCTGGACAATCTGCCCACCACCGGCTCGATGCTGGCGCACGGCTTCCGCGACCTCGAGCTGGAGGCCGCGGTGCTGGAGCTGACCCGCGACTTCGGGATCGGCGCGCAGTTCGGCGGGCGGTACTTCTGCCACGACGTGCGCGTGGTCCGGCTGCCCCGGCACGGCGCGTCCTGCCCGGTCGCGATCGCGGTCTCCTGCTCGGCCGACCGGCAGGCGGTCGCCAAGATCACGCCGTCCGGCGTGTGGCTGGAGCGCCTCGAGACCGACCCGGCGCGCTTCCTGCCCGAGGTGACCGACGACCACCTGGAGACCGAGCAGGTCGTCAAGGTCGACCTGAACCGCCCGATGGCCGAGATCCGTGCGGAGCTCAGCAAGTACCCGGTGAAGACCCGCCTGTCGCTGACCGGCCCGCTGGTCGTGGCGCGCGACATCGCGCACGCCAAGATCGCCGAGCGGCTGGACGCCGGCGAGCCGATGCCGGATTACCTGCGCGATCACGCGGTCTACTACGCCGGCCCGGCGAAGACCCCGGAGGGCTACGCGTCCGGCTCGTTCGGCCCGACCACGGCCGGCCGGATGGACTCCTATGTGGAGAAGTTCCAGGCCGCGGGCGGCTCGCTGGTGATGCTCGCCAAGGGCAACCGCTCCCAGCAGGTCACCAACGCCTGCAAGTCGCACGGCGGCTTCTACCTCGGCTCGATCGGCGGCCCGGCCGCCCGTCTCGCGCAGGACTGCATCCGCCACGTCGAGGTGCTCGAGTTCCCCGAGCTCGGCATGGAGGCGGTCTGGAAGATCCAGGTCGAGGACTTCCCGGCCTTCATCGTCGTCGACGACAAGGGCAACGACTTCTTCGCCGAGGTCACCAAGCCCGTGCTGAGCATCGGCAAGCGCTGAAGATCAAAATCATTCGGCGGTACGACGTTT
>KL571432.1:0-956 GCA_000715855.1 Actinoplanes liguriensis
GGCTGGAGGCGAGCGGCGTCGACCCGGCGCTCGGGCTGCGGGTGCTCGGCGGCGGCCTGGCCGGCAGCACCGTCCTGGAACGCAAGGGCGCCGCGATGCTCGAACGGCGGTTCCAGCCCGGCTTCCGGGTCGACCTGCACCACAAGGACCTGGGCATCGTGCTGGACGCGGCCCGCACCGCACGGGTGGCCCTGCCGGTCGGCGAACTGGTCGCCCAGCTGGTCGAGGCGGTCCGCGACGCCGGCCACGGGCACCTCGACCACGGCGTGCTGCTGCGCGGCGTCGAGCAGCTCTCGGGCCGCAACCGGTGAGCGGCCTGCGTGCCCGGCTGGCCGCCGGTGACACCCTGTTCGGCACGTTCCTCGGCCTCGGCTCCCCGCTGGCGACCGAGGCGTGCGCGGTGGCCGGCTTCGACTGGCTGCTGGTCGACCTCGAGCACGGCGGCGGGGACGAGCAGGCGCTGCTGCACCAGCAACTGGCCGGGGAGGCGCGCCGGGTCCCGATGCTGGCCCGGGTCGAGTCGGCCGAGCGGATCCGCACCGGACGCCTGCTCGACACCGGGGTGGCCGGCGTGATGTTCCCGCGGCTCGACTCGATCGACGAGGTCCGCGCGGCGGTCCGGCACCTGCGCTACCCGCCGGACGGCGACCGCGGCGTCGCCACCTACAACCGGGTGTACGACTTCGGCCTGCGCCCGCAGGGCCTGGACACCGCGAACGACGACGTGGTCGGGATCGTGCAGATCGAGAGCCGGGGCGCCCTGCGCGCGGCCGCCGGGATCGCCGCGGTGCCCGGCGTCGACGTGCTCTTCGTCGGCCCGCGCGACCTCTCCACCGACCTGGGCTGCGCCGGGCGCTTCGAGGCCGACGAGTTCACCGCGGCCCTCGACCAGGTGCTCGCCGCCGCCAAGGACGCCGGGATCGCCGCCGGGATCCTGGCCGGCGACCCGCGGCAGG
>KL571432.1:1202-6375 GCA_000715855.1 Actinoplanes liguriensis
GCCTACACCTCGCTCGGGTTCCGCTTCGTCGGCGTCGGCTCGGACGCGTCACTGCTGGCCCGCGCCGCCTCCGACGTCGTCGCCCACCTGCGCGGGCCGGTCGCGACGTAGACGGTGTTCGCCGACCGGCCGCCGGTCAGCGGATTCGCGAACGTCACCACGTGCGCGGCCACCGTGGCGAAGCACTCCCGCAGGACGGTCAGGAAGGTCTCGTCCGGCGCGTCGTCGGACCACAGGCCGAACACGCCGCCCGGCCGCAGCAGGGCCCCGAGCCGGTCCAGCCCGGCGGCCGTGTAGAGGTCGGCGTGCGTGTCGTCCAGGACGTTGACCGGCGAATGGTCGATGTCGACCAGGATCGCGTCGAAACGCCGGCCCCGCTCGCCGAAGCCCTCGCCGTCGCGCACCAGCGCGAAGAAGTCCCCCGGCAGCATCGTGGTGCGGGGATCGGTGGTGAGCGTACGGCCGCCCGGGATCAGGTCCTCGCGGTGCCAGTCGATCACCGGGTCCAGCGCCTCGACCACGATCAGCGACCGGACCCGATCGTCGGCGAGCACGGCGTGCGCGGTGTAGCCGAGCCCGAGCCCACCCACGACCACGTCACACGGCCCGTCCGGCAGGGCCGCCAGACCGAGCCGGGCCAGCTCCTCCTCGGCGACGGTGAACATGCTCGACATCAGGTACTCGTCGCCGAGCTTGACCTCGTACACCTCGGTCTTGGTCGTCGGTTCGCGGCGTCGGCGCAGGCTGATCTCACCGATACGGGTATCGGCCCAGCCGAGTTCGGCGAACATGACGGTTCCTTACGCGAGGTCGGATGGTGCGGCTCCGCAGACCATAGGCGCTGCCCGGGTCGCCGGAGCGCCCGCCACCCCGGTCATCGTCCGAGCAGTAGGCTCAGGAAAATGACGACCCTTGCCGGCCGCACCATCGCGGCCCTGCGCAGCGAGCACGACACCCTCGCCGCCGTGGTCCCCGCCCTCACCACCGACCAGCTCACCGGGCCGTCCGGCGCGAGCGAGTGGACCATCGCCGACGTCCTCTCCCACATGGGCAGCGGCGCCGAGATCAGCCTCGCCGCCCTGCGCGCCGCGCTGGGTGCGGCGGAGAAGCCCGGGCCCGGCTTCAACCAGGGCATCTGGGACCGGTGGAACGCGATGAGCCCGCAGGACCAGGCGGCCGGCTGGCTCGCGTCCGACTCCGCGCTGGTCGAGGCCCTGGAGGCGATTCCCGCCGACCGGCACGACGACCTCCCGGTCGACATGGGATTCCTGCCCGAGCCGATCCCGCTGGCGTCGTACGCGGCCATGCGGCTGAGCGAGGTCGGCCTGCACAGCTGGGACGTCCGGGCCGGCGTCGACCCGGCCGCCGCTGTCGCGGAGCAGTCCGCCCAGCTGCTCGCCGAGCATCTCAGCGCCGGGATCAGCTTCCTGCTCGGCTTCATCGGCAAGCCGGCCGCGGAGCGTGGGAACGCGGTCGTCGAGATCGCCAAGACGCCGTACCGGATCGTCCTCGACGAGCAGGCGCGGCTCACCACCGAGGACGTGCCGGTGACCGCGACGTTCGACGGGCCGCTGGAGTCCGCGATCCGGCTCATCTACGGCCGGCTGACCCCGGCGTACACCCCGGCCGGCGTCGGCACGACCGGGAACATCACGCTGGACGAGCTGCGCAGCACGTTCCCCGGCTTCTGACCGGCTTCCGGCTGGCACTCAGGGCTGCATCACCGGACGAAAAAGCCCTGACTGCCAGCCGGCAAGAGCGCGCGGGTCAGGCCTGGGCCTGCGCCTCGATCGCCACGCGCAGCGCGTCCGCGGCGTGCTGGTTCATGTCGAGCTCGCTGTGGATCACGTCGAGGACCTTCTGATCCGTCCCGATCACGAACGTCAGCCGCTTGGTGCTCAGCGGGCCGAGGGCCAGCTTGCGCTTCACGCCGTACGCCGCAATGGTCTGGGAATCGGGGTCGGACAGCAGCGGATAGTCGAAGGAGTAGGTCTCCGCGAAGAGCTTCTGCTTCTCGACCGGATCCTTGCTGATGCCGACCCGCTGCACGCCGGCCGCCTGATATTCCGCCGCGAGGTCACGGAAGTGGCAGGCCTCGGCGGTGCAGCCCTTGGTCATCGCGCCGGGGTAAAAGAAGAGAACGACGGGCCCGGCCGGGAGGAGATCGGTCAGCCGGCGCGGCGTGCCGTCCTGGTCGGGCAGTTCGAAGTCGGGCGCGATGTCACCTTTGCCGATGCTCACCCGGACGAGGGTACGTCACTTCGTTCCGGAAACGATCACACGGCCGCCGTCGGTGGCCTGCAGCTCCAGCAGTTCCTCCAGCTCCTGACGGCTCAGCAGGCCGTGCCGGATCAGCTGCTCGCCGATCCGGCGGCGCCCGGTGAGACCGGCCGCGGCGCCGCGGACCCGGTGGCCCAGCACCCCGGCCCCGAGCTGGGCCATCGGCGCGAGACAGGTGAGCAGCGTCAGGCCGGACCACAGGTAGAGCGACCACCAGTCGTGGTGCAGCAGCAGGCCGGCCGTCATGCAGGCGGTCGCCACCGCGGCCCAGCCCAGGTGCGGCCGGAAGGTGCGCCAGGTGTCCCCGGTGGCGGCCCTGCCCTTCGCGGTGACGACGTAGGCGAGCGGCCGCCCGGCGAGCTGCGCCACGGCCGCCGCGGTGTAGATCGGCGCGGTCATCAGCTCCAGCGCCATGCCGGTCAGGCCCCACGACCGCCGTTCGTGCTCGACCAGGTTGTACCGCTGGGTGATCCGGAAGAAGCCCAGGCCGACCGCCAGGTTGGCGACGAACAGCACGCCCCAGACCAGGGCCGGCAGGCGGGTCACCGACACCCCGCCGACCAGGTAGATCGCGCTGAGCGCGACACCGATCAGCCAGGACGCCGCGGTGGTCGGGTAGTGCGACTGCAGCGCGAAGAAGGCCAGTCGCTGGGCTCGTCGCGGCATCCGGCGCAGCAGCGTCGGGGAGTGCCGGCGGGCGATCTCCCAGATCCCGTACGCCCATCGTTTCTGCTGGCTGAAGAAGTCCGAGTACGTCGCCGGTCCCTCACCGACCGCCAGGATGTCCGGGGTGTAGACGCCGCGCCAGTGGTTGCCGGTGCCCGGGTTGACCGCCGAGTACACCACCATCGACGTCAGGTGGTCCTCGATGATGCAGTCCTGGTAGCCCCCGATCTGGGCGAACGCGGCCGGGCGGTAGAGGTGGTTCGTGCCGATCAGCAGTGGCGCGCCGTGCCCGTTGCCGCCGCGCTGCATGATGCCGTGGAAGACGTACGCCAGCTCGGCGGCGCCCCGGGCCACGAACGACTCCCCCAGGTTCGCGTAGACCTGCGGCGCCACCACGAACGCGGTGTCCGGGTCACTGAAGTAGCCGAGGGTCCGTTCCAGGAAGTTCGGATACGGCACGTGGTCCGGGTCCATCTGCGCGACGACGTCGTACTCCGCCTCGTGCACCGACCGCCACGCGTTGTGGTTGCCATGCTTGGTCCGGCGGCGGAACGGGCCGCTGTCCTGGTTCCATTCCGGGTGTCCCTTGCGGCTGAAGTGTCGTACCCCGATCTCCGCGCACAGGAGCGCGACGTCCGGGTCGTCGCCCTCGTCCAGCAGCCACACGTCGAGGGGGCCGTCGTGCCGGATCCGGCGCATCGCCCGCAAGGTCGCCATCACCAGCTCGACCGGCTCCTTGCCCGGCACGATCGTGGTGAGCACGGCGACCCGCAACCCCGGAGCCGGGCGGACCGGCACCGGATCGACCGCCCGGGACGCGAAGTACGCGAGCACCGGCCGTAGAGCTGCCCATGAGCCCGACGTTCCGGGACGAACTGTCTGGTCATGAGCTGACCATCGGCCCGCACACCCCGGAACGGAGCAAACCGGCGGCGTTGAGTAATCGTACGCACGCGGGAGGGCAGCACGCCCCGGCAGAGTGGAAGGCGTCGAGGGGGGCGCGTTCCATGATGGATCTTGACGGCGACCGGTACGTGATGCGGGGCCGGGACACCGAGCTGGCCCTGGTCGAGACCCTGCTGCGGCAGGCCCGGGGTGGGCACGGCGCGGCGCTGGTGGTCCGCGGGCACGCCGGGATCGGGCGGACGACGCTGCTACGCGCGGCCCGGGCGAGCGCGACCGCCGCGGGGATGACCGTGCTGACCGCCACCGGGGCCGAGTCCGAGTCGGGACTCCCCTTCGCCGCCCTGCACCAGCTCCTGGCCCCGCTGCTCGACACCCCGGCCGGGGCGCGGGTCCTGCGGATCGCGTTCGGGCCGGCGGACGAGCGCCCGGGCCGGTTCGCCGTGGGCCTGGCCGTGCTGGACCTGCTGCACGCCGTGGCCGCCGGCGCCCCGCTGGCGCTGCTGGTCGACGACGCGCACCGCCTCGACCCGGAGACCGTGGGCGTGCTCGTCTTCGTGGCCCGCCGGCTGGCCCTGCACCCGATCGCGCTGATGATCACCGCCGGGACCCGGCACAGCGGGGTGCTGGCCGGCGTCGGCCTGGACGAGCTGCACCTGTTCGAGATCGGCGAGCGGGCGGCCCGCGAGGTGCTGGACGACCGCGCTCCCGGCCTGACACCGGCCCGGCGGGAGCGCATCCTGGCCGAGGCCGCCGGTCATCCGCTGGCGCTCGCCGAGCTTCCCCGGGACGCCGGGCCGCTGAACCACCGCCTGCAGTCTGCGTTCGCGGACCGGTTCGCGCACCTGCCCGCGCCGACCCTGGCCGTCCTCGCCGCGCTCGCCGCGGAGCCGGCCTGCCCGCCGGACGCCGCGCTCGCCGCCGCCCGGGCGCTGACCGGCTCGGACGTCGGGCAGGACAGCATCCAACCGGCCCTCGACGCCGACGTCCTGGAGATCCACGCCCGCCGCCTGCGGTTCCGGCACCCGCTGATGCGGGCGGCGGTGTACCGCGGCCTGACCGTCACGGACCGCCTGACGATCCACGCCGTGCTGGCCGACGCGTTCGCGGACGACCCGGACCGGCGGGCCCGGCACCGCAGCGCCGCGACCCTGGGCCCGGACGAGCAGGTCGGCCACGAGCTGGAGAGGGCCGCCACGCGGGCGCTCGACCGCGGCGCGCGGGTCACCGCGGTCACCGACCTGGAACGCGCCGCCGACCTCACCCTGAACACCGCGCGGCGTACGTCGTTGCTGCTCAGGGCCTGTCTCTTATACACATCTCT
>KL571432.1:6652-8646 GCA_000715855.1 Actinoplanes liguriensis
CCGGCCCCGGGTGACGCCGCCGGCCAGGCGCGGCTGGCACTGGTGAACGACGTCGTCGACCCCTGCGACCTGAGTGACGCCACCCGGGTCGAGGCCCTGTGCGACCTCGCGCTGCGGGCCCACGAGGCCGGGGAGACCACGCTCGCGACGGCGGTCTGCTGGCAGGCGGTGTCGCGCTGCTGGCGGGCCGGGCTGCCCACGGAGACCGGCGCGCAGGTCGTCGCCGTGCACGGCAAGCTCGGCCTGGACGCCGACGATCCGCGCAGCATCGCCGTCGCCGCGTACGCCGGCCCCGAGGCGGCCGGCGCCGAGATGCTGCGGCGGCTGCGGGCGCTGGTGCCGGACCGCACCGACATCGACGGCATGCACTTCCTCGCCGCCGCGGCTTTCGTGCTCGGCGACCCGGTCATGGGTGTCTCGTTCCTGGGCACGGCGACGGCCGGCTACCGCGCCGAGGGGCGGACCGCGGTCCTGGCCCGGGCGCTGTCCTCGACCGGGTACCCGCGCCTGTTCCTCGGCCGCTGGGCGGTGGTCCGCGCTGACCTCGACGAGGCCGCGACGATCGCCGGGGCGAGCGGCGAACAGTTCTGGCAGGTGGCGGCCCGCGCCGGGCAGGCGATGCACGAGGCGCTGCGCGGCGCCGCCGACGAGGCGTTCCGGCTGGCCGACGAGGTGCTGTCCAGCCCGGCGATGGCCGGGGTGCGGTCCGGCAACGCGGCCGCCCAGCACGCCCGGGGCGTCGCGGCGAACGCGGCCGGGCGGCACGACGAGGCGTTCGACCTGCTGGTCCGGATGTTCTCGGCCGCCGATCCGACGCACCACCCGGACATGTCGTGGTGGGCGCTGCCGGATCTCGCCGACGCGGCGCTGCGATCGGGCCGGCGCGACGAGACCGCGGAGATCCTCACGGCCGCTTCCGGCCGCCTGGCCCGCTTTCCCTCACCGATGTTGCGCAGATCCCTCTCGTACGCGACAGCGGTCCTGACCCCGGACGACGCCGCGGAGGCCGCGTTCGAGCGGGCCCGCGCCCTGGATCTCGCCGGATGGCCGGTGCATCGCGCCCGGCTGGACCTGGCCCGCGGCACCTGGCTGCGCCGCCGCAAACGCATCCTGGAGTCCCGCGCCCCGCTGCGTGCCGCCCGCGACGGCTTCGACGCGCTCGGCGCCGAGGCGTGGGCGCGCGCCCGGGAGGAGTTGCGCGCCGCCGGCGAGGAGGGCGCCGGCGCCGCGGGGCCGGTCGCCGAGCGGCTGACCGTGCAGGAACTGCGGACGGCCGAGCTGGCCGCGGCCGGCCTGAGCAACCGGGAGATCGGGCAGCGGCTGTTCCTGTCGCACCGCACGGTCAGCTCCCACCTCTACCGCATCTACCCGAAGCTGGGCATCAGCGGCCGGTCCCAGCTGCGGGCGGCGCTGGCGGACAGTCAGCTGACGGACCGTGACGGCGGCCGCGCCCCGCAGCTGGGTGGACCCCGGGTCAGGCCTGGTGTTCCAGGGCCATCCGCTGGAGCTCGGCACGCGAGGTGATGCCGAGCTTCGGGAACATCCGGTACAGGTGGGTGCCGACCGTGCGGTGCGAGATGAACAGGCCCTTGGCGATGTCCCGGTTGGACAGGCCCCGCGCCACCATCGACGCGATCTGGATCTCCTGCGGCGACAGCACGTCCCAGACGTCGGCCACCAGTGACTCGCTGCGCTCGCCGGCCGCCCGCAGCTCCTCGCGGGCGCGTTCGGCGAGCGGCCGGGCGCCGAGGCGGTCGAACCCGTCGCGGGCCCGGCGCAGGTGATCACGCGACTCGCGGACACGCCTGCGGCGGCGAAGCACTTTCCCGTACGCGAACAGCAGCCGGCAATGCTCGTACGGCCACCGGGTCAGATCCATGCTCAACGCCTCGGCGAAGCGTGCCTCCACCTCGTCGTCGGGGGCCAGGACCGCGCTCGCGAAGGCGAGGTTCATCCGCCCGGTCGGCGACGTCGTCCCGCTGTCTCTTATACAC
>KL571432.1:8905-9484 GCA_000715855.1 Actinoplanes liguriensis
CCTCCCCACCGGCGAAGGCGGCCTCGGCCAGGCTCGCCAGCGACCACAGCGCATGGGCCGGGTGGTAGGCGGCGTTGCCCGGATCGTGCAACTGGGCCAGGCACGCGAAGGCCTGCTCGGGGTGGCCCCGCCCGGACGCGACGGCCGCCCGCGCGAGCAGGATCACGGCGTCGATGGTGGCGAACCGGCGGGAGTCCACCCGGTCGGCGCGGTCGATCAGGTCTTCGGCCGCCGGGAAGTCACCCCGGAACGCCGCCACCACGGCGTGCGCCGCGAGCGCGGACGCCGTCCAGAACGGCTGCCGGGTCTCCGCGCACAGCCGGGCGCTCTCCTCGGCGGCGGCCACCGAGTGCGACCAGTTCCCGCGGCGCAGCACACTCCAGGAGAGCAGCGACAACGTACGCCCGAGGGTGTGCAGGTGCCCCTCCCAGCGCAGCCGCTCGGCCGCCTCGCCGAGCAGCCCTTCGGAGACGTCGAACGCGCCGGCGCAGGCCGCCGCGTGGGCCAGCCGGTAGGTGGTGGCCGCGTCCCGCGTACCGGCCGGGCTCGCCGCGATCAGCGCCCGGACCGGCCCGTCGC
>KL571433.1:0-1006 GCA_000715855.1 Actinoplanes liguriensis
GTATAAGAGACAGGATCAGCGCGCCCGGCTCGGCGTGCCGGATCACCCCCTCGGGGCCGAGCAGGACCGCCTCCACGTCGGGGGAGTCGGGCAGCATCGTGATCACCACGTCGGCGCCGCGGACGACCGGTGCCGCCCGGGCGGCGGGTGTGGCCGGCCACGTCGAAGCCGGCCTTCACCAGGTTGTCCGCCATCGGCGCGCCCATCACGCCGAGGCCGATGAAGCCGATCGTCCACATATGTAGATGCCTAACCTGTAGTTGGATGCAGACCAACATAGGAAGCGTCTCTGCGTCGGTCAAGCTTCATTTACGTACGAGGATGTCTGTTACGCTCGGCGCCCACCGGCACAGTGGGGGGTTTCGATGCGCATCCTGGTCACCGGCGGGGCGGGCAAGGTCGCCACGTCCCTGCGGACCCGCCTGATCGCCGACGGGCGCGTGCTGCGGCTGTTCGACGTGGTCCGCCCGGCCGGGGTCGAGGGCGCCGGCCCCGAGGAGGTGGTGCTCGGCTCGCTCGCCGACCCGGACGCGGTCGCGGCCGCCTGCCGGGACGTCGACGCGATCGTCCACCTGGGCGGGCAGAGCAAGGAGGCGGATGCCGGCGAGGTGCTGCGGGCCAACGCCCTCGGGACGTACCACCTGCTGGAGGCCGCCCGCCGGCGGGGCATCACCCGGCTGGTCCTGGCGTCGTCCTCGCACGCCGCCGGGTTCCACGTGCGCGACGACGCCTCCTATCCGGACGGGTTGCCGGCCGATCTGCCGCCGCGCCCGGACTCGCTCTACGGCTGGAGCAAGGCCGCGGTGGAGTCGCTGGCCGGCCTCTACGCCGACCGGTTCGGCCTGGACGTGATCTGCGTGCGGATCGGCCTGTGGTTCGCCACCCCGCCGCAGAACCGTGGCCTGGCCACCTGGCTCTCCCTGGACGACGGCGCGCGCCTGGTCGAGGCGTGCCTGTCCGCGCCGAGCCCGGGCTTCCGGATCGTCTGGGGCTGTCTCTTATACAC
>KL571433.1:1233-1744 GCA_000715855.1 Actinoplanes liguriensis
CGATCGGCTACTTCCCGAAGGACGACGCCGAGGCGTGGGCCGCCGAGCGCATCGCCGAGTTCGGTGAGCCCGACTTCGAGCGCGACCCGGAGCTCAACCGGGTCGGCGCCTGGTGGTGCGACTGGCCCCTCGCCCAGCGGATGGGTTAGCGGATCCCCTCGCGGCGCAGCGTGCGCGCGAGGGCCGTGACGTGCCGGGTCACCGCGTCGGCCACCTGCTCCACGTGGTCGGGGGTGGCCCGGCCCGCCGGCATCGAGCAGGACACCGCGTCGGTCGCCGGGATCCGGTAGCCGACGGTGACCGCCACGCAGGCCACGCCCTCGGTGTTCTGCTCGCGCTCGAAGGCCCACCCGCGTTTGCGGACCGTGTCGAGCTCCTCGTGCAGCGCCGAGCGGTCGGTGATGGTGGCCGGTCGCAGCGCCTCCAGGGCCGGCGGCAGCAGCGCGTCGACCTCGGCCTCGGTCAGCTCGGCGAGCAGCGCCTGGCCGAGTGCGGTGACGTGGGCCGGCAG
>KL571433.1:1974-5578 GCA_000715855.1 Actinoplanes liguriensis
TGGCCAGGTAGAGCACGTGCGCGTCGTCGCGCCGGGCGTAGTGGATCGTGTAGCCGATCTCGCCGCGCAGGTCCTCGATGGTCTCCTGGGCGAACCGCAGCGCCGGGTCCCGGTCCAGGTACGCCGTGCCGGACAGCAGCGCGTGCGGCCCGACCCCGAACGCCGAGCCGGTCTCGTCCGCCTCCACCCACTTGAGGTCGCGCAGCGTGCGGACCAGCGCGTGCAGGCTCGACCGCGGGTAGCCCATCCGCTCCTGGAGCTCGGTGAGGGTGAGCCGGGCCGGCGACGCGGCGAGCGTCTCCAGGATCTTCACCGTGCGCTCGGCCGACTTGACCGGCGAGACTTCATTGGCCGACGTGGATCCATCCGGCACCGGAGGCATTGATACCCACCATCACGAAGGATTGTTTCCAGAGTGTTGACGGTCATCATACCGGCAGCTAGCTTGTCCCTACTTGCGTGACACACACGAAGCAAGCGTCCACATATGTAGACAGGAGGCAGGCACGTGACCGGTCGGGGAGTGCTCGCCATGGCGGTGACCGCCGTCGTCACGGCCGGCTGCCTGGCGGCGTGCGGCAGCGACGGTGGGACGACCGACGGCAAGGCCGGGCTGCAGATCTGGGTCCGTAAACCGCCCGGTTCCAGCACCGAGAAGACCGATCAGCAGCTGGCCGCCGCGTTCACCGCCAAGACCGGGGTACCCGCGCACGTCACCGCGCTGTTCGACGACTTCGAGACCAAGCTGCAGCAGGCCGCCGCGCAGAAGAAGCTGCCGGACATCGTCATCAACGACACCGACCGGCTCGGTGGCCTGGTCAAGCAGGGTCTGGTCCGCGAGGTCGACCGGGACAAGCTCGCCGGGCAGGCCGACCTCACCCCCTCCTCGTGGCAGGCCGCGACCGGCGCGGACGGCAAGATCTACGGTGTCCCGTTCTCCGCGCAGTCGTTCGCGCTGTTCATCCGCAAGGACTGGCGCGAGAGACTGGGCCGGGCGATCCCGACGACCTGGGCCGAGCTGGACGACCTCGCCAAGGCGTTCACCACCTGTCTCTTATACACAGACAGCAGTTCCTCGCCGCGACCCAGGAGCTGCGCAAGCAGTTCTGCACCGACCGGAGCGTGGTGCCGGGCTCGGTCACCGCCGAGACGACCCAGGCCCACCCGCTCTTCGAGACCGGCAAGGGTGGCGTCTACCTGACCGGGCCGTACAACATGGCGCGGTTCGACAAGAACCTCGGGAAGGACAAGTACGAGGTCGTGGCGCTGCCGGCCGGCCCCGGTGGCAAGAGCGTCTCGCTCGCGGAGGGCGAGAACGTCTACCTGATGGCCGGCTCCGCCGACCCCGAGGGTCAAGCCCGCTTCGCCGAGTACGCGATGTCGCCCGAGGGGCAGACGCTGGGCATGGCCGGCGACACCGACGGCAACGTGGTGCGCCTGCCGGTCAACGCCAAGGTGGACATGTCGGCGGTCCGCAAGGACACCCGCTGGCAGCTGTTCGCCGGCATCTACCAGGACGGCGCCCGCTACGTCCCGGTCGTGCCGGACTGGACCCCGTTCCGCCAGTCCTCCGCCGACACCCTCAACGCACTGGTCGCCGACTGTGCCGCCGACCCGAAGGCCGCGCTGAGCAAGCTGTCGCAGACGTTCGCGGACGAGCTGGCCGCGCAGAAAGCACAGGCGTGACCAGACGCCACGCGAGCGCCTGGCTCTGGCTCGCCCCCGCGCTGATCCTCTTCACGCTCTTCAAGTTCGTGCCGATGGCCCGGGCGATCAGCATGAGCTTCAAGGAGGTACGGCCGTATCTGGGCGACCGCTGGGTCGGCCTCGACAACTACCGGACCGTGCTCGGCGACGACGCGTTCCGATCGGCGGCCGGCCACACGGTCGTCCTCGCGCTCGGCGAGACGATCGGCTCGATCCTGGCCGGCCTGGCCCTGGCGTTGCTGCTGGAGGGCACCGCCCGGCACCTGTGGATCGTGCGCACCGCGGTCTTCCTGCCCACGGTCACCGCGATGGCCGTGGTCGCCGCGCTCTGGCGGGTCATCTACTACCCGGCTCCGGACGGCGCGCTCAACGCGGTGCTGGGCGGGATCGGTCTCGGCCCCGGGCAGTACCTCGACTCGCCGCACACCGCACTGTGGTCGGTGATGGCGGTCGGGATCTGGCGCGGCGCCCCGTACGACATGATGATCTTCATTGCCGGGCTGGCCGGGGTCGATCGCACGCTCTACGAGGCGGCGGCCGCCGACGGGGCCGGACCGCTGCGCCGGCTGTGGCACGTGGCGTTCCCGGCGATGCGCCCGGTCTTCGGCATCGTCGTCACCCTCGCCGCGATCCGTGGCCTGCGCGTCTTCACCGAGATCTTCCTGCTCACCAACGGCGGCCCGAACGGCTCGACCGAGGTGGTGATGACGCTGGTCTACAAGCTCGGCCTGGAGCGCAACGAGCTGGGAGTCGCGTCGGCCGGCTCGATGCTTCTCCTGCTCGCCACGGTCGTGCTGACCGTTCTGGCCCAGCTGATGAGGCGGCGCGCGTGAAGCAACTCGACACCGCCCTGGGGCTGGGCGCGGTCCGCGGCCCGCTCGGACGGATCCTCAAATTCGGACTGTACGTCCTGGTGGTCTTCGTCTTCGCCGGTCCGCTGCTGGCGTTGCTGGTGAGCGCGTTCGGCCGGGTCACCGACCCGACGAAGCTGTCGCTGATCCCGCACGACCTCACCCTCGACAACTTCCGGACCGCGTTCGATCAGGGCGTGCTGCGCTACCTCGCGAACTCGCTGATCGTGGTCGGTGGCGGCCTGCTCCTGCAGATCACGGTCAGCGTGACCGCGGCCTACGCGCTGGCCCGCAAGAACTTTCCCGGCGTACGGCTGATCCTGTTCTTGATCCTGTCGACCATGATGCTGCCGGAGGAGATCCTCGCGATCCCGCTGTCGCTCGTCCTCGCCGACGTGCCGGTGGTGCACGTCAACCTGGTCGGCACGCTCGCCGGGATGATCGTGCCGGTCGGCGCGTGGGCGTTCGCGATCCTCGTCATGACCGAGTTCATGCGCGACGTGCCGATCGAGCTGGAGGAGGCCGCTCGCCTCGACGGCGCCGGTGACCTGCGGATCTTCTGGTCGGTGATCCTGCCGGTCTGCCGTCCCGCGCTCGGCGTGCTCGGCATCTTCGGCTTCACGATGATCTGGGACCAGTACATCCTGCCGCTGCTCGTCGCGCAGGACGCCCACCAGTTCACCCTCGCCCTGGCGCTGCGCAGCCTGCGCGCGGACGAGCAGGTCGGGACCGGGGTGCTGATCGCGTCGGCGCTGCTCGCACTCCTGCCGTCGGTTGTCGTGTTCCTCGCCCTGCAGCGCCAGTTCATGCGCGGCCTGACCTCGGGAGCGATCAAAGGATGAAGGTACGTGAGGTGGTCGTGACCCCGGTCGCGTTCCCCGACCCGCCGTTGCTGAACTCGGCCGGGGCGCACCAGCCGTGGGCGTTGCGCGCGATCGTCCAGGTCCGGACGTCGGACGGGCTGGTCGGGTTGGGGGAGACCTACGGCGACGCACCGCACCTGGCGTTGCTGGCCCGCGCGGCAGCCGCCGTCGATGGTCTCGACA
>KL571433.1:5772-6219 GCA_000715855.1 Actinoplanes liguriensis
AGATGTGTATAAGAGACAGATCTTCGACTTATCGCGACTTGTCCGGAATGTGGCGACGGCGATCGGGGCGGCGGACGCGCCTGACCGGCACGGGCTGACCGGTGGCTCGACCACGGCGAAGACCCTTGCCCGGGTGGTGTCGCCGTTCGAGGTCGCGCTGCTCGACCTGCAGGGGCAGGCGATCGGGCGGCCGGTGCACGACCTGCTCGGCGGGAAGGTCCGCGAGCGGGTGCCGTTCTCCGCCTACCTCTTCTACAAGTGGGCCGGCGAGGACGACTGGGGCCCGGCGCTCGACCCGGACGGCATCGTCGCCCAGGCCCGCACGATGATCGACCGCTACGGCTTCGAGTCGATCAAGCTCAAGGGTGGTGTCTTCCCGCCGGAGGAGGAGATCGCGGCGATCCGGGCGCTGCGAGACGCGTTCCCCGGCCTGCCGCTGCGGCTCCA
>KL571433.1:6464-8143 GCA_000715855.1 Actinoplanes liguriensis
GGCCTGTCGCTGCGGCTCGACCCGAACGCGGCCTGGACCCCGGAGACGTCGATCAAGGTGGCCGAGGAGACCGCGGGGCTCCTCGAGTACCTGGAGGACCCGACCGGCGGACTGTCCGGCATGGCCGAGGTGGCCGCGCTCGCCCCGATGCCGCTGGCCACCAACATGTGCGTGGTCGCGTTCGCCGACCTGCCCGAGGCGGTCCGGCGCAACTCGGTCCAGGTCGTGCTGGCCGACCACCACTACTGGGGTGGTCTGCGTGCCTGCGCCGAGCTGGCCGCGATCTGCCGCACCTGGGGGATCGGCGTGTCCATGCACTCCAACAGCCACCTCGGGATCAGCCTCGCCGCGATGGTCCACCTCGCGGCGTCGACACCCGAGCTGACGTACGCCGCCGACACCCACACCCCGTGGCAGTCCGGCGTCGACGTGGTCGCCGAGCCGCTGCCGATCACCGGGGGAGCGGTGACCGTGCCCGACCGGCCGGGGCTGGGCGTGACCCTCGACGAGGACGCGCTCGCCCGGCTGCACGAGGACTACCTGCGCTGCGGGATCACCGAGCGGGACGACACCGCGTACAGGCAGCGGTTCGAGCCCGATTACGTGAAGCGCAGGCCGCGATGGTGAGCGGCCACGCGTACCCGTGGGACGTGCTCGGCGACCCCGGTTTCCTGGACCGGGCGCCGCGGCGGGTCACGCTCGCCGCCGCCTACCACTCGACCCGGGCGGCGACGCCGACGCACCCCGCGCACCGGATGGTCGACGCGCGCTGGGCGGCGCTCTACCGTCCCGTACGCGAAAAAGCTTGGAAAGGGTGTGATCTGCGGCCGCTCGCGCCGGACTGGGTCAGTTCACCCGATGCCTTCGGGGATGCCGCGAGGCTGCTCAAGCGGGCGGGACGCGAGGTCAGCGCGTGGATCGTGCTGACCCACAACACCCGGTTGGGCACGCTGCGCCCGGACGTCGCGGTGGTCAACGCCTTCGGCGAGATCTACCGGTACGCGTTGTGCCCCGCCCACCAGGAGGTCCGCGACCACGCCGCGACCCTCGCCGCGGAAGCCGTCCACGACCTGGACCTCGACGGCGTCTCCCTGGAGGCCTGCGGTCAGCTCGGGGTCAGCCACCTCGGCCACCACGAGAAGACCGACGGCGCGTGGACGCCGGAGACCGCCCGGCTGCTGTCGATCTGCTGCTGCGCCGCGTGCCGCCGGGCCTGGGCGGGGGAGGGCCTGGACCCGGACGCGGTGGTCGCCGGGCTGCGGGCCGGTCACGCGCCCGACGCCGACGTCCTGCTGGCGATCCGGCAGCGGCACACCGACCTGCTGCGGGCGCAGGTGCTCGACGCGGTGCGCGGCCTGCCGGTCACCCTGCACGCGCACCCGGACCCGTGGGCCACCGGCCCGTCCCCCGGTCTGACCCCGGACGCCGCCGGCGACGTGGACGCGCTGCTCGTGCCGTGCTGGCCGCTCGGCTCCGAGGAACTGGTCCGCGCGGCGGCCGTGCACGGCAAACCCGTCGACGCCTACGTCACCGTGCTGCACCCCATGGACGCCGGGGCTGTCCGGCCACACGTCCAGGCGCTGCGTGATGCCGGCGCGAGCCGCCTCAGCCTCTACCACCTGGGCCTCGCTCCCGCCTGGCGCCAGGAGCTGTTCGGCTGGTTCTGACCGTGGTTGTTC
>KL571433.1:8493-8651 GCA_000715855.1 Actinoplanes liguriensis
CAGCCGGGAGCCGCCACCGAACCGACAGGAGTCCACCGTGTACCGGAAAGCCGCGGCGCTCGCCGTCGCCCTGTTCACCATCGCCACGCCCGTCCCGGCACGAGCCGCCGCCACCGTCCTGCCCGTCTCCGCGCGGGCCGCCGCCACCGCCACGATCA
>KL571433.1:8913-14083 GCA_000715855.1 Actinoplanes liguriensis
TCGTTCGAGATGCGCGAGCTGGGCATCGGCAACCTGGACCCGGCCAAGGGCAACATGGCCCGGTTGATGCGCACGCTCGGCGCGAGCAACCTGCGCATCGGCGGCAACACCCTGGACCGGGACACGCTCTGGGTGCCGGCCGGGCAGCCGCCGCCCGACCCGAAACCGGACTGGGTGCAGGACATCGTCACCCCGAACGACCTGCAACGGCTGCGCGGCCTGCTCGACGCCACCGGCTGGAAGGCCGAGGTCGGCGTCAACGTGGGCCGGTGGGACCCGGCGCTCGCCGCCGACCAGGTCCGTGCGATGGACCGGATCCTCGGGAAACGCCTGGTCGCCGTCGAGTGCGGCAACGAGCCGGACCAGTGGGAGGGCAAGGCGCTGCGCCCGGCCGGCTACGCGTACCCGCAGTACCACGCGGACTGGGCGGCCTGCGCCGACGTCGTCGGCCACGACCGGATCGCCGGCCCGGACACCGCGGGCACCTCCTCGTCGTGGGCGTCGTCGCTCGCCGCCGACGAGCACGCGCGGATGTCGATGCTGACCGTCCACCAGTACGCGTCCGGCCCGGACATCACCATCGACCGGATGCTCGCTCCCGGGCAGATCACCGCGCAGCTCGCCGCGGTCGCCGGGAACCTGGCCGCCGCCACCGCGAACGGGCTGCCGATGCGCGTGGACGAGGCGAACTCGGCGTACAGCGGTGGGGTCGACGGCGTCAGCAACAGGTACGCCTCCGCGCTCTGGGTGATCGATTACGGACTGTCGATGGCGCAGGCGGGAATGGCCGGCGTCAACATCCACGGCGGGCTCGGCGTCTGCAACGATCCGATCTGGAACGGCAAGTTCCAGCGCTACACCCCGATCTGCGCGTCCGGCAAGGCCTACGAGCTGGCCCAGCAGTACCGGGTCATGCCGATCTACTACGGCATCTGGATGGCCCGGCAGCTCGGCTCCGGCAGATTCCTGCCGATCGAGATCAACACCACCAACAACATTTCGGCGTACGCCGTGAAAGGCGACGACGGCCGCCTGCGCCTCGCCCTGGTGCAGAAGGACAGCGCCCCGGTCGATGTGACCCTCACCGTCGGCGGCCGCGATCGCGCGGCGTCCGTGCTGGCCATGACCGGCACGGCGCTGGACCAGGAGCCGACCGCGGTGCAGGGCGCGACCGTCGACGCCTCCGGCGGCTTCCACCCCGTGCCCGCCCCGGCCCGGGTCGAGGACGGCAAGCTGACCCTGACCGTGGGTGCGGCCAGCGCCGTGGTGGTGACCCTGTGAAGCGGCGCACGCTGCTCGCGGCCGGGCTCGTGCCGTTCGTGCCGGTCCCGTCGCGCCCCTCGCTCGTCACGGTCGCGGCCGCGTCGGCGGCCCGGACCGATCGGCGTCCGGTGGCCGGGGGCGTCCACGACCCGTACGCGAATAGGTCCTTCATCTCCTGGGGTGGTTCTCAGGAGGACAACTACGTGCAGGAGTACGACCATCGGCGCGCGACCTGGTCCGCCCCGGTCCGCGTGGCCGGCGGCGACAACGACTCGCACAACTACCCGACGCTGATCCAGGCGGACGACGGTCACCTGCTGGTCTTCCGTGGCCTGCACAACCGGGAGCTGTGGGTGGCCCGCTCGCCGCGGCCGCACACGATCGCCGGCACCTGGACCGACACGATCATCCCCGAGGGGCTCGGCGCGACCTACCCGATGCCGGTCAAGACGGCCACCGGCGACATCTTCGTGTTCATCCGCGAGACGGCCGGCGACTTCGACCCGGCGTTCCCCACCGACACCAGGCCGATGAAGTACGTGCGATCCACCGACAACGGCCGCACCTGGCAGAGCTCCGCCGCGCTCACCGGCGACCGGTGGTGCATCGCGCCGCTCGACCGGGCGGACAACATGAACGAGATCTATCTCGGTCAACTGCGGCTCGGGCCCGATGGCCGCATCGCGATGGTGTGGACGCTGGCCGGCGGCGGCCCGGAAGGCCACCTGCACGACCGTTACCACCGCAACGTCTACTACGCGACGTTCTCGCCGGACGACCTGCGATTCCGCTCCGCGAACGGGCACGACCTGGGCACCTCGGTCGACGACGCGGACCAGGAACGGCACCTCCAGGTCGCGGCGACCGGGCTGCAGACCGTGAACCCGCGCTCGCCGGACTACATCAGCCTGGTCGGCTCGACGCTCGGCGGACGCGCCCCGTTCGTGGTCTGGATGGAGCTCGACTCGCTGGGCGCGGTGCACACGCACAGCGCGGTGCACCTGCCCGGGGCGGGGTGGCGCGCGCGGGAACTGGGCGTCGGCGTGCGGGTCCGCGACATGGAGCCGACCGACACCCTGTCCTGGCGGGTCTACGCGACACCGGACCCGGCGGCGAGCGGAGTGGAGACGTACCGCCTGGTGCCCGGCCTGCCGTGGCGGCACGAGTCGACGCTGGCCACGCCGCAGCCGATCCAGCGGATCGAGGTGATCGCCGGGCACCGGGCGCCGGCCCGCCTGCTGCTGACCGGCGCGAGCAGCGCCCGGGAGGTGACCGTCGCCGACGGTGACGTTTACGTCGCCTGAAGTACCCATGAGGGTGACAAGATGCTGTTTTGCCCCGGATGGCGGGTAGTCCCTGAGTAGCGCCGACAGCACACACCGCTGCGGCTCACCGGCGAACGAACTCAAGGAGCGACCGACATGGCCACGACCACTCACCCGCACACCGACGGCACCGACCACCTGGTCCGCCGGGCCCGTGGCGAAGAGACCAAGCCGGCCTACAAGACCACCGAACTGGTCGTCTACGTGCTGGCCGTGCTCGGCGTGCTGATCGCCTCGAAGGTGCTCGGCGACGGCAACGCCGAGAACGGCGCCGACTACTTCGCGGCCGACAAGGCCTGGTGGTACATCACGCTGCTCACCGTCGGGTACATGATCAGCCGGGGCCTGGCCAAGGCGGGCAGCCGCAGCAACGACCACGACCCGCGAACCCGCTGACCGTCGCCGAGCCGAGCGCCGGCCGTCCCGGCGCCGGGCTCGACCGGCGGGCGAAGGCCGCGGCGGACCACTCGGCACCCACGGCGACCGTGCCGTCGCCGAGTCTCACGCCGCGGCCCGGTAGCCCCCCGAGCGGTAGCCGAGCTGATGCGGCGCCGCCGTGCGCGGCCGGGCGGCCCGCGGCTGCGGATCGTGGGCGCACCACGGCACACACCACTGGGTGCGGTGACCGCGCTGCTCCAGCTCGGCCCGGAGAAGGCACAGCCACGCCGGTGGCTCGTCCGGGCTGCCCCGGCCGACGAGGCAGGTGGGGTAGTCCCGATCGGCGACCGGGCGCGCCCGCTTGTGAACACACAGGTCCGCGAGAACGTCCTCGACTTCGTGCGGGGTGGCGGCCACGTGCAACATCCACTGGTCGATCATGACGAGTCACCTCCTGGCGACGGGTCCGAACACTTCCCAGATCTACTGATAAAACGTCCTCCGAGCTGCTGTCAAGCCTGGTCGGAGCGGTTTTTCGGAGACTGCTTGACACCCTCCGGAGGGCGTTGTAAACGTAGAAGTGAGTTGAGTCGAAGGCACTCAACTATGACCGAGGAGGAGTTGACAATGTTGTTGCGTACCGACCCGTTCCGCGACCTCGACCGCCTCTTCGAGCAGCTGACGGGCACCACCACCCGGCCGGCCACGATGCACGTCGACGCCGAGCGCGACGGGGACGTCTTCCTGGTCCACTTCGACCTCCCGGGCATCGAGCCGGACTCCATCGACCTCACCGTCGAGCGCAACGTCCTGCAGGTCACGGCCCAGCGGCAGCGCCAGGTGCGGGACGGTGCAGAGACCGTGATCAGCGAGCGGCCGATGGGCGTGTTCCGCCGTCAGCTGTTCCTCGGCGACACGCTCGACACCGAGAAACTCGAGGCCGTCTACGACAACGGCGTGCTCACCCTGCGCATCCCGATCGTGGAGAAGGCCAAGCCGCGCAAGATCTCCATCGGCTCGGGCAGCGGCCCCCGCCAGATCGAGGGCTGACCGGCCGCCGCGCCGTTGCCGGCCGGCACCCCGATCCCGCCGCGGCCGGTCATGATGGCGGGATGTCGACGATCGTGATTGTCGGTGGCGGGATCGGAGGGCTCGCCGCCGCCGCGTTCCTGCACCGGGCCGGGTTCGCCGTCACCGTCCACGAGCAGGCGCGTGAGCTCAAAGAGGTCGGCGCCGGCCTGGTCGTCGCGCCCAACGCGGTGCGCCTGCTGCGCCGGCTCGGCGTGCTGGAGCGGTTCCTGTCCCGGGCGGTGCGCCTCGACGTCGGCTGGGAGTTCCGCCGGTGGCGGGACGGGACGGTGCTGTCGGCCGAGGATCTGGCGTCCTCCTGCGAGCGGCTCTACGGCGAGCACACGTACACGATCCACCGCGCCGACCTGTTCGAGGTCCTCCGCGGCGCGGTCCCGCCCGGGGTGGTCCGGCTCGGCCGGCGCTGCACCGGCGTGGACCCGGACGGTCCGCGGGCGCGGTTCGAGGACGGCGGGGTGGTCGAGGCCGACGTGGTGATCGGGGCGGACGGCGTCCACTCCGTCCTGCGCGGGCCCGCGGCGGTGACCGATTCCGGCCTCTGCGCGTTCCGGGCCCTGGTCCCGGCCGCCGGCGCGCCGCCGTTCGCCCGCCGCCGGGCGCAGACGATCTGGATCGGCCCCGGCCACCACCTGGTGCACTACCCGATCTCGGCCGGCCGGCTGATCAACCTGGTCGCCTTCGCCCCGGCCCGGGACGACTCCGTCGAGTCGTGGACGGCGACCGCCACCGTCGAGGAGTTCCTCGCCGAGTTCGACGGCTGGGACAGCCGCCTGGTCGACCTGATCCGGGCCGGCGGCACACCCGGGCGCTGGGCCCTGCTGGACCGTGCGCCGCTGCCGCGGTGGACGTCCGGCCGGGTGACGCTGCTGGGGGACGCGGCCCACCCGATGTTCCCGTTCTTCGCGCAGGGCGCCGCGCAGGCGATCGAGGACGCGGCCGTGCTCACCCGATGCCTGGCGGAGAACCCGGCCGACCCCGCGGCCGCGCTGCGGCGTTACGAGGCGCTGCGGATCCCTCGGACGTCACGCCTGCAGCGGGTGAGTCACGCCCGCTCGCACGTCAACCACCTGCCGGACGGCCCGGAACAGCGCGCCCGCGACGAGGCGCTGGCGGGC
>KL571433.1:14333-15447 GCA_000715855.1 Actinoplanes liguriensis
AGCTACGACCCGGCGTAGCCGGTGACGAGTCGGGGCAGTGCCCGCACCGAGCCGTCGACGGCCTCGGCGTCCGGCGCTGATCATTCGGTCAACCGGGCACCGGGGGGCCGGGGGCGGCCTAGGCTCGGGGGAGCCCGCAGGATCGTGCCGGGGGAGGCGACGATGCGCCAAGCCGTCTGGCTCGTCTTCGGTCTCGTGCTCGCCGCGCTCGGCGCTCAGGGCGCGATCCGGCTGATGATCAACCACGACCCGGGCGCGCTGCGGCTGCTTCCCGGTGGATACCCGGTCCAGCTGGGCGGCTACATCGTGATGGCGCTGATCGGGCTGCGCTGTGCCCGCCACAACCGCGTGCAGCCCGACCCGAAGAACGACCCGTATCGCTGATCGGGAGATACCGGACGATTCGCAGGCGGGTAACCGACGTCACGAAGTAGGTTTGAGCCCAGTTCCGGGTGGTCGCGCGGTCCGCCGCCGGTGGTCGGCCATGAATAGCCCCCTCGGGCGTACGGGTAATGGCAATGTATGGACGATCAGATCTACACGCTCACCGTCGAGGCCGGGGACACCGACACCGCCGGGCCGCGCGCCGTCGTTCTGAAGATCCGCGGCGAGCTCGACATCACCGCCCGCGACGACCTGTCCGCGACCATCATCGACATCGTCGGGGCCGGCTGCGACCACCTCGTCATCGACCTGTCCGAGGTCACCTTCATCGACTCCGAGGCGCTCAGTGGCCTGCTGGACGGGTACACCACCGCGGTCGGCAAGGGCACCCGGATGACCGCCACCGGGGCGCGCGGTGTCGTGCACCGGGTCCTGCAGATCACCGGGCTGCTGACCCTGCTGGAGCATCCGTGAGCATCCGGCGGGCGGCCTCGGCCGCGACCTGAACCCGGGACGAGACGCCCAGCTCCGCGGCGCCGGCCGTCAGTGCATGGCGAGCGGATCCGGCGGGAACAGGTCGTGGCCGGCCCAGGGGTCGACCGCCTCGGGGTAGGCGGGCTTCGCGGCCGGCGCGGGCTCCACCACGGTCGAGTCCAGCGGGGCGGGCTGAACCGCGGTCGGTTCGAGCAGCGGTGGTTGGACCGCGGTCGGCTGCAGCGGTCGTTGGACC
>KL571433.1:15664-18462 GCA_000715855.1 Actinoplanes liguriensis
GTTGGACCGCGGTCGGCTGCAGCGGTCGTTGGACCGCGGTCGGTTGCAGTGGTGGCTGGACCGCGGTCGGTGCGAGCGGAGCGTGCTCGACCCTGGTCGGTTGCAGGGGAGGCGGCTGAACCGCGGTCGGCTCCGGGAGGGGCGGCTGGACCGCGGCCGGCTCCGGAGGGGCGGGTGACGGCGTGGGCGCCGGGGTTGCCAGGAGCTGGGAGGCGGTGGCCCGCTCACGGTTCAGGCGGGCGCGGCCGGCCTCGAAGACCGCCCCGGTCAGCCCGGTCAGCGGCTCGTCCTGCCAGAGGCCGAGCGCTCGCCGCACCTGCAGGGTCGCGGTGTCGAACTGCCCGGTGCGCTGCTCGGCGTGGGCCTGGGCGAGCACCGCCCGGAACTGGCCGGCGTCGATGGCGCTGTCGCTGACGCGGAGCACGTAGCCGCCCTCGGTCAGGGCGATCAGCGACGTACGCTCCGGATCGAGGGCCCGGCGCAGGCCGCCGATGTACCGCTGAACGAGGTCGATGCCGTTCTCCGGCGGGTCGTTGTCCCACAACGCCGTGATGATCCGTCGCACCGGGACCGGCTCGCCGGCGTGCAGCAGCAGGAGGGCGAGCACCGCCTGCTGGGTGAGCGGCCCGAGGTCGACCGGCTCGTCGTTCCGGTAGGCCCGGAGCGGCCCGAGGATCTCGAACCGCAGCGTGACGGCGGTCATGTCGGGATCTCCATCAGCCAGCACAGTAGTCGCCCGCAGCATAGCGACGCCGTCCGGCCGACGGCGGAACCTGTTACCCGGTCGGGCGAAAGCGCAGGCGAAGCGCGGAGGGTGCCCGGGTGAACAGGCCCGCGGCGACCGCCGGTTCGGCCGGCTCGATCTCCTCCATCGCGTCGAGCAGGTCGTTGGCGGCGATCTCCACCTCGGTCTTGGCCAGCATCGCGCCGACGCAGAAGTGCCGGCCGAGCGCGAACCCGGTGTGGTTGGCGGCGGCGGTGAACGCCTTCGCGAAGTCCAGGTCGGCGCGGGTGAGGTCGAACCGGTCCGGCTCGGCGTAGCGCCGCGGGTCGCGGTTCGCGGCGGCGATCAGGCACACCACCGTGGCGCCGGCCGGCACGGTTCCGCCGGAGAGCTCGACGTCCTCGGCCGGCTGCCGCATGATCATCTGCACCGGCGGCGAGTGCCGCAGCGTCTCGGCCAGGGCGTTCGCGATCAGCGACCGGTCCGCGCGGACCATCGCCATCTGCTCGGGGTGCCGGACCAGGTTCACCATCATGTTCGCGATCGCCTTGTCGGTGGTCTCCCCGCCGGCGATCAGGAGCAGGCTGACGAACGCCTTGATCTCCTGCTCGGTCATCCGCTCGCCGTCGATCTCCGCCGTGCACAGCACCGACAGCAGGTCGTCGCCGGGCGCGGCGCGCCGCTCCTCGATCCGCGGCAGCAGGTACGCCGCCAGTTCCTCCCTGGTCGCCATCCCGCGCGCGGCGACCTCCGGGTCCCGCGTCAGGTTGGACAGGAAGCCGATGATCGCGGTGTACCAGCGGTGGAAGAGCAGGTGGTCGGACTTGGGCAGGCCGAGCATGTCCACGATCACGTTGATCGGGAACCGGGTGGTGTACGCGTCGACCAGGTCCACCTCGCCGGCGTGCCGGAACCCGTCGAGCAGCTCGCGGCTGTTCTGCCGCATCACCGGGACGAACCGGGCGGTCAGGTCGCTGCCGCGGAACGCCGGGGTTACCAGCCGCCGGTGGATCGAGTGCTCCCGCCCGTCCATCTGCAGGATCGTGCGGCCGTGCAGGGGCTCGAGCTGCCACGCGTAGTTGTCGCTGGTGAACACCGGATCCTTGAATGCCCGGTCGACGTCGGCGTAGCGGCTGATGACGTACGCGTTCAGGCCCGGATGAAAGCTCAGCGGCTCGGTCTCCCGCAGCGCCTCCCACACCGGGACCGGGTCCCGCAGGCACTCGGGCGACAGGATGTCAGTGGCAGTCATCGAAGTCCTCTCGGTGAGGCGGACCGGTGCTATCGTTCTGTTAACAGAACGGTGGTGCTCCGGTGGACGAGTCGGTGGGGTCGAAGCTGAGACGGCTTCGCGGCGAGCGCGGGGTCTCACTGTCCGAGTTGTCGCGTCGCAGCGGCATCGGCAAGGGCACGATCTCCGAGTTGGAGAACGACCGCCGCGGCGCCCGCCTCGACACCCTGTTCGCGCTGACCACGGCGCTCGACGCCCCGCTGGGCGCGCTCCTGGTCGACGCCCTGCCGGTCGAGGGCGCGTCGGTCGCCGCCGTCCTGCTCGGCCGGTGGCCGGTCGGCCCGCACCTGGTCGAGGTCTACCGGGCGACGCTCACCGGCACCCCGCAGGATTCGTCCCCGCACGCCACCGGGGTCGAGGAGACGGTGACCGTGGTCCGCGGCCGTGTCCGGGTCGGCCCGTCCGGCGCCGAGCGGGACCTCGATGCGGGCGAGAGCCTGCGCTACCGGGGCGACCTCGGGCATCACTTCCGGGCCCTGGGCGGCCCCGCCGAGGTCGTCCTGCTCATGCACTACCCGCAATCCGTGACCGAGGAAGGTTCCGCCGATCATGACCATTGACCAGCAACTGCCCGAGCGCAGCCGGATCGTGCAACAGCACCTGAACGATGCCGGGCTCACCGGCCGCGTCCGGCAGCTCCCCGACTCCGCGCGGACCGCCGCCGAGGCCGCCGCCGCGCTCGGCTGCGAGGTCGGCGCGATCGCCAGCAGTCTGCTGTTCCTCGCCGACGGGGAGCCGCTGCTCGTGATGACCAGCGGCCGGCACCGGGTGGACACCGCCGTC
>KL571433.1:18661-18916 GCA_000715855.1 Actinoplanes liguriensis
GGCCGGCACCGGGTGGACACCGCCGTCCTGGCCGAGGGCGCCGGCGCCGCCGCGATCGTGATGGCCTCCGCGAAACAGGTCCGCGCGATCACCGGCCAGGCCATCGGGGGAGTGGCCCCGGTCGGGCACCCCGCCCCCGTGCGCACCGTGGTCGACGAGGCGCTGCGCGAGCACGGGGTGATCTGGGCCGCGGCGGGCCACCCGCACACGGTCTTCTCGCTGACCTTCGACGAGCTGGTCACGATCACCGGCGGG
>KL571433.1:19174-20569 GCA_000715855.1 Actinoplanes liguriensis
ATGTGTATAAGAGACAGGCAGGAACCAGCCGACCAGGGCGTGGTCCCCGTTGATCAGCAGCAGGAAGGTGATCAGGCCGAGGCCGATGTCGCGGGCGGCCTTGACCGCGAGCCAGGACCGGAAGTTGGGATCCTCCGTCCGCGTGCCGGGAATGCCGAAGTCGGCCGAGGCCTGCGGCGCGAGCAGCTCGCGGATGCCGATGACGATGATTCCCGCGCCGATCAGGCCGGCGAGAACGGTGGCGATGGTGGTGAGCATGGATTCTCCTGGTTAGCGATGAAACAAGTTCTAGCGGCGCTAGGTCTGCTGCCAAAGATACATCTATCTTCGGCAGGATGTCTAGCGTTGCTAGCATGTAGTCATGTCCGCCATCACCGAGCGCCGCGAGCGCGAGCACGCCCAGCGCCACCAGTTGATCGTCACGGCCGCCCGTGAGCTGGCCGAAGCCGAGGGATGGGAGGCGGTGACCACGCGCCGGCTGGCCGAGCGCGTGGAGTACAGCCAGCCCGTGCTCTACAGCCACTTCCACGGCAAGGAGGCGATCATGCGGGCGGTCGCCATGGAGGGCTTCGTGGAGCTCGCCGACCGCCTGCGCGAGGCGCGGCTGACCGTTTCCGGACAGGCTCCGGCGCTGCACGCCGTGGGCAGCGCCTACCTGGCGTTCGCTGTCGAGCGGCCGGCCCTCTACCAGGCGATGTTCGTCCTGCCGACGGACGTGAAGTTCGCGCACGCGGAGACGCCGCCACCGCTGCTCGCCTGCTTCGGCGAGTTCCTGAGCTGCTTCGCCGAGGGCAATCCGCAGCGGGAGCTGCTCGCCGAGGTCAGCTGGAGTGCGTTCCACGGCATCGCCGCCCTGGCGGAGAACGGGCGCATCCCGCCCGAGGGCCAGGCGGACCGGCTCGGCCTCCTCGTATCCCGTCTGGCCGGCGACTGACCTCCCGCATCAGGGGAAAGTCGCATGGCCGCGGACTGACCTTTCCGCCTCACGGAAAGGTCGTATCGACGCCGTGGTGACGGCGCTCACACTACGGCCATGGTGCGGGATCAGTGGTACGTGGCGGCCTACGGCCGGGAGATCGGGCGGGAGCTGTTCACCAGGACGGTGTGCGGCGAGTCGATCCTGTTCTGGCGAACCGAGGGCGGGCAGGTGACCGCGATGAGCGATCGCTGCGTGCACCGGCGGTTCCCGCTCTCCGAACCGCCCAGCCGGCTCGTCGGCGACACCGTCGTGTGTGGATATCACGGCTTCACCTACGGCGCCGACGGCGGCTGCGTCGCGGTGCCGGGACAGAGCAGGATCCCGCGTACGGCCCGGCTCAAGGCCTATCCGGTGGTCGAGCAGGACTCGTTCGTGTGGGTGTTCATCGGTGACCCGGACCTGTCTCTTATACACAT
>KL571433.1:20812-22870 GCA_000715855.1 Actinoplanes liguriensis
GTGTATAAGAGACAGGCACGGGCCGGCCTGCTCATCGACAACCTGATGGACCTGTCGCACGAGACGTACCTGCACGGCGGCTACATCGGCACGCCCGAGGTGGCGGAGACGCCGATCACCACCGAGGTCGACGACAAGGCCGGCATCGTCTACGTGTCCCGGCGGATGGCGGACGCCGCCTGCCCGCCGTTCTACGCCCGCAGCACCGGGATCACCGGGCGCATCACCCGCTGGCAGGACATCGAGTTCACCCCGCCCTGCCTCTACAAGCTGCACAGCCGGATCGCGCCGGCCGGGGTGCTGCCGAACGCCGACGGCACCGACCCGGACGCCTTCCACGTCGAGGTCGTGTACGCGATCACCCCGGAGACCGAGTCGTCGACCCACGACTTCTGGGCCGTGGCCCGCGACTTCGCGCTCGACGACCGGGAGGTGTCGGACTTCCTGCGGGAGAGCAACCGGACCGTCGTCCTGCAGGACGTGACCGCGCTCGACGTGCTCGAGCGCGTGCTCACCGGCGAGCCCGACGGCTACCAGGAGCTGTCCGTCAACATCGACACCGGGGGACTGGCCGCCCGCCGGATGATGGCCCGTCTCGCCGAGGCGGCCTCCTGATGAGTCAGGTACTGCGGGTGGCCTGGGTGCCCGGCTCGGACCGGCTGCGCGGGGAGTGCCACTGCGGCGCGCAGGCCGACGCCGACGACCCGGTCCTGCTGTGGGAGTGGCTGGCCGGGCATCCCGGCCACGCGCCGATCGACGCCGGGCCCCCGGAGCCTGCCGCGATGGCGCCGCACCTCGTCACCGACCCGGCCCTGATCCGGCGCAGGGTCACGGCTCCGGCCTGAGACGCCGTACCCCGGTCTTGATGGGGCGCCGGGCCACCACTCCGGCCTGAGACGTCGTACCCCGGTCCTGATCTGGTGCCGGGCCACCACTCCGGCCTGAGATGTCGTACGGGAAAGGAAAAATCCGCATGCGATTGCGCGTCGCCCAGCGTGAGCCCGACGGCGATGGCGTCGTCGTGCTCGACCTGACCGATCCGGCCGGTGCCGAGCTGCCGCCGTGGACGCCCGGCGCACACGTCGACCTGCGGCTGGCCGAAGGGCTCACCCGGCAGTACTCGCTCTGCGGTGACCCGGCCGACCGTGCCACATGGCGGATCGGGGTGCTGCGCGAGCCCGGCGGGCGCGGCGGCTCGGCCCACGTGCACGACGCGCTGCCCACCGGCGCCGACGTCGAGGTGGACGGGCCGCGCAACCACTTCCCGCTGGTCCCGGCGCCGGGCTACATCTTCGTGGCCGGGGGCATCGGGATCACCCCGATCCTGCCGATGATCGCGGCGGCCGAGGCCGCGGGCGCCGACTGGGAGCTGCACTACGGCGGTCGCAGCCGGCGCTCGATGGCGTTCCTCGGCGCGCTGCGCGGCGACGCGCGGGTCACGCTGCACCCGCAGGACGAGGTGGGGCTCATCGACCTCGACCGGGTGCTCGGGGTCCCGCGGGCCGGCACGCTCGTCTACTGCTGCGGGCCGGAACCGCTGCTGGCGGCCGTCGAACGACGCTGCGCCGGCTGGCCGGAGGGCACGCTGCACCTCGAACGGTTCACGCCCCGGGAGGTCGGCCGGCCGGTCCGGGACGGCGCCTTCGAGGTCGAGCTCGCGGTCAGCGGGTTGACCCTGAGCGTGCCGCCGGACAAGTCTGTGCTGCAAGTCGTCGAGGAGGCCGGGGTCGCCCCGCTCTCCTCGTGCCGGGAGGGGACATGCGGGACGTGCGAGACACCGGTGCTGTCCGGCACGGTCGATCACCGGGACTCCCTGCTGACGGCGGCGGAGCGGGCCGCGAACGACACGATGTTCGTCTGCGTGTCGCGGGCGGTGTCGCCGAAGCTGATCCTGGAGCTCTGAGTGCCGGTGTTGTTACCGCGGCCGGCCCTGGAGTTCCGAGTGCCGGCGTTGTTCCCGCGGCCGGTCCTGGAGCTCTGAGTGCCGGCGGCAAGTTGCTGGCCGTCCTGGACGCCTTCACCAGGGAACGGCCGGAGCTGAGCCTGTCCGAGATCGCC
>KL571433.1:23122-24222 GCA_000715855.1 Actinoplanes liguriensis
TGTGTATAAGAGACAGGTCTGGCGCTGCGCGAGGCGGCGCTGCCGTTCATGGAGGACCTGTACGAGGTCACCCATGAGAACGTGCAACTCGCGGTCCGGGATCAGGACGAGGTGGTGTTCGTCGAGCGGTTCGCCGCCCGGGACGCGGTGAACGTGCTGACCAAGGTGGGCGGGCGGTTCGCCATGCCGCCGACCGGGGTCGGGCTGGTGCTGCTCGCGTACGCCCCGGCCGAGGTGCAGGAGCGGGTGCTGGCCGGGCCGCTGGTGCGGTTCACGGCGTACACGATCACCGATCCTGGGCGGTTGCGGCGGGTGCTGGCGGAGGTGCGGCGTACCGGCTTCGCGGTCAGCGACCGGCAGGTGACCGACGACGCGGTGTCGGTGGCCGCGCCGATCCGCTCCGGGGACCGGGTGGTGGCGGCGCTGTCGGTGGTGGTCCGGGGGGACTCGGCCGCGGCGGTGCGCGGGCTGACCCCGACCGTCCGGGCGGCGGCACGCGGCATCTCCCGGGTGAGCGGAATCGGGCCGCTCGGGCCCCACCACGTGGGAAGCTCTCGGCAGGAAACCGCCGGTGGAATCGGGCCGCCCGGGCTTCGCCAGGGGACCGCCGGCGGCATCGGTACGGGGGAGAGCCATGCACCTGAGTCCACCTCTTCGACACTGGCATCCGATTCGCGGCGGACGGCGCGTGGTGGCCGAGATGAGCCACACGCCCAGTGAGCTGCTCGTGATGGCCGGGGCCTGGCTGACCGTCGGGCCGCTGGTCTTCGACCACCACGCGGCGACGGCGCCGTACGCCGGTTGGAGCGACGTCCTCGCCGGCCTGAGCCTGGTCGCGCTCGGCTACGTCCGCGCGGTGCACCCCGCCGGCACCACCCGCCTGAGCCTGCTGACGGCGTTGCTCGGCGTCTGGGTGATGCTCGCCCCGTTCGCCCGCGGCTACGCCGATTCGGCCGGCGCCACCTGGAACGACCTGGGGACCGGCGCGGTCGTCATCGCGCTGAGCGCCGCCGGCTGGGTGACCAGCAGCGCGCAACGGGCGTCGGAGGCCTGGATCCGGGAGATCGAGAAGGCCCGCGCCCGCCGGTCGCAGCGCGGAT
>KL571433.1:24444-25196 GCA_000715855.1 Actinoplanes liguriensis
GTCCCCGGTGCTGACCGGCCGGCCGTGATCACTTCGCGACGGTGTCCTTGACCCAGGCGATGAAGTTGGCGGTCGCCTCGCCGGTGCGCTCGGCCGTCGTGTGGGCCAGCCCCCAGACCGTGGCGAAGTCGACGTCCACGCCGTAGTTCTGCAGCGCGAGCGTCAGGTTCACCTCGGTCGCGTTGGCGGTGTCGCCCTGCATGATGCCGGTGCGGATCCGCCAGTGCTTCGCGACGGTGCTGCTCTTGTAGCCCTCGTAGGAGGCGTTCAGGAAGTACAGCGGGGTGTACGCGTCGACCCGCTTGGTCATGTCCTGCCCGGCGCTGTCGGTCTTCGCGAAGTCCGAGGTGTAGCCGGACGAGGCGTAGTCGTCCTTCCAGCCGGACAGCTTCGCGAAGGCCGCCTCGTTGGCCGCGATGACCTGCTCGGCGACCGGGGAGAAGTGCAGGCCCGCGGTGCCGCTGCCGAACACTACGTTCTCGCCGATCTCGCGGGCCGGGCCGTCGAACGCGCCTACGACCTTGGACGGCGTCTTCTGGCTCTTCACGAACCCTTCGAGGCTGGACACCTTCGCGGTGTTGGTGGCCGCGTCGTAGGTGACCCACTGACCGGTTTTGTTCAGGTGCGTGAAGTACTCCTGAACCGTCTTGTACGTGGTCGTGTCCGTCTGACCACCGCTGCCAGGAATGCCGCCGCCGGGAGCCGCGCCGCTGGGCAGGCCGGCGCCGCCGGGAGCCGCGCCGCTGGGCAGG
>KL571433.1:25397-27008 GCA_000715855.1 Actinoplanes liguriensis
CCGCTGGGCAGGCCGGCGCCACCGGGAGCCGCGCCGCTGGGCAGGCCGCCGCCGGGAGCTCCGCCGCCGCCGGGAGCCCCGCCACCGCCGGGCGTCATGCCGGCCTGGAAGGAATTCGACGGCTTGTACGGGAACTTGGTGTCCTCGAGGAAGTTGTTCAACGACTCGTTGATCACCTTCACCAGGTAGTCGTAGTAGGTCCCCGCCAGATACACCCCGTCGCTCGACTTCTCCAGCGCCAGCGTCGTCCCCGACGAGTCCTTCAGCCCCAGCTTGTTCTGGTGCGCCGCGAACGCCTTCGCCAGCTCGGTCGAGTAGCTCTTCGTCCAGGTCCCGTCCGCCCGGGTGTCGCTCGTCGAGAACTGGCCCATGTTCCACTCGTAGGACGCGTTCGCGTAGTCCAGGCTCGTGATCGGACACCAGCACATCGCGCCGGCGACGGCGTCACTGATGGTCTCGCCGCTAGTGGTCTTCATGGCTGCGCCAAGGCTTTCCAGGTACGGCGTGTAGAGCGCGCTGTCCCCGGAGGCGCCCATCACCGCGGACTGAGCGCCGCCCCCGCTCATCCCGAACACCACCAGCCGGTCCTTGCTGCCGGGGATCACGTCGGCGTTGTAGCGCACGTAGCGCACCGCGGCCTTGAGATCGGTCACGCCCCACGGCGCGTTCCCGGTGTGGCTGTCCGCGTTGCTGTCCTTGCCGCGCAGACCGGGGTGCACGTAGACGTATCCGGCCTGCAGATAGTCGGCCACCTTGTCGTAGCTGTATTCGGTCAGCGGCTTCTGCGCGGCGTAACCCGGCGTGTCGACCGGGAACACGATCGGCGCGGTCGCCGCGGTGAATTCACCGACCGTGCCGGCGGCGTCGATCTTCACGGTGTACGTGCCGTCGCTGTTCTTGGTCCCGGCGAAGAACTTCCCCGGCACGAAGACGCTGAGCGACTCGTAGTCGGTGGCGGCCGGCTTGGCCACGTAGTACTTGCCGATCTGGTAGTAGACGTCGTTCGTCGCGTCGTAGCTCCAGGTCGCCGAGCTGAGGGTGAGCGACTGCGTGCCGGTCGTCGCGGGACTGTCCGTGGACGCGTCCTTGTCGTCGGTGCACGCGGCCAGGCCCAGCACGCTGACCGTGGAGGTCGCGGCCGCGGCCTGGAGGAGTGTTCGCCGGCGCAGTTCCATGGTGACGGTCTCTTTCTCGCGATCTTCGTCGATGCCGCGATGGACCGGTCGCCGGAGTTCAGAAATGCTGTGAATACCGGCGTTGCGGTCCGAGGCTCGTCAAGCGTCCCGTTTCCTGCCGTCCCGGACATCCACCGGCAGCAGCCATTGCGCCTACTACTCCAGTAGTAGGCGCGACGCGGCGAGGATTCCGCGGTCCGGCCGTAGTGAGCGTGTCGCTCATTTCACCGTACGTTGACTTCAACGGCCGTTGAATTTATCGTCGAGAGGAAATCACCAACTGTTGAAATACGCGGAGAGGCAACACCCATGAGCGCGGTCATCGGTCGCCCCGGTCGGGCCGACCGTGCGGTGTTACCTCGCCGGCGACCTCGCCTCCGGAATCGTCAACTGTCCATCGTCCGAACCGACATTGAGTCCATGACCGTGACCAGCC
>KL571433.1:27194-27771 GCA_000715855.1 Actinoplanes liguriensis
ACGGCCCGCCCCGCACCGGGAAGCATCCGGCCCGCACCTGGATCCGGCGCGGTGCGGTCGCCGCTGTCGTCGTGCTGTTCGCCGTCGAGCTGGTCGTCGGCCGGCCGTCCCTGTCGTCGGCGCTGACGCAGCTGCGCGCGCCGCACGCCGGCTGGCTCGCCGTGGCGGTCGTCGCCGAGCTGATGGCGATGGGCGCGTACGGCCGCATGCAGCAGTTCCTGCTCTCCTCGGCCGGTCTGCGGGTGCCGATCTACCGCAACGTCGCCCTCGCCTACGCCGCCCACTCGCTCAACGAGACCCTGCCCGGCGGCCCGGCGTTCTCCACCCAGTTCAACTATCAGCAGATGCGCCGATTCGGGGCGACCCCGGCGGTCGCGTCGTGGTGCATCGCGCTCTCCGGCATCCTGTCGACGACGGCCCTCGCCCTGGTCACCGCGGTCGGCGCGCTGGCCTCGGACGGCAAGCCGAACTGGTTCGGCCTGGCCGGTCTCACCGTCGTCACGGTCGGGATCATGTTCGGGGTGCAGCGGGTGACCCGGCGGCCGCAGATGCTGGAGCTGTCTCTTATACACATCTC
>KL571434.1:0-555 GCA_000715855.1 Actinoplanes liguriensis
GGGCGAGGCGCGGCTGGGGCTGGCTCACTGCGGGGCGGCGGGCCCTCAGGACGGTCAGGCCGGCTGCTCAGCGAGCAGCGGCTCCGGGTGCGGAAGGTGCGGCATGTGCGGAAGGTGCTGGAGGTTCGGCATGTGCGGCATGTGCGGCATGTGCGGCATGTGCGGCATGTGCGGCACTGTGCGGGACCGGCAGCTTGCGGCCCTGGACTCGGGCGATCGCCACCGCGCCGGCCAGCGCCGCCGCCGTGGTGACCGCGCCGCCGAGGAGCAGGGCGCCGCGCGGGCCGATCGCGTCGCAGAGCCAGCCGACAGCGGGCGCGCCGGCCATGCCGGAGAGCGACGACACGATGCCGACCGCGGCCAGGACACGACCGCGCATGTCCTCGCGGGTGTCGAGCTGGATGCGGGTCGAGACGACGGTGTCGAAGACGACCGCGCCGGCGGCGATCGGCAGGATCACCGCGGCGAACGAGGTGATCGTCGGGGCGAGACCGGCGCCGACCTGCAGCACGCTGATCGCCAGGCCGGTGCCGAGCCTGTCTCTTATACACATCT
>KL571434.1:801-5967 GCA_000715855.1 Actinoplanes liguriensis
GTGCCGGCCAGCAGCAGGCCGCCGAGCACGGCGCCGACCGCGAAGACGGTGGAGAGCAGCCCGTATGCACCGGAGCCGCCGTGCAGCGGGCCGGCCACCATCGAGGCCATGCTGACCTGGTAGTTACGGCCCAGCGAGCCGAGCACGAAGGAGAGCGCGAGCACGATCAGGACCACCGGCTGCCCGGCGATGTAGCGCAGGCCGGATCGCACGCCCCGCTCGCCGGCCACCGCGACGGGCAGGTCACGCAGGTCGCCGGTGCGCATCGCGGCGAGGGCGACGATGACCGCGAGATAGGAGGCCGCGTTGATCCCGAACAGCACGGCCGGGCCGGTGATGCCGACCAGCACGCCGCCCAGCGCCATGCCGCCGATCCGGCCGGCCGAGCTGAGCACCGAGCCGAGCGCGAGCGCCGAGCCCAGCGCGGACGGCGGGACCAGCGCCGAGCCGAAACGGCCGAGCGCCGGGCCCTCGAACGAGCTGATCACGCCGGAGGCCAGCGCCACCGCGAAGATCAGCGCGTGGCCGCCGTGCGCGATCAGGACGAGGGCCAGCAGCGCACGCACCGCCTGGCTGGCGATCAGCAGCGGGCGGGCCGGCAGGCGGTCGGCGAGCGCGCCGCCCCAGGTGCCGAGCACCAGCACCGGCAGCGCCTGGAGCATGACGACCAGGCCCATGGTGGCGGCCGAACCGGTGTCGGAGAGGATCAGCCAGTTCAGTCCGAGCACCTGCATCCAGGTGCCGGCCGTCGACACCAGGTCGGCGGCGGCCCAGAGCCGGTAGTTGCGCTCCCTCAACGGTGCGAACATCGGTGCCAAAACTGCGATACCCCCCGGAAAACAGCAGCGCCGGACCTCGGCGCTGCCAGACTCTTCGGAGGGGTTCGGACGCCGCTTCGCTCAGGAACGCACGCACTACCGAACCGCAACCGCGACGGTTGCGGACGACCGCAGGTTTGCGTCACTGAAAGTGGGGCACCATGCACGCAACGTGTGCGCCGACGGGAGGTGAGGCATGCGAGAAAACGATCAGCTGGAGCCGTTCGAGGATCTGGACGTTCTCGCTGACCAGTACGCCCGGGCCCGCGACAGCGCCACCGGCCCGGCACGGCTCCGGCTACGCGACGAGTTCGTACGGGAGGCGCTGCCGTTCGCCGGCCGGCTGGCGCGGCGGTACCGGGGTCGCGGCGAGCCCTCCGACGACCTGGAGCAGGTCGCGCGGCTCGGGCTGGTGAAGACCGTCGACCGGTTCGACCCGGAGCGGGGCTCCTTCACGGCGTACGCGATCCTCACCATCACCGGCGAGATCAAACGCCACTTCCGGGACCACACGTGGGGTGTTCACGTGCCGCGCGGCCAGCAGGACCGGGTCCTCGAGTTCGTCCACGCGCGGGCGGCACTGACCAGCGAGCTCGCCCGGACCCCGACGCTCGCCGAGCTCGCCCAGCGGCTCGGGCTCGCCGAGTCGGAGGTGCTCGGCGCGCAGACCTCCGCGGCCGCGCACAGCACCGAGTCGCTGAACTCGCCGCTCGGCGACAACCCGAACGGCACCGAGATGGGCGATCTGCTCGGCGCGCTGGACGCCGACCTGAACCTGGTCGACGAGCGCGCGACGGTGGAGACCCTGCTCTGCGAGATCCCGGCCCGGGAACGGCGGCTGCTGGCCCTGCGGTTCTGGGGCAACCTGAGTCAGGTGGAGATCGCCGAGGAGCTCGGCATCTCCCAGATGCACGTGTCGCGCCTGCTCAGCCGGGCGCTGACCTGGCTGCGCGAGGCGATGCTGTCGGACACCCCACCGCCCTGGACCGGTTCCGGCGGGCCCGAGCACCGGGTGGCTCTCACCGCGGGGCCGGACGGCGTCCACGCCCGGGTGCACGGCGAGATAGACCGGGACAACACCACGATGGTACGTCGTGAGCTGCTCACCGCGGCCACCACGTGCGGGCACGGGCGTCGCCTGGTGATCGACCTGTCCGGTGTCCCGCTGCTCAGCGCGGCCGGCATCGGGATGCTCAGCACGGTCCACGCGGTCGCCCGCGGACGGGACGTGACCATGCTGGTGACGGGCGTTCAGCCGTACGTCGCAAGGGTCTTGAAAATCTCCGGGCTGCGCGAGCTCCTAGAGGGCTAAGGTCGCCCAGACCACCTTGCCGTCGCGGGTGGGCAGCCAGCCCCAGTCGGCCGCCAGACTGTCCACGAGCAGCAGGCCCCGCCCACGATCGAGCCGGTTCTCCTCCGGCAGGCGGGCCTCCGGGGGCCGGGCCGAGCCGTCGCGCACGGCGACGTGCAGGTAGCGCGAACGCCGTACCAACTGGAGGGTCATCATCGTGCCGGCGTGCTCGGCCGCGTTCGTGACCAGCTCGGTCACCACCACACTGGCCGGACCGATCAGCTCCGGCAGGCCCCACCGGGCGCAGGCCTCGGTGGCCAGGTCACGGGCGTGCCGGGCGGCGCCGCTGAGCGGAAGCAGCTGATCGGTGATCATCGGAACGACCACGCCGTCGCGGGTCACCTCGTGCACGGCGGAGTCGACGTCTCCGCGCACCTGCAGCCCACCGTAGCGGTGCCGGGAGAGCAGACCGGCGACCTCCGGGCGGGCGCCGCAGAGCAGCATCGGCGTGCCCGGCCAGATCGCCGCCTGCCGGTGGACCTCGGTGAACACCGACAACGCGGTCTCCTCGGCCAGCGACATCCGCGACAGGTCGGCGAGCAGCGCGGCCGGCTGCTCGGCCAGGCACTTCTGCAACGCGCCCTGCAACAGGTGGGCGAGCGCCAGCTCGAGCCGGCCCCGGACCGTGACGATCATGCACCCGGACTGCTCGCCGGTGGTCCAGTTCAGCGCCGCGGTCATCTGCGTCGCCACCCTCCCGTGTCAGCCGGTCCACTCGCGAATTCCCGGAACCGTCACGGTCAAACTATCGGGCGGCCGGGACCGCTTCCATCGCCATGGTGATCCCGGCCTCCGAGGGTCAGGCGCGCGCCTCCCGGGTCGCCTTGTCGTTAGCCTTCTGGATCGCGTCCACCAGCTCCGCCTTGGTCATCTTCGAGCGGCCGGTGACGTCCAGACGCTTCGCGATCCCCATCAGATGCTCCTTGCTCGCGTTCGCGTCCACCCCGCCGGCCGTCTCCGCCCTGGTGTCGCGCCCACCGGCCGCCTTCGCGTCGCTCGGGCCCTTCTTCGCCTTCGGCTCCCAGTGATCGCCGACCTTCTCGAACGAGTGCTTGACCGCGGAGAACGCGGTGCGGTGGGCGCGCTCGCCCTCGCCGTACTGCTCGACGGCGGAATCGTGCGTCTTCGCGTACGTCTCCTGGGCCTTCTTCGGTGAACGCTTCAGCGTGGACGGGATGTCCTCACGTGCGGGCATGACAAACCTCCTCGGGGGGTCACAGATTAGGGCTGGCGGATCTCGACACGGCCGTTCTCCACCCGGACCGGGATCACCGGCTGATTGTTGGCGGCCGGCCCGTGCACCACGGCGCCGTCACTGAGCCGGAACGTGCTGCCGTGCCACGGGCACACCACGCAGGCGTCCCAGTCCTTGCCGACAACCTCGCCCTCGCCCAGCGGCCCCGTCTCGTGACTGCAGCGCTCGACCAGCGCGGACACCCGGTTGCCGATCCGGTAGAGCAGCACCGGCACATCCCCGACCAGCCGCACCACGGTGTTCCGCTCCGGCACCGAGGCCAGCGAGCACACCTCGGTCCACTCCTCCGGCAGCCGCCCGGTGTCCGGCGCCGCCTGATTGGTTCCGGCGGCCTGCGCGTACGCGAGATGGCCGCCCAGATAGGCGCCCAGCCCCGCCAGCGTCAACCCGGCGTATCCCAGCGCCCGGCCCCGCGCGTGCCGCCCGCCCAGCCGGGCCAGCAGCGACGCGGTGTACAACCCGACCGCCACCGCGTTCGCGCCGGCGTGCACCAGGCCCACCCGGCGCCGGTCCCGGGTCATCTGCGACCAGTCCAGCCAGCCGGCCGCGACCGCCGGGACCGCGCCCGCCACCCCCACCGTGACCAGCGTGGTCGCGGCCTTCCGGGAGCCGGGCAGCAGGTCCAGGATCGCGGCGGAGACGAACGCCCCGACCGGCACCTGCACCAGCACCGGGTGCAGCGGATGCCCGAGCCACGTGCCGTGCAGCAGGTCACGCAGCCGCTGCGGGCGGACCGCGGCGGTCACCGCGGTTTGGATCCGGTCGCTGACGCCGTCGAGGCTGCGGGCTTCTTCCAAACGGTTGAGGATCGGCATAATCATCGGGTTCCCCGTCACAATCAGCCGAAACGCCTACCTCCTGCGGACGCGGCCCGCCACGGTTAGGGTGACAAGTCCGCGCGGAGAACCTGCGGCACGTCATCATTCAGCAGGAACCACCGGACAAACTTCAGCGGGGGAGACATGACCGGCTCGTTCGCGGTGAGCAAGCACGACGAGGGCGGCGGCACCATCCGCCTGGCCGTCCGGGGCGAGATCGACGACGAGGTGAGCGACGCCCTCGCCCAGATCATCGGCAACGCGGCCGCCCAGCCGAACGTCACCGTCCTGATCATCGACCTGAAGCGGGTGCCGTTCCTGGCCGCGGCCGGCATCCGGGCGCTGTTGGAGGGCCGGGCGGTGGCGCTGTATCACGGCCGCTCCTACCAGGTGGTCAACGCCCGAGGCGTCGTCCACGGCGTCCTGGCCACCACCGGCCTGCTCAGCCTCTTCCACACCACCATCCGCCGCACCCCGGCCAGCCGCTAGCCGCCCACTTCGCCATCAACAGCGCACTCCACCCGTCGCGGCCACCTCAGCCCGCTGCCGGCTCGCCGCCAGCGCGCGGTCAGCGCGGTCAGCGCTCGTTCCGCGCGGTCAGCGCCGGAGGCTGGCCCAGACCACCTTGCCGCCCTCCGCCGGGACCGTTCCCCACCGCTTCGCGAACTGCGCCACCAGGAACAACCCACGCGGCGCCGCCGGATCGAGCGGCGTCGCCTCCCGCACCCGCGGAATCTCGTAGGACCCGTCCCGGACCGCGATCAGCAGATAGCGCCTCCCCAGCGAGAACCGCAGGTCGATAAGCGTCTGCGCGTGCAACACGGCGTTCGTCACCAACTCCCCCGCCACGATCCGCGCCGGATCCGCCAGATGCGCGAGCCGCCACCGCCCGCACGCCTCCGCCGCCAGGTGCCGAGCGTGCGC
>KL571434.1:6179-6772 GCA_000715855.1 Actinoplanes liguriensis
CACGGAACCTGCTCGCCGGGCTGCACCTCGAGCGCCTCGTCGGTGCTCGCGAACACCCGCACCCGCCCGAACCGCCCGCTCGCGAACCACCGCGCCACCTCGTCGCTGGGTGCGCTGAGCAGCAGCGGAGTCCCCGGCCACATCGCCGACTGCCGGGCCACCGACCCGAACACGGACAGCGCGAACGGCTCCGGCACGACCGCCGCGGCCAGGTCGACGATCACCGCGTCGGGCCGCTCCACCAGGCACTTCAGCAGCATGGTCCGAAGCTGCGGAAGCGTCGCCGAGCACAGATCGCCGTCGATCCGCACCACCGTCCTGGTACCGACCTGGTTGACCGTGCAGTTCATCCCCGGCATTTCGTCATTCTTGCCCTGCGAAGCGGCAAATCCCACATAAGATTTGCCACCAGTCTCACGGCCACCCGGCAGTATGCCCGTCCGACCCCGGACCAACCCCCTTCCGCAGTACGTCGTACAGCCGCCCCACCTCCATCTCCGCCCCACCACAACCGGCTCCCGTCCCGCCCAGCACCGCCGCGCCCAGCACCGCCGCGCCCAGCACCGCCCGACACGCCCCCGCCCAGCTCGGCC
>KL571435.1:0-428 GCA_000715855.1 Actinoplanes liguriensis
GCACTGGGTCGAGACGCCGATCCCCGCCGACCGGGTGGCGGCCACCGCGGTGACCGTCGTGCACGCCGATCGCGAGGAACGCGACGCGACCGCGGTGGTGCCCGGGCTGCCGCGCAACGGCCATCTGGTGATCGTGACCCGGAATCTCTACGCGACCGGCGTCGGCACGGAGAAACCGCATCCCGGCCATGCGATCTGGTCCGGCCTGGCGATGGCCCTGGCCGACGAGAACCAGGATCTGCGCGTACGGATCGTGGACCTCACCACGGACACCCCCGCCGACGACGTCGTCGAGCGGGAAGCGGCGCACCCCGCGGCGCCCGGCCCGGCGGAGATCGTGGCCTGGCGCGACGGCCGGCGGCTCACCCGCACGTTCGCGCCCGCGCCCGCGGCGGATCCGCTGGTCCCGCCGCCGGACGGCAGCTACC
>KL571435.1:659-933 GCA_000715855.1 Actinoplanes liguriensis
GCCGAGCTGCGGGGGCTGGGCGCCGTCGTGGAGTACCGGCGGGCCGACGTCGCGGTCGAGGAGGACGTCGCCGCGCTGGTGCGGGGCCGGCGGTTCGACGTCGTGGTGCACGCCGCGGGCGTCGCGCGGCCGGGCAGCCTGCGGGCGAAGACCGCCGCCGAACTGGACGCGGGGATGGCCGCCAAGGTGCGCGGCATCGAGGCGGTGACCCGGGCGGCCGGGGCTGATGCGCTGGTGGTGGCGCTGTCGTCGGTCTCCGCGGTGCTGCCCGGGC
>KL571435.1:1155-1918 GCA_000715855.1 Actinoplanes liguriensis
GGCGCTGTCGTCGGTCTCCGCGGTGCTGCCCGGGCTGGCCGGGGCGGTCGGTGACTACGTGGCCGGGAACGTGTACCTCGACGCCTTCGCGGCGGCCGAGCGCGCTCATGGCCGTACCGTAATCGCGGTTGATCTTCCGGTTCTGGCGGGTGGGGGTCTTGCCGCCGGGCACGCGGTCGGCGGGGAGGCGTTGCCGCTCGACCAGTTGCCCGGGGTGCTGTGGTCGGCCGCGGGCCTCGGCGTCGCGCAGGTGCTGGTCACGCCGCGGAGGCCGCGATCGGGGAGGGACACCGCTCCTCGCGCGGCGACTCCTCGCGAGGCAGCCCTTCGTGCGGTGGCTCCGCGCGAGGCGGCGCCGGGAACGGCCCTTCGTGAGGCGGCCCTTCAGGAGGCGGCGCTTCGCACGGCCGGGGCGGAGGCGGGTGAGCTGGCGGGGATCGTGCGGGAGCTGCTGGCCGGGGCGCTGGAGAAGGAGCCGGCGGGCGTCGGGCTGGACGAGCCGTTCCTGTCGCTCGGGCTTGACTCGCTGACCGCGGTCGACCTGGTGAAAGAGCTGGAGACGCGGATCGGGCGGACGCTGTCCACGACGCTGTTCTTCGAGTTCCGGACGATCCGCGAGCTGGCCGGGCACCTCGCCGGTGGGGCGCCGGAGTTCGCGTTGAGTCCGGTGCAGCGAGCGTTCTGGACCAACGGGCGGCTCTATCCGGACGTCCCGGCGTATGCCGCCGTGCGCCTGACGCTGGCCGGGCCGGTGGACGCGGCG
>KL571435.1:2168-7297 GCA_000715855.1 Actinoplanes liguriensis
GCCATCCGATGCTGCGGGCGCGGCTCGGGGACAGCGGGCAGTGGATCGCGGCGCCCGGCGGCGAGTGGCCGGAATGGTTCACCGTGACCGAGCTGCCGGGGCCGGTCGCGGATCTCGACGCGGAGCTGCGGAACCGGCCGTTCGACCTGACGGCGGAGGCGCCGATCCGGGCGGTGCTGGCGGTCGCGGCGGACGCGGCGCACCTGATCCTGGTGGCGCACCACGCGGTGGCGGACGGGTACAGCCTGGCGGTTCTCGGGGACGAGCTCTGGACCCGATACGCCGGGGCCGGCCTGCCGGAAGCTCCACCGGCGACGTTCGCCGACCACGAAGCCTCGCGCAGCGCGCCGAGCCGGGCCGATCTCGACTGGTGGCGTGCCGAGCTGAAGGAATATCCGCAGCTCGCGCTGCCGTTCGACGGTGATCCGGGTGCGGATCCGAAGCCGCCCTACGCCGTGCATCAGGTGGCGATCGACGCCGCGCTGACCGGCCGGCTGGAGGCCGCGGCCCGGGCCGCCGGGGTGTCGCTGTTCCACCTGCTGCTCGCCGGATACGTGCGCTGCCTGGCCCGGTGGAGCGGGCAGGATGACGTGCCGGTGCTCGTCGCGCGCGCCGGACGGACGGCACGACTGACCGGGATCGATCGGATGGTCGGCCCGTTCGCGGACACCCTGCCGGTGCTCGCGCGGGTCGGGCCGGGACTCGCCGGGCGGCTGCGGGACGCGTGGCTGTGCAGCGAGCGCCACGGGACCGTCTCCACGGTGGACCTGGCCCGGATGCTGGCCGCGGACGACGGCGGGCCACGGACGGTCAGCCCGGCGAGTTTCAGCTTCGCGAGATTTCCGCGTACGGGCGTGACCGGCCCCGGCGTGGTCGCGACCACGGCCGGGACCGCTTCGGCGGCCACCCGCCTCGGGCTGGTCTGCTTCGAGGCCGGCGGGGCGTTGCGCTTCTCCTGGAACTATCCGGTGGCGCTGTTCCACGCGGCGACGATCGAGCGCTTCGCGGCCGAGCACCTGGCCGAGATCACGGCGTCGGCGGCACCGGAGCGGGTGGCGTCGGTGGCTGATCGGATTCGGGCGCAGTCACGGCGTACGCCGGAAGGGGTCGCGGTTCTCAGCGACGGCGAGCCGTTGACGTATGCGGACCTCGACGCGGCGTCGGATCGGCTCGCGGCGCGACTGGCCGGCTTCGGCGCGCGGCGGATCGGGCTGGTCACCGCGCCCGGGGCGGCCACCGTGATCGGGCTGCTCGGAATTCTCAAGGCGAACGCGGCGTGGGTTCCGCTGGACGCCGCGCACCCACCGGCGCGGCTCGCCGCGCAACTGCGGCGGGCCGGGGCCGAGGTGGTCGTCGGCGAGCTCACGGTCGACGGGTTCACGCTGGTGGACCCGTGGGACGGGACCGGCGGGGAGCCGCCGGCGGTGCTGACCGGGGCGGACGACGACGCCTACGTGATCTTCACGTCCGGGTCGACCGGGCGGCCCAAGGGCGTGCCGGTGAGCCACCGCGCGATGACCAACTACCTGGACTGGGCGATCTCGGTCTTCGGGTATCGGGCCGGGGACCGGCTGGCGCAGACCGCGTCGATCTGCTTCGACGCCTCGGTACGGCAGCTGCTGGCGCCACTGATGGTCGGCGCGACCGTCGTCTGCTGGGATCGGGACACGCTGCGCGACCCGGAGGTGCTGGTCCGGCGTCTCGAGCGGGATGCCGTGACGGTGTGGAGCTCGGTGCCGACGCTGTGGGAACGGCTGCTCGGCGCGGCGGAGAAGACCGGGGCGGACCTCTCCGCGCTGCGCTGGGTGCACGTCGGCGGCGAGGAGCTGTCGGCGGCCCACGTACGGCGGTGGTTCGACCTGCTCGGGCCGGGGCAGCGGATCGCGAACCTGTACGGGCCCACCGAGACGACGATCAACGCCACCTTCCACGTGATCACGTCGCGGCCGGCCGACGACGTGCGGACGCTGCCGATCGGGCAGCCCGTCGGCGGGGCGATCGTCCAGGTGACCAGGGCGGACGGGTCCGTCTGCGAGCCCGGAGAGGCGGGCGAGCTGTGGATCGGCGGCGTCGGCGTGGCGGCCGGATACCTCGATGATCCGGAACAGACGGCGGCCGCGTTCACGGGTGGCTGGTACCGGAGCGGGGACCTCGGCGTGCGGGACGCGGACGGGGTGCTGTGGTTCCGCGGGCGGGTCGACGACCAGGTGAAACTGCACGGGTACCGGGTGGAGCCGGGCGAGGTGGCGGCGGTGCTGCGCGCGCATCCGGCGGTGACGGGCGCGGTCGTGCGGGTGGAGGGGCAACGGCTGGTCGCCTCGGTGGAGTCCGGGGTGGAGGCGGGCGTTCTCCGGGCGTACCTCGAAGGGATCTTGCCCTTTTATCTGGTGCCGGCGCGGACCGAGGTGGTCGGCGCGCTTCCGCTGACCGTCACCGGGAAGATCGACAGGTCGTGGACCGCGACGGAACGGGTGCTCGCCCGGATCTGGGAGCGGCAGCTCGACGTGACCGGGGTGACGCGTGACGACGACTACTTCGCGCTCGGCGGGGACTCGATCGGGGTGCTGGAGATGTTCGCCGCGCTGGAGGCGGAGATTCCGGTGCTGCCGCGGCCGACGGTGATCTACCGGCATCGGACGCTGGGGGCGCTCGCCGCGGAGATCGACGCTTCGCCCGCTTTCCCGTTGACCCCGAGTCAGCGTGGGTTCCTGCTGGCGGACGCGATGGGGGCCCGGTCGGCGTGGCTGGCGGCGCCCCGACTGTCCGGTCCGTTGGATCCCGGACGATTCCAGGAGGCGGTGAACGTGCTGGTGGAACGGCACGCGATGCTCCGGACGGTGATCGACCGGGACGCCCGGCCGCCGACGCAGCGTGAGGTGGCGTCGCCCGGCACGCTGACCGTCGACTACGTCCCGGACCCGGGGCCGCTGAGCGAGGAACTGGCGGCGGAACGGGCGCACCGGTTCGATCCGGGCGTGTGGCCGCTGGTCCGGATGCGACTGTTGCGGGTCGGGCCCGACGAGCACGTGCTGCTGTTGCACGCGCATCACCTGGTGGGCGACGGGTACAGCGTGGCGGTGCTGGCTCGTGAGCTGCTGGCCGTTCATGACCACGAGTCCCTGCCGCCGTTGCGGTCGTCGTTCCGGGACTACGTGACGCTGCTCGACGGGCAGGAGCCGGTGGTCGCGCCGTACGACGGGGTGCCGGCGGGCGGCGCGACGGCGACGGCCGGGATCACGCTCGGGGCGGCGGCCGTGGCGCGACTGCGCTCGCGGGCCGCGGCGGCGGGGACCACGCCGGTGATGCCGGTGCTCGCCGCGTACCACCGGGCGCTGGCCCGGGTCCTGGACCGCCCGGACCCGGTCATCGGGGTGGCGGTGACCGGTCGCGATCACGCCCTGCCCGATCTGGGGCGGATCTTCGGGCCGTGCGCCACCGCGGTGGCCGTCCGGCTGGGCGGAGGCGCCGCGGACCTGGAGCGGACGGCGGCCGCTGTCGCCGAGGCGCGGCGACGCAGTTTCGTCGCGCCGCGCGGGTGGCAGCACTTCTTCACCTACCTGGACTTCGGCGCGCTCGGGCCGCTGAAGGGCAAGGACCTGCGCCTGACCTGGGAGGACGCCGACGCGGAGATGACCGTGCCGCCGGGCACCGACGTGCTGCTCGCGGCTCGCCCGGTCGACGGTGGCCTGCGGCTGACGGTCCGCATGTGTATAAGAGACGCCTTCCCGAGTCGCCGCTCGCCGCCCTGGCGGAGGAGGTCCGGGCCGAGCTCGCGCCCCGGCAGCGGGCCGGGCTGCTGGACGCGGCGCTGGTCGGATACCTGCCCGCGCCCGGGGACCTCGCGGCGCTCGCCGGAGAGCTGCCCGCGGCCGTCCGGCAGATGCTGTCCGGGCTGTCGCGGGAGGCGGTCCGGGCGGCGATCTTCCCGGACGGCGAGGCCCGGCTGCTGGAGACCGTGGACACGCCGCTCGGGCGATCCGGGTTCGTCTGCCTGCCCCGGTTCGCCGACGAGCTGGGCGCGCCCGGGCTGGCCGCCGACGCCGCGGCCGCCGCCGGCCTCGCGGCCCGGCACGGTGCGCGGACCGTGTCGCTGGCCGGGATGATCCCGGCGCACACCGGATACGGCGCCGCCGTCACCGGGCTGATCGGCGCGGACGTCCGGGTGACCACCGGCCATGCGGTGACCGCCGCGTCCGTCGTGCGGACGACGTTCGCCGCGGCCGGGCGCGACCTCGCCGGCCGGGTCCTCCTGCTGCTCTGCGCCCTGCCGTCGGCGGCCGGGCGGCTCGCGCGGCTGGCCGACGAGCTACGGGCGAACGGCTACGCCGGGCGGATCGAGATCGGCGGTGACGTCTACCGCGCCGACGTGATCATCGCGGCGACCAGTGGCGGACCCGGCACCGTCGACGTGGACCGGCTGCGGCCCGGGACCGTGCTCGTGGACGACTCGTTCCCGCACTGCTTCGACACCGGTCGCGCCCTGGCCCGGATGCGGGAACACGACGACGTGCTGATCGTCGGGGGCGGGCTGCTGGACTGCGGGCCGGTGGAGCGCAGCGTCGCCGACGGGCTGCCGATCTCCGCGCACCCCGGCCGGCTGCCCGGGGCGATCGCCTCGTGTCAGCTGGAATCGCTGCTGCACGCGGCGGACCCGGCGTTGCCGCTGGTGAGCGGGCCGGTCGGGGTGGGGGAGGTCACGGCGTACGGCAATGCGCTGGATCTTGCCGGGGTGCGGGCCGCGCCGCTGCACCTCCTCGGCGTCGTCGTCACCACATCACCGGGAGGCGCGCCTCGTCGACGGGCGGAGTGACCTCGGCCGTGGACGGCGGGTGGCGGCGGGTGAGCCAGAGGACGGCGGCGCCGTAGGCGAGCAGCATCGCCATGTCGACCAGGGCGAACTGCCAGGGCAGGTCGGCGGCGGTCTCGTCGATGGTCAACTCGCCGTAGGCGGCCGCCAGGACGCAGCTCAGCAGGTTGTTGCAGACGTGCAGCGCGATGCCGGCCTCCAGCCCGCCGGTGCGCACCGCCAGCACGCCGGTGACGAGACCGAAAACGGTCAGGTCGGCGAAGCCCCACGGCGTGCCCCAGCCGTGCAGCGCGGCGAAAATCACCGCCTGCACGCCGATCGG
>KL571435.1:7452-8155 GCA_000715855.1 Actinoplanes liguriensis
AGAGATGTGTATAAGAGACAGGCGGCACAGATACTCCTCCGCGGCCGACTGCAGCGGAACGACCAGCAGCAACACCAGCATGGCGAGCAGGAACGGCCGCCACCCGGCGAGATCGCCGGCACTGTCCGTCCCCTCGTCGTCCAGGAAGAAGGAGACCAGCAGGGACAGCGTGATCGCCACGGTCGCGACGGCGGCGCACCGCCACAGCAGGCCCCACCGCAACCGGCCCGCGACCGACGAGAGCGTGCCCGCCGGCCGGCGCTGGAACCAGCGCGCGGCCAGCAGGATCAAGGGCAGCAGCACGGCGATCGACAGGAACCCGACGGCGAGGTCGGCGAGCGGGCCGAAACTGGCGTCGCCGTCCGCGTTCACCGGCCGGCCCGCGAGCTCCGCCGCGGTCGTCACCGCCAGATAGATGACGATCATGGCGACCGCGCCGCCGGCCACCACGAAGACGGTGCCCAGAACGGTCCGCCACCAGCGATTTCCCGGCGTGCGTGCGAGCAGATGGAAAGGCATGCCGAAAGTGTGCTCGCCGCGCGCCACGAGCGGATCCGACCGCGGTGGGAATCCGGCCCCTATCCAACGGCATAGACGCCCTAAGGTGAGGTCACCATGGTGACCTGGTTGCTGCCCGCCGTCCTCGCCCTCGCGCAGCTCGTCGTCTGGCCCGGCCTGCCGCTGCTGCGCGGTGACGCGGTCC
>KL571435.1:8401-10024 GCA_000715855.1 Actinoplanes liguriensis
GGGCCACAGCGGTCACGGTCGCCACCGCGGGCGTCGTCGCGGGGCTCGGCCTCCGGCTACGCCGGCCGGTGTGGAGCCTGATCGTCGTGTCCGCGGCGCTGGCCGTGGCGACGGTGGTCGTGCCGGTCGACGACCAGGTGCCGACGCTGGCGCCGATCGCTGTCGCCGAACTGGTCGCGCTCTTCAGCGTCGCCGCGCGGTGCCCGCCCCGGACCATGCTGCTCGCGCTCGCCGGCCTGCTCGGCTGGCAGGTGACGCTGAGCCTGGTGCAGGGCGGGGCCGATGCCGATGTCCTGCTCGAACTGCTTCTCGACGTGGTCGTGGACGGCACCGTCGCGGCGCTCGGGCGGATCCGCGGGCGGTGGACCCGGGACCGGCAGGCCGCCGCGCGCCGGCTCGCCGCCGCCGAGCAGGCTCATCAGTTGCACGACGTGACCGCGCATCACCTGACGTCGATCGTCGTCAACGCGCAGGCGGCCGAGTGGCTCGCCGCCCAGCGACCGGAGTTGCGCGCGGAGGCGTTGTCGTTCGCCGCGCGCACCGGCCGGGACACGCTCGACGCGCTGCGCCGGCTGGTCGCCGTTCTCCCTGTTCAGGACGACGTTCTGCTGGCTCAGGACGACGTTCTGCTGGCTCAGGGCGATGTTCTCCTTGCTCAGGACGACGTATTTCTTGCTCAGGACGAGGCGCCGCCGCTGGCCGGGCTGACCGCCGGGTTCCGCGAGCTCGGGCAGCGGATCACGCTGGAGCTCCCCGGCGGCGAGCCACCCCCGCCGCTCGCCGCCGCGGTGCACGGCATCGCTCGCGAGGCGCTCACCAACACGCTGCGCTACGCGCCTCAGGCAAAGATCAAGATCCGATTCGCGTACGACGGGGAGGCCGCCGAACTCGTCGTCGAGGACGACGGGGGATCGATCGCGGTCACGGGCGCTGCCGGGCTGGGCGGTGGCCGTGGAGTCAGCGGCATGCGCGAGCGGGCCGAGGCACTGGGCGGGACGCTCACGGCCGGGCCGCGGGACGAGGGTGGCTGGCGGGTGCGGGCGTTGATGCCGTACGCGGGAAATGATCTTGTTCGGCATCGGTGGCTCCGCAGCCGGCTGGTCGTGGACGCGGGCCTCGCGCTGCTGGTCCTGGTGCTGCCGATCGGTGGGCTGTTCGCCGACGGCCCGGTGCTCGGCTGGACGGCCGCCGTGCTGGTGGCGCACGCCGTGCCGGTGCTGTGGCGGCGGCACGCGCCGTGGTGGGCGCTGCTCGCGACAGTGGCGACGACGTGGCTCGGGACGCTGCTGGTCAGCGCGGACGACTCCTGGGTCTTCCTGTTCAGCCCGGGCGCGGAGCTGGCCGTGGTCTACGCGGTCGCCGCCTGGGGAACACGGCCGGAGTCCAACTGGATCGCCCCGGTCGCCGCAACGATCTCGTCGGCGGCGGCGCTCGCGGTCCTGATCACGGCGACACAGTCCCCCGGGCCGCTGCTCGCGGTGGCGATGCTCATCGTGCTCACACTCATGGTCACGGCGGTGCTCGCCGGGCCGATGGTCGGCTCCTGGGCCGCCGGGCGGGCCGCTCGGCGACGCCGGGACCGGCTGCGGGAACGGGAGGAGACCGGCGTGGCGTCCGCGACCG
>KL571435.1:10232-10725 GCA_000715855.1 Actinoplanes liguriensis
GTCCGCGACCGCACTGGCCGCGCTGCGGGCGCGAGCCGAACGGGCCCGGATCGCGGACGGACTGCGCGCGGCGGTGCTGCTGCCCGCCGAGGCGCTGCCCCGCGCGGCCGACGACGGAGACCTGGGCGGGGTGCTGGTGTCCGCGCGGGACGCGCTCACCGCGATGCGCTCGCTGCTGGACGGCCTCCGATGACAGTACGGGTGCTGATCGTGGACGACCAGGTGATGGTCCGGGCCGGGCTCGCCGCGATCGTCGGCTCCCAGCCCGACCTGGAGGTGGTCGGCGAGGCCGGCGACGGGGCGGCCGCACTGAGCTGCGCGGAGCGCCTGACGCCCGACCTGGTGCTGATGGACGTACGGATGCCCGGGGTCGACGGGCTGACCGCCACCGCGCGGCTGACCGCGGGGCCGCGGCCGCCCAAAGTGCTGGTGCTGACCACCTTCCACCAGGACGCCTACGTGTTCGCGGCGCTGCGGGCCGGGGCGTCCGGGT
>KL571435.1:10955-13012 GCA_000715855.1 Actinoplanes liguriensis
GAGCCGGCCGAGTTGATCGCCGCGATCCGCACCATTGCGGCGGGGGAGGCGATGCTCGGGCCGGCCGTCACGCGGCGGCTGATCGACGCGTTCGCCACCGGGACGGTCACGGCCGCCCCGGAGGGGGATCAGCGGCTGGCCGGGCTGACCCCGCGGGAACGGGACGTTCTGCTGCAGATCGCGCTCGGACAGTCCAACGCGGAGATCGGGGCGGTGCTCGGCATCGGGGTGGGGACGGTCAAGGCGCACGTCAACGCTTTGCTGGGGAAGATCGGGGCGCGGGATCGGGTGCAGGCGACGATCATCGCCTATGACACCGGGCTGGTGCGGCCTCGCTCCTGACCCGGTGTCACCGCCTTCGACGCCGGGCTGGTGCTGTCTCGCTCCTGACCCGGTGTCAGCGCCTTTGACGCCGGGCTGGTGCTGTCTCGCTCCTGAGCTGGTGTCAGCGCCTTTGACGCCGGGCCGGGGCGGGCTTGCTCCTCCCGGATGGCCGGGCCGACCATTGCGGCCACCTTCCGGAAGGTGGCCGGTAGGGAAGTGTCCGGATTGTCCAGCCAGAACTGGACGCTCGTGCGCAGCGCGGTCATGAACGTGGCAACCAGCACGCGGGCGCGCAGCTCCGCATCCGGACCGGAGACGCGGGCGGCGATCTGGCCGGCGAGCTCACGCTCGATCGCGGTGTAGGCGGCGATCTGGTGCGCCAGATGATTCGGGTCGTGGTGCAACTCGCGGCGCTGGGTCAGCCACGACGTGTCGGCATCCGCGAACGCCTCGCTCAGCAGATCGGACGCCGCCCCGGTCAGAACCGTCCACGGATCGGCCGCCGGCTGCTGGCGGATCGACTCGCACAGCCTGCGCAACCGGTGCGCGTCGCGGTAGTAGAAGACCTCTTCCTTGTTCGCGAAATAGTTCGTGAACGTTCGCCGCGAAACCCCCGCCGCTTCGGCGATGGCGTCGATCGTGACGTTGTCCGCGCCGCGCTCGGCGGCCAGCCGGACGGCGGCTTCGTGCAGCGCCATCCGGGTGGCCATCTTCTTGCGCTCGCGCAGCCCGAGGTTCTCCTCCACCCCGCAACCCTAATGCGACGTGACCCACTTCTCAAAGTGCAAACTTGCCTAGAGTGCAAATAGGGACGAGGCTGGAGAGCGTGAGCACCTGGGGGGATGCCGCAGACCGGCACCGTGCGTGGCGATGGCTGGCACGGTCCGTCGTGATCGCTGTCGCGGTCGCCGCCGTCTGGCTCACGGTGCGCGGCCGGCTTCCGGCCCCCGGCGCGATCTGGACCATTTTGCGTACGGCGGACGCGCGCTGGGTCCTCGCCGCGCTCGGCGTGCAGGTGGTGTCGCAGGGCGCGTTCGGGCTGCAACAGCGCCACCTGCTCGGCGCCGTCGGAGTGACCGTGTCACGGGTCGCGGTGCTGGCCATCACGTACAGCCGGTCGGCGATCAGCCTCGCCCTGCCCGCCGGGTCGGCGATGTCCGCGGCCTACGCCGTCCAGCAGTACCGGCGTCGCGGGGCGACCGGGGCGACCGCCGCCACCGTCACCGTGCTGTCGATGATCGCGTCGATGAGTGGGCTGCTCGCGGTCTGTGCGCTGGCGTTCGGGCAAGGGCCGGTGACCAGCTGGTGGCACTCGGCGTCCTACGAGGCGATCGCGGCGGCCGTTGTGCTCGTGGTGGCTCTGGTCACGGCGGTGCGGGCTCGTCCGCGTACGGCGAAATCGTCTGAATTTGATCGCCAAACGCCCGTCGAAGGGAGCGCGCTGCGGCGGCTCCGGGCGCGGACCCGACGCGAGTGGGCGGCCGCGGTCGCCGCCGCCCGGTCGATCCGGGTCCGGGACGGCGCCGCGGCGGTGCTGTGGTCGGCGCTGAACTGGGCGGCGGACGCGTTCTGCCTGGTCGCGGCGGCGCAGGCCTGTGGCTTGCCGGCCAGTTGGCGGACCGTGGGCGCGGCCTATCTGGTGGCTCAGGTGGTCCGGCAGATTCCGCTGAGCCCCGGCGGGCTGGGGTTCGTCGAGGCCAGCCTGGTGACCGCGTTGAGTCTCGGGGCTTCGC
>KL571435.1:13254-16392 GCA_000715855.1 Actinoplanes liguriensis
GCCTGCCGCTGCTGTTCTGCTCTACCGGATCGTCTCGTTCTGGCTGATTCTGCCGGTCGGGCTGATTACCTATCTGGGGTTGCGCCGAGTACCGGCTCGCCCGGTGCCGGTCCCGGTCACCTCGGCGTTATCGGGCTTGGTCACCGCCCCCGCGGCGCTCGCCGAGTCCTCGCGATGACCGCGAACGTCCCGGCCGGCAGCGACTCCCACCCGCCACCCAGCTGATGTAGATCCCCGCCGCGACCGCCCCGTGCTGTGCCGCCCGCAGTCGGACTTACCGCCCAGAGCCCCGTTTCTCGTCGGCCCGTCCAGAGCCCCGTTTCTCGTCGGCCGTTCAGAACCGCCGTTTCTCATCGGCCTGCTCAGAACCCCGTTTCTCGTCGGCGGCGAAGCGAGCCAGATGAACCGCCACCGGGCGCAGCCCCCGACGCTGGTAGAGACGGATGGCGTCGTCATTCCCGTGCAGGGCAGCGATGAACAGGTCACCGATGCCGGCGGCGTCCAGTTCAGCATCGACGCGGTCGAGCAGCATCGACCCGATGCCCCTACCGCGAGCGTGCGGAGCGACCGAGAGCGTCTGCAGCTCGGCCAGAAGCTTGCCGGTAACCCAGGTGTCGTCCGGACCCGGCCGCACCTGAACCAGCGCGTACCCGAGCAGTTCCACCGCTCCCGCCCCGCCGGTCGCCCCGGTCTCGCCCGCCGTTGCCGCTTCGGCCGCCGCTCCGGTCTCGCCGATCGCTTCCGCGTTTGCCGCCTTATCCGGGCTCTCTCCCGTTTCCGCGCTCTCTGCCAAGATCACGAACGAGCCCGGTGCCGCGAGCCACTCGACGTAGGCGGTGCGGCGCGCTCTCCAGGACTCTCCCCGCGGCTGGTAGACCGCGTCCGGCGCGACCTTCTGGTGGTGCTCGTGCAGGGCGAGCCAGAGCGGCTCCAACCGGTCGACGACCTCGACACCGGCCCTGCTGATGCTGATCTCCATGCCGAGGATGATCCGCCAGGAGACCGACCCCGGTACAGGGCGTGCCACATGCCGGTCTGGTGCTCCTCCTCTCCCCACCGGTCGCGGCGGTCGTGTTCGCGGGCTGAGCTGGTCGTGGCGATTGCGTGTTCGTGGGCCGAGCTGGTGGTGCCGGCTGCGTGTGTGTTGGGCCGAGCTGGTGGTAGCGGTTGTGTTCGTGGGCCGAGCTGGTCGTGGCGGTCGTGTTCGTGGTGGGCTGAGTCGGCTCCGGTGCGGTCAGTCGAAGCCGAGGCCGCCGGTGCGGGTGCGCTTGAGCTCGAAGAAACCCGGATAGCCGGCCAGCGTTCGGGCGGCGTCGAAGAGTCGGGCGGCCTCATCCCCGCGCGGGATCCGGTTGAGGACCGGGCCGAAGAACGCCACCCCGTCGATGTGGATCGTCGGAGTGCCGACGTCCTCGCCGACCGGGTCCATGCCTTCGTGGTGCGATTTGCGCAGCGCCTCGTCCCACTCACTCGTCTGCGCGGCCGCCGCGAGCGAAGCCGGCAGCCCCGCCTCGGCGAGCGCCTCCGGGATCACCGTGGCGAAGTCCTTGTTGCCCTGCTTGTGAATGCGGGTGCCGAGTGCGGTGTAGAGGTCGCCGAGCACCTCCTCACCGTGCTGCTGGGCAGCGGCGGTCACCACCCGGGCCATGCCGAGCGAGTTGTCGACCAGCTCCCTGTACCACTCCGGGAGCTCACGATTCTCGTTCAGCACGTAGAGGCTCATGGGGCGGAACCGCAGGTCGAAGTCGCGCAGTAGGCGCACCTCGAGGATCCAGCGGGACGTGATCCAGGCGAACGGGCAGGCGGCGTCGAAATACAGGTCGACGGTGGTCATCAGATTGCTCCTCACTGAATTGCCCTGCCAACGCTAGAGCCTTGATCGGCCGGTCAGGACGCCAATCCTGCCGCAAGTGGATGGGCCAATGCATCAGACCAGGGTGGTATCTCGAATTCAGACCGTGGTCTGATGCCGCCCGCCGCCCGGCGGCCTAACTTTGCCGCCATGGCCATCGCAACCCATGCCACAACCCGCCGAATAGAGGCCGCCACCAGGCCTGATCGGGATCGGGCCATCGACGCTCTGCGTGCGATCGCCATCCTCGGGGTGGTGCTCGGGCACTGGCTGGTGACCGCGCTGGTCTTCGGTGACGGGCCGGTCCATGGGGCCAGTCCGCTGCAGTTCCTGCCGGCGCTGACTCCGGTCTCCTGGGTCTTCCAGACCCTGGCGGTCTTCTTCCTGGTGGGCGGGCACGTCGCGGCCGGCAGTTGGTCCAGGCGGACTATTCCATGGGAGGCCTGGGTCGTGAGACGGCTGAAACGGCTGTTCCGGCCGGTGCTCCTGGTCCTCGCCGTGTGGACGGTGGCAGGTGGCTTCCTGCTGGCCTTCGGGACCGAGCCGGACACCCTGCGCACACTGCTGATGCTCGTCCTGTCTCCGATGTGGTTCCTGCTGGTGTTCGCGGCGCTGACCGCGGCCACCCCGCTGGTGGCGCGATGGCATCCAGTGGTGCCGCTCGCCGTCGTGGCGGTCGTCGACCTGCTCAGGATCGAGCTCGGAGCGCCCGGGTGGGTGGGGTGGGTCAACCTGGCGGCCGGTTGGCTGGTGCCGTTCGTGCTGGGCGCGCGGTGGCAACGGATGTCCCGGGGCTCCCTGTGGGGCCTGCTGCTCGGCGGCGCCGCCGCGACGGCCGCGCTGGTGTGCTGGGCGGGCTATCCGGCGGCGATGGTCGGTGTTCCCGGCGCCGGCTTCTCGAATCTGGCGCCGCCGAGTCTGGCGGCGGTCACGTTCGGGCTGGCCCAGTGCGGTCTCGCGGGCCTACTGCTGGAGCCGTTGCGACGTCTGATGCGCCGTCCGGCGTGGTGGGCAGCGGTCGTGATCATGAACCTGTTCGCGATGACGATCTTCCTGTGGCACCAGACCGCGATGATCATCACCACGCTTCTGACCCGGCTGGCCGTCGGCCTCATACCAGGTCTGCACACCAGTCCGGACACCGCGGCGTGGGTGCTGGCCCGGTTCGGCTGGTTGCCCGTGTTCGGCCTGGTCCTGCTGCTCATCTGCCTCGCGGCTCGACGAGTCAGGGGGTGATGAGAAGTGCCGCACCGTCCGACGATCGACCCGGTGCCCGGTGCCCGGTG
>KL571435.1:16644-18644 GCA_000715855.1 Actinoplanes liguriensis
GGTGGGCGGTGCCTGGTGGGCGGTGCCTGGTGGGCGGGCGCTTCGGCAGTTGAGATGGCTGCAGCGGGTGGAAGCAGTCTCGCGGCGAACGCTGACGCCGAGTGGGGGCGACTTGTCAGCTGCGGTGGCTAGGTGAATTCGGTGGTGTGGGTGGCGCTGAGATATCGGAGCGGGGGAGGAGTTGAACAATGACTACGCGACGAGCACCGGGGAGGCTGATTTCCGGATGACCTGCGAGTGCCGGTCCGAGCTGTGCCGGGGCGTGGTCACCGGCGACGACTGGGCGCGGCCCGACCTGCAGGAGCGGTACGGCGAGCACTGGGTGCCGGGACTCTCCTCGAACGGATTCGGCGGTGACTGCCGGGCTGCTCCCGGGTGGAGTCCTCAGTCAACGTCCGGGCGGGAGCCGCTGGGGAGGTGCGGTTGTGTAGGGACTGGGGAGGTGCGGTTGTGTAGGGAACTGGTCGGCGGCTGAGGCGCCATCTCGTGCGACCGGCATTGTCCGGCTCCTGCTCACGGTCGTTTGAAGGACCGTTTCAGCCGGGAGCGCCGACTGGGTTCCGGTTTGTTGGGCGGCTTGTTCTGCCGGTGCTGGTGCTGTGGCTCAGCTGGGGACTGGCTGGGCCTCGTGGATGCCGTAACGGGCCATGACTGCGGTTCGGCGGTTGTGGTTGACCGTGCGTACCCGGCGGGCGATGAAGAAGACGTCGATCAAGGTCCAGAGGCCGAGGCCGCCGAGAGTGAAGAGCATGACGATGGAACGGGCGGTGTCACCCAGGTAGAAACGATGGCCGCCGAAGATGCCGGTGGCGCACCAGAGGGCGTACGCGATCCTGGGGTTCTTCTTGATCGACTCGTATTCCGACTCGGCGCGCAGCAGGCGTAGGCGCTCCCACTCCGGGAGGGCGGCCTGGTCCTGCGGTGATTCCATTCGGGGAACGATAGCGGTCGGCCTGGCAGAGCGGCGCATCTCTACTCGCCGCCCGCCGGCCCGTTTGCCGCCTGCTGCTCGTCGTGGCCCGTGCGGCGCCGTCGGTGGTGGGCGTGGGCTTCGGCGGTGGAGCGGGGCTGGGGCTTGTGGGGCTTCGCCGTGGCGGGGCGGGGCTGGGCTTTGGGCTTCGGCGGCAAGGTGAGTTGGAGCTTTGGGGCTTCGGCGTGGCGGGGTTGGGGGTTTGGGCTACGGCGGTTGGGGTGGCGTGAGGTTGGGGCTTTTGCGCTACGGCGGTGGGGTGGAGTTAGGGCTTTGGGCTACGGCGGTGGGGGTGGAGTTAGGGCTTTTGGGCTACGGCGCCGAAGAGGGAGGCCTCGACCGGGGTGGGGTGTTCGGAGGCGGACGGGTTGGGGCGCCACTCGCTGATGGCGGAGATTCCTGGGGGGATGAGGTTCAGACCGGTGAAGAACTGGCTGAACTCGGCGTGGGTGCGGGGGTGGACGTCGGAGCGGCCTGAGCGGAGGGACTCGTCCCAGTTTGCCTTCAGCTCCGGGGTGAGGAAGTCCGTGGTGGCCAGGGTCATCGTCAAGTAGCTGCCGGAGGGGAGGGCGTCTACCAGGGTGCGGACGATCTCGACTGAACGGGCGTGGTCGGGGAGGAAGTGGGTGACGGCGACCAGGATCAGGGCTACCGGCTGGGACAGGTCCAGGATCTCGAGCGAGTTCAGGATCTCTGCCGGGTTGCGCAGGTCCTTCTCCAGGTAGCGGGTCTGGCCCTCGGGGGTGCTGGTGAGGAGGGCCCGGGCGTGGACCATGACCATCGGGTCGTTGTCGACGTAGACGATCCGGCTCTCCGGGGCGATGCGCTGCGCGACCTGGTGGGTGTTGTCGGCGGTGGGCAGGCCGGTGCCGATGTCCAGGAACTGGCGGACGCCCGCCTCGCCGGCCAGGAAACTGACCGCGCGCTGCAGGAAGGCCCGGTTGGCGCGGGCTGCGATGCGGGCCGCGGGGTACGACTTGGCGAGCAGGTCGCCCGACTCGCGGTCGGCGGCGAAATTGTCCTTGCCGCC
>KL571435.1:18872-21627 GCA_000715855.1 Actinoplanes liguriensis
CGCCCAGCCAGTAGTTGTAGCGGCGGGCCGGGTGCGGCACCCCGGTGTCGAGCTTGTCGATCGTCACGGCCGAGATCCTAATAGGAACGCGAACGAGCCCGAAACGGGAGAGCGGGCGTGCTGGCGGCCGGCGGCGCGGGCGTGCTGGCGGCGCGGGCGTGCCGGGGTGGGGCCGCGGCGTGGCGGAAACAGGAGCGCGGGCGGCCGGCGACGCGGGCGTGCTGGGCGGGGCCGCGGCGTGCCGGACAGGAGCGCGGGCGTGCCGGGGTGGGGCCGCGGCGTGGCGGCAACAAGGGCTCGGGCGTGCTGGCGGCGGGGTGCGGGCGTGCTGGAGGTGGGGGTGTGGGCGTGCCGGGGTGGGGGTGTGGATCTGCGGGCCGTGAATGTGAGGGCTGGGGGCGGCGGGTTGGTGATCACGCATAGTGCCTGGTTGAACGCCTAGCGTGTGGCGATTTGGCGCGCGGCGCGGAACGCGGCACTATGCACGGGTGCAGCGTTACCGAGTTGGAATCCTGGCTGGCGCGGCGGTCGTGGTGCTCGGCGGTGGTGGCCTGATCTACGCGGGCCTCAGCGACGACGACGGCTCCGGCGGTGGAGTGCTGCCGAGCTCTCTGAGCGTCGGCGATTCGAGCGTGACCGTGTCCACGTCGCCGTCACCGGCCGGGCCGAGCGCCGAGGAGCTGGCGAAAGCGGAGCGGACCAAGCGCGAGAAGCAGCTCACGACCGCGCTGAAGAAGCTCACCGCCTCGTCGCCCGAGTTCTCGGTCGCGGTGCAGGACCGGAAGACCGGTGAGACGTACGCCTATCGGGGTGACGAGAAGTACGACACGGCCAGCATCGTGAAGGCGCAGATCCTCGCCTGCATGCTGCTCAAGGACCAGGACGCCGGCCGGGACCCGAGCTCGGGCGAGATGACCCTGGCCACGCCGATGATCCGGCTCAGCGACAACAACGCCACCACCTCGCTGTTCACCCGGATCGGCGGCAAGACCGCGGTCGGGAAGTGCAACAAGCGGCTCGGCCTGAGCGAGACCGTGGTCAACTCGTCGTGGGGGCTGACCCGCACGACGGTGGACGACCAGATCAAGCTGCTCGGCGAGTTCGTCGACTCGAAGGGCCCGCTGGACGCTGACTCCCGCAAGACCGCGTTCAAGCTGATGAGCACGGTCAACTCGGCGCAGGACTGGGGCGTCCCGGCTGTCGCGAAGACCGGCGAGACGTTCACCGTGAAGAACGGCTGGGACACCCGCTCGGCGGACGGCGGCCTCTGGGCGATCAACACCATCGGCCGGGTGACGGACGGCGACGACGTGGACGTGTCGGTCGCGGTGCTGTCGCACAACAACAAGTCGATGCAGGGCGGCATCACCCTGGTCGAGAAGGTCGCCAAGCTGACCCGGCAGTACCTCAAGTACTAGGCCGCGTTTCGAAGCTCGGCGGGGGTGCGGCGTGGCCGAATTCCGAAACGCGGCCTAGCCTGCCGGGGATGCGGAACCTCGGTGATCGGGGCAGACTGCGCCGGGTGGGGATCAGCGACAGCGAATATGGGACGGGTCTGCTGCTCGACGGGCGTTACCGGCTGACCGCACCGCTCGGGGCCGGCGGCATGGGCGTGGTGTGGCGGGCGTACGACCAGGTGCTCGACCGCTCGGTGGCGGTGAAACTGGTGGCGCCGGAGCACGCCGGTGACCGGCGTTTCCGGGAGCGGATCCGGCACGAGGCGCGGGCCGCGGCGGGGCTGGCACATCCGAACGTCGCCCAGGTGTACGACTACGGCGAGACCGACCGGCATGGGCGTCTGCTGCCGTACGTGGTGATCGAGCTGGTTCCCGGCGGCACCCTGCAGCAGCGGATGGCGGCCGGCCCGGTCGCCCCGGCGTTCGCGATGCGGGTGTGCGCCGAGGTCGCCGCGGCGCTGGCGGCCGCCCACGCGGAGCGGCTCGTGCACCGCGACATCAAGCCGGGGAACGTGATGCTGGCGCCGAGCGGCGCCAAGGTGGTCGATTTCGGTATCGCCGCGGCCGTCGACCCGGTCGGCGTGGCGGAGCCCGACGACGTGGTGCTCGGGACGCCGGCCTATCTGGCGCCGGAACGGCTCGTCGGCGCCTCGGTGGTGCCGGCCTCGGACGTGTATGCGCTCGGCGTGGTGCTGTATGTCCTGCTCAGTGGCCGTTCGCCGTGGACGGCCGAGAACACCCGGCAGATGCTGACCGCACACGTCTATGTCGAGCCGGCGCCGTTGCCGCCCGTGCCCGGTGTCCCGGCCCGTGTGGTGGCTCTGGCCAACCGCTGTCTGGCGAAGAATCCGGCGGATCGACCGGCCGCGCGCCAGGTCGCCGAGGAACTGAGTGAGGCCGCCAGGCAGCCGGTGGCGACGGACGCGCCGCCGGCCCCTGCCGCGCCGCCGCTCGGAAAGGACGCGCCGCCGCTCGGAAAAGACGCGCTACCGCCCGACAAGGACGAGCCGCGACCCGGGCAGGACGCGCCGGCCGGACCGGGGCGAACGCGGGTCGTCGTGGCCGCGGCCCTGGGCCTGACCGTGCTGGGAGTCGGCGGCGGCTTCCTGCTGTTGCGCGGTGAGGACGCCACCGGTCCCGCCGTGGTGGCGGACGACTCGCTGCCACCGGTCCTCTCGCCGCCGTCCAGCGCCGCACCCGCGGCCAGTCGTTCACCCGGGCCTCGGGCGAGCGCACGGACCAGCCGGGCCCCGCGGCCGGTGACGTCCGCCGCGACGACGACGACGCCCACGCCGTCG
>KL571435.1:21856-22992 GCA_000715855.1 Actinoplanes liguriensis
CCTGCCCGTCGGCGGCGACGGCGCGCCTGCTGTCGTGGGAGCCGGCGAAGTCGTACCGGGTCGACCGGGTCGATGCCGGGCCGGGCGCGGCGCCGGCGGTGTCGTTCAAGCACGGGTCGTCGGTGGTGACGGTGACCGTCACCTGTTCCGGCGGGGTGCCGGCGGCGGCCGTCAGCACGTGAACGTGCGTACGTAGTCGGCGTCTCCCAGGTATTGCAGGTGGTGGCCGGCGGCCAGGTGGCCCGCGAACGCGGCGCTGCCGGCGGCCGCCCCGGCCCGCATGAAGGCGACCATGTGGCGCAGCCGGGCGGCGACCGCGTCGAGCAGCGTGCCGCGGGACGCCTGGTCCAGGCCGTACCGGTCGCAGAAGAGCGCGAGCCGGGCGGCCTGTTCCGCGGGTGTTCCGTGCGCGTCGGCGCTGCCGGGCCTGGTCAGCGGCGCCCAGCGGTAGACCGCGTAGGCCACGTCCCACATGCGCGGGCCGGGCCGGGCGTGATCGAAGTCGAACATGCCGGTCACGCTGTCGCCGTCCATCACGCAGTTGTACGGCGCGAAGTCGCCGTGACAGATCACCTCGATTGGCTCGAGCGCCGGGAGCTGCCAGCCGTCGCGGGGCGCCGTCCGCGCGTACCCCTCGGTGGTGTCGTGGTAGTCGCGGAGCAGGCCGGCCGCCGAGAGCAGGGCCGTCTCCGACCAGGCGGCGGGCGTCAGCGGATAGTTCGCCACCTCGCCGGGCAGGAAGTCGAGGATCTCGGAGCCGTCGGGGGCGAGGCCGTGGAAGCGGGGCGTCCCGGCCCGGCCGTCCAGGTGCTGGAGCAGCTGGTGGACTCGGGGCGACCACGGGCCGGTGGGCCGGTGCACGCGGTCGCCGTGCCGGACCACCTCGTTGATCCCGCCGGCGAGCGTCTCGTGTTCGGTCATCCGGCCATCCTGGCCGATGCCGGGCGGGCCGGCATCCGGGTTGCGCGGCTCATCGCCGTACGCGCAAATGGTGTTGATCTTCCGGGGTATAACGGCGTTGACGGTACTTCGGATTGCGCAGTACTGTGCCGTGCGTGGATACCACGCAGCTCCTCAAAGGAGTGCTGGACCTGGCCGTCCTCGCGGCACTGCGCGACGAGGACGGTTACGGCTAA
>KL571435.1:23256-23927 GCA_000715855.1 Actinoplanes liguriensis
GGCTACGACATCCTGCGCCGGCTGCGCGCCGCCGGTCTGCAGGACGTCGGCGACGCCTCGGTCTACGGCACGCTCCGCCGCCTCTTCTCCGGCGGCTACCTGAACACCTACGTGGTCCCGAGCGACGAGGGGCCGCACCGGAAGTACTACGCGCTCAACGCCGCCGGCCGGGCCGAACTGGACCGCAACGGCAAGACCTGGCGTGAGTTCGCCTCGACCATGAACGACCTGCTCGGTGACCGGGGGATCGCGTGAACGACATCGCAGAGGACGAGATCACCGGGTACGTCGCCCAGGTGCGCGTGGCGCTCGGCGGCATGCCGGAGGCGGCTCGCGAGGAGCTGCTCGACGACCTTCCCGAACACCTGGCCGAGGTCCTCGCCGAGGGGAACGGGACGCTGACCGAGCGGTTGGGGGCGCCGTCCGCGTACGCCGCCGAGCTGCTCGCCGCCGCCGGCCTGACCGGCAAGGTCACCATCCGCCGCGACCACATCGCCGAGACGCGCGAGCAGATCGAGGGGTGGCTGCGGGTCGCGGACGTCCGGGTCGGGCCGATCCTCGGCTACCAGCGCGCCGGCGAGTTCCTGGAGCTGCTGCGCCCGGCGTGGTGGGTGCTGCGGGGCTACCTGGCCGCGATGGTGCTCGCCCACCTGCTCGACGCCGGCCACGGC
>KL571435.1:24183-25025 GCA_000715855.1 Actinoplanes liguriensis
GGCGCGGGCCGCGCTACGCCTACCAGGCCGGGACGGCGCTGCTCATCGTGCTGTCGATCATCGGCTTCGCGAGCGCCGACATCGACACGCGCAGCCGGGACTACGTGGAGGCGACGTACAGCGGCAACTCCGGTTACGACAACGTGCGGGACGTCTTCGTCTACGACGGGCAGGGGCGGCCGGTCGAGAACGCGCAACTCTACGACCAGGAGGGCAACCCGATCCAGCTCGGCAGCCAGTACTGCTCCGACCCGGAGACCGGCGAGAGCTGGACGAGCTGGCAACGAGGCTACCCACGCTGCCCGGAGCAGAACCCGTTCCGCTCCCCGTCGGCCTCCCCGTCGGACTCCCCGGCGGTGTCCGGCTCCCCGTCGCCGTCCCCCTCTCCGTCCCCGTCCGTGCCTGCGGCGCCGTCGGCATCACCGTCGCGCTGACACGATTGCCACCACCGATTTCCCGGTACGAGGGCGGGCCGTCGACTCATCGGTGACCTTCTGTTTCACTGTGTCGCATGCACACCGGTCCGCGCTTGGCCATCGACTACGGCACCGCCTGCACCCGGGCGATCCTCGCCTGGCCGGAACGCCCGTGGCAGGCGCTCGTCATCGACGGCACGGCCGAGCCGTCGAGCGCGGCGCACGTCGGCAAGGACGGGGTGATCACCGCGGGCGCGGCGGCGTGGCGGCTCGCCGAGGACGACCCGGACGGGTTCGTGCCGGCGCCGCTCGCCGAGGGGATCGGGACGGTCCGGGTCCGTGGCCGCACCATGGACGTGGCCGACCTGGTCACCGCGACCCTGCGCCTCGTCGTCGACGAGGCGGAGCGGATGGCGGGCGTGCTGC
>KL571435.1:25227-26084 GCA_000715855.1 Actinoplanes liguriensis
GGCGGATGGCGGGCGTGCTGCCGGCCGACGTCCGGATGAGCGTCCCCGCGGGCTGGGACCCGGCCCGTCGCACGTGGTTCCGGCAGGTCGCGCACCGGGCCGGGCTCGGGCGGCCGCAGCTCGTGGAGGCGCCGGTCGCGGCCATGCTCTCCACCCAGGCGCCGAGCGGGCTCGTGCTCGTCTGCGACCTCGGCGCGACCGTCGAGGTGAGCGTGGTGCGCTCGGGTGCGGACGGCGCCGAGGTGCTGGCCACGGTCGCCGACCTGGACACCGGCGGCCGGGCCGTCGACGACCGGCTCGTCGCGATGCTGCTCAACACGCAGGACGGCGGGGTGGAGTCCGCGCTGCGGGGCGCTTCGGCGGGGACGGTGGCCGTCCTGCGTACCGGGAAAGAGGCCGTCTCCCAGCAACCCGCGGTCACCGTGCCGCTTCCCGCACCCGGAGCGGCCGTCGTCCTCAGCACCACCCTGATCGAACGGGCCGCCGAGCCGGTCCTGCGCCGCGTCACCGAACTCGCGTCGGAGGTCCTCCAGGCCGCCGCGCTCGAAGTGTCCGACCTGGCCGCGGTCTACGCGATCGGCGCGACCGCCGCGATGCCCGCCGTGCCCCGGGTCCTGGAACGTCAGCTCGGCATGCCGGTCCGGGTCGCCACGACACCCGGGGCCGCGGTCGTGCTCGGCGTCGCCGAAGCCGAAGGGGCCGCCGCGCCCGCCGCCGAGCCCGCGCCGAAGGCCCCGAAGCTGACGATCCTGCTGACGCTCGGGCTGCTCCTGCCCGGTCTGGCTTCCGTGGCGCTGTTCAGCCATTTCGAGTACGAGGCCCGCGGCGACTCGGCGTCGAACGGCGGCGAGCTCGCT
>KL571435.1:26333-26548 GCA_000715855.1 Actinoplanes liguriensis
GATGTGTATAAGAGACAGAGCCCGTGGATCGGGGCGGCGCTGGCCCGCGACGCCGGGTCCCGCGGGCGCTGGGACGGTGCCCGCCAGGTGTCCGCGGGACTGCTCACCGGGGACGCGTTCGGGGTCACGGTCGCGGCGCTGTACGCGGTCGCCGCCGGCCTCTACCTGATGGTCCCGTTCGGTGAGCCGCTGCAGTGGTCGCTGCTGCCGGTGCT
>KL571435.1:26757-27293 GCA_000715855.1 Actinoplanes liguriensis
GATGTGTATAAGAGACAGGTGCTGCCTGCCGCCCTGCTCGCGGCGACCGTCGCGGTCCTGATCCGGCGCCGTCTCAGCCCGCCGATCCTCGTCGAGTTCCCCCTGATCGCGACGCTGATCCTGAGCGCCGGCAGCGTGCTGTTCGCGCTCACCGTGCAACTCGGCGGCGACGCCGTCTGGGCGAGCCGGGCCGGTGGCGCGCTGATCGGGGTCGGGGTCGCGCTGCTGCTGTTCCGCATCCGGGTGCTGCAGGGCATCAGCGCGGTGGTGCTGGGCGTGTTCGGCTTCTTCATCGCCGATCCGCGGGCGATCGGCGTCTTCGGCGTCGGCATCGGCCTCGCCGTCGCGGTCTGGTGGGGGCAGCGGCTGCTGGCACTCGTGCGCGGCTGACGGTACGGTGCGGCGGTGACGGACGGCCCGCTGATCTTCCTGGACGTGGACGGCACGGTGATCCCGCTCCGGGCCCGTGTCGTGCCGGGCGTTCCCCGGGAGCCGGCCGGCGGAAACCCGCTGCTGGAGCGCATCGACCCGGCCGA
>KL571435.1:27485-31083 GCA_000715855.1 Actinoplanes liguriensis
CATCGACCCGGCCGACGGGCCGCGGCTGCTCGCGCTCGGCGGCGAGCTGATCTGGGCCACCACCTGGATGGACGAGGCCAACGAGGTGATCTCGCCCCGGCTGGGTCTGCCCGAGCTCCCGGTCATCGACTGGCCGGACGAGAACCCGGTGCCCGGGCTGCACTGGAAGACCGGCTTCCTGGTGGCTTTCGCGGCCGGCCGCCCGTTCGTCTGGCTCGACGACGAGGTGACCGACGTCGACCAGCGCTGGATCACGGCCCACCACCGCGGCCGCGCCCTGCTGCGCCGCGTCCACCCGTTCACCGGCCTCGCCGACGCCGACTTCGCCGCCGTCCGTGCCTGGATGACCCTGAACACCTGACTCCCAGAGTTTGAACCGGGCCGCGGGCATCGGCGTTCACTGTGATGAATGCCGGGTGTCCGCCGCGGTGGGCCGAGCTGTGCACGGGGGTGTGGCAATGGCGAAGGAACACGAGGAACTGGGCGTCGAGCTGTACCACCTGTGGCTCGCCGGCGAGAAGTCCCTGCCCGCCATCGCCGCACAGTTCGACAAGGCCCGACGCGAGCTGCTCGGAAGCGAGCGGATGGACTCCTGCTTTCGCCGCGCGGTCGAATTCCACAGCGGGGATGCCGGTCCCGTGGCCTACTCCCTCGCGAACCTCCGCGTGGTGCTGATGAGTGTGCTTCGCGACGGCAGCGAGAACCTGCTGGCCGCGGGTGAGGCGCTCAAGCTGGCCGCCGAGGTGTACGGATACACCGACGACCGCGCGGCCCGGAAGCTGTCGGACATGCGGAACGACCCGGGGCGGGGTGAGTTCTGACGATGGCGGCCGACGCCCCGACCTGGATGTGGACCTACGAGACGCTGCCGCTCGGGGTCGAGGCTCTGCGTGTGCTCGCGGTGGAGACGGCCTGCATGCAGGCGGCGATACCGCGGGACGAGGCGGGCCAGTCCAGTCAGCAGCGAGCCGACAAAGCGATGATCGAGTCGATGTTTACCGGGATCCACGACATGTTCTGGCCGTTCATGTCGTCCATGCCCGCACCGGGAGACTTCGAACGGCTGATCACGGACTTGAAGGAAGCGGCTCGCGCGCTGCATTCCGCCCAGCCCGCCGACACCCGGACGGACCTGGAACTGGATCCGGGGAAGCTGGTGTTCGACGGTGCGAAGACCGTCAGCGATCATCTCAGCACGTGGAGCGGTGCCGCGGCGCGGGAGTTCAAGGCTAAGTATCTGGACCCGCTTCCGACACAAACCGCGGGCATCTACAACGCCATCATGCTCACTGTTGAGCTGGTGAGGCTGGAGCGCGGTGTTTGGGAGGGTGTTCGCACCGATATCACGCAGATCCTCAACGACGCGATCGACACCCTGCGAAACATGCCGGGATGGTGCGGCAAGGACTCCTTGAACACCGTGCTGACCACGGTTGCCGGGCTGGCCACGATCGCCGCTGTTCCCCTGTCGCCGCTGGGCACCAGTCTCGCAGTCGGTCTGGCCGTACTCGATGGGACCGCCTCGGTCGGCGCCACGCTGCTGCCCGACGACCCGAAGAAGTTCTTACGATTCCCGGCACCTAACGCATACGGGGTCATCATTGCGGTGGAACGCGCGATCGCCGAGCTCTACGCCCGGATCAACGAGCAGGAACACAAGATCGCCCGATTTTTCGACTCGGCGGCAGCGGTCATCAGTCGCGAGCACGACTCCTACATCCCGCCGCTGCCGATGCTCGCCGGTGCGACCCAGAGGAACGTCACCGGCCAGGACTACATGGGATTTTCGAGCTGAGGGCGGAGGAATGGGCGTACTGATCGATCGACTCGACGGCGTAGTCGTGCACGCATCCGCTCCCGGCGGAGGCGTGCACGGCGAGATCAGGGGCCGTGCCGACATCGCGGTGTACTTTTCGTCCTCCTTCTACGGCCAGGTCAGCGAATCGGAGCTGGAACGCCGCCTGGAGCAGCTCGCGCGGCTGCTCTGGGCCGCGTTGGCCGGCCGACAGAAAGCGATCCGCGCCGAGCTGGGTATACACGACATCGACGACGACCCGGTCCGGGACCGGGTGTTCGCGCAGGAACGGGATCGGATCACCGCTGCCGGGCGCTCGGACGACGGGCGGGTCTCGGTCGCGGTGGAGGGCATGCGCCGATGGCGCTTCGTCCTGGCCGACGACACCGTCCGGATCTTGTCCGAACGGGACTTCCTGGCCGGACTGCGCGCCGCGATCAACCGCCTCATCGAGCACCAGGCCCAGCAGATCATGCAACTGAAAGGTCGGGTGTACACGTGAGACGACGTGCTCTTGCAGCAAGTGCGGCGTTACTGCTGGTCGTTGTGGCGGGAGGCTGCTCCGGTTCGCACCAGCCGGATGCCGGCGCGCAGTGTCCCTACCCGTCCCCGCCTTCGTGGGGGCAGGCGCCGGTCGGCATCGCGGCGGCCGACGGTCAGTCGATCACGGCGCCGCCCGGCGGCACCGGGGCTCTGAGAGTGATCGAGACCGGCTTCCGCCAGATCAAGGACGGCAGCAGGGTGACGATCGGCGCCGTGGTGGAGAACGGTACCGGGCAGGTCGCCTACCGGACCAGGGTGATCTTCCGAGCGACCGGCAAAGCGGGTGGCGGGGCGATCGACCAGGACGAGACCTGGGGTCACCTGTTCGAGATCCCGATCATGCGACCGGGGGAGAGGGCCGTGATCGGTGACTTCGCCGGTGTCGACGACACCCTGTTTCTGGCGAACGGCCGGTATCCGCCCGTGGCCGCGGCCCGCCTGGATCTGATGCGCACCCAATGGATGCCGGCGGAGGCCACCGGCTCCTACCCCCGGATCACCGTCGAGGCGCGGCCTCCGGCGAGCGCGAGCGGCGACGACTCGGTCAGCATTCCCGTGCGAACGATCTCCGATGCCTGCCACAGTTTGATGTACCGCGGCGCGAGCCTGGTCTTCCGCGACTCCTCCGGAAAAATCGTCGGCGGGACGTTCGACCGGGACAGCGAGTCCGGATTGTGCGAGACGCCGACGGCCGACGGCCAGGCCTCGGCGTTCCCGTCGGTGCCGGCGGGAGCGGATCTCGCGCGGACCGAGGCCAGCGTGTTCTGCGACGTGAGCGGGACAGCCACCGGTGCGGTAGGGCCGGACCATCCGGTCAACTGACCTGGTCAGTAGCGGAAGTGGCTGACCAGGGACTGGAGGTTGTTGGCCATCATGCTCAGCTCGGTGACCGCCTGCTGCGACTGCGCGATCCCCTCGGTGCTCACCTGAGTCGCGGTCGCCAGCCCGTTGATGTTGGCGGCGATGTCGCCGGCCCCGGAGGCGGCCAGGGCGACGTTGTGGCTCATCTGCTCGGTGGTGGCGGTCTGCTCGGCGACCGCGGTGGCGATCGTGGCCTGGAACTCGTTGATGCTGGCGATGACCGAGGTGATCTCGCCGATGGCGGTGACCGCGCCCGCGGTGTCGGCCTGGATGGCCTGGACGCGCCGGGAGATGTCGTCGGTGGCGCGGGCCGTCTCCTGGGCCAGGTCCTTGACCTCGCTGGCCACGACCGCGAAGCCTTTGCCGAGCTCGCCGGCGCGGGCGGCCTCGATGGTGGCG
>KL571435.1:31281-35121 GCA_000715855.1 Actinoplanes liguriensis
GGTTGGTCTGCTCGGCGATCGCGGTGATCACCTTGATCACCTCGGCGATCTCTGCGGAGGACTCGCCGAGCTTGCCGACCTGGGCGGTGGTCGCGTCGGCGACCGTGACGGCCTGCTCGGCGACCCGGGCGGCCTCGGTGGCATTGTGCGCGATGTCGCGGATCGAGGCGCCCATCTGCTCGGTGCCCTGGGATACGTTCGAGACGTTGTCGTTGACGCTCGCCGCGGCGGCGGAGGCGGTCTGCGCCTGGTCGGCGGCCTGCTCGGCGGAGCGCGACATGGTGCTCGCGGTGGCGGTGAGCTGCTCGGCGGCCGCGGCGACGGCCTGCGCGGAGCCGGCCACCGAGGAGACGACCCGCCGGGTGTTGGCCTGTGCCTCGTCGAGCGCGCGGGCCATCTGGCCGACGTCGTCCTGGCCGCGGACGTCGGCGGCGACGGTCAGGTCACCGGCGGCCATCGCCTGCAGCGCGGTGCGGACCCGCTGCAGGGGCCGGGTGATCGAGCGGACGATCAGGTTGGCCAGCACGATGACGGCGATCGCGGCGATCGCGACGGCCAGCCAGAGGACATGTTCGGCGTTGGCGCGGCGGCGTTCGGCGTTCGCGTTGGCCCGGGCGACGGTGTCGAGGAACAGCGCCCGCTCGTTCGCCAGGACCGCGCTCATCAGGTAGTTGTCGACGCCGACCTGCTCCCACGCGAGCCGGGCGCCGGCCTGGTCGGCCGCGGCCGAGTCGACGAACCGGGTGAGCGTGGCCGTGTAGTCGGCGGTCACCGCCTTGATCCGGTTCACGGCCGCGTCGAGGCCGCTGGGCAGGTCGACCGCCTCCAGCTCGGCGAGCAGGGCGTCGGCCGACGCGACCCGGTCCTTGAGCAGCTCGGCCTGCTTGGCGGGGTCGGTGCGGACGATCGCCTGGATGCCGTTGGCCCGCATCTCGCTGGCCTCGCGGTCCAGTTGCAGGACGAGCGCGCTGGCCGTGTTCAGGTTCGCCAGGTCATGGGCGGCGCTGTCGGCGGTGTTGCTGTTGAACACGGTCACGCCGAGGCACAGGGCCAGCGCGACCAGGCTGGCGGCGACCAGGACGGTCAGCTTGGTGCGGACCGACAGGTCGAGGAAGCGCTGGATCATCGGATCATCCCGCCAGCTGGTCGGCGGTGTAGTACCCGCCGCTGACCAGCACCCGCTCGTAGTTGGTGCGGTCCACGTTCACCGGCTGCAGCAGGAACGTCGGGACCACCTTGACGCCGTTGTCGTACTGTTTCTCGTCGTTGACCTCGGGCACCCCGCCGAGCAGCAGCGAGTTCGTCATCTGCACGGCCACCTTGGCGAGCTCGCGGGTGTCCTTGTAGACGGTCTCGGTCTGCGTGCCGGCGGCGATCAGCTTCACCGATTCGAGCTCGGCGTCCTGCCCGGTGATCACGGGAAGCTTCTTGTAGCCGTCTTCCTGGAGCGCTTCGATGATGGCGCGACTCAAACCGTCGTACGGGGAAAGGATGGCGTTGACTTTTCTCCCGCGCAGCGGGCCGGCCAGCAGTCGCTGCATCCGTTTCTTGGCGACCGCGCCGTCCCAGCGCTGCGTGGCGACCTTCGCGAAAGCGGTCTCGCCGGAGACAACCTTCAGACGACCCGATTTGAGGTACGGCTTCAGAATGCTCATGGCGCCGTTGAAGAAGAACGTGGCGTTGTTGTCGTCGGCGGAGCCCGCGAACAGCTCGATGTTGTCGGTTCCACCGGTGCTGGTCAGCTTCAACGCCTTGACGATCGCGGTCGCCTGGAGCACGCCGACCTTGAAGTTGTCGAAGGTGGCGTAGTACGTGATGTTCGGGGTGTCGCGGATCAGCCGGTCGTAGGAGATCACCGGGACCTTGGCGGTGGCGGCGCTGGCCAGCACGTCCTTGAGCGCGGTCCCGTCGATCGCGCCGACGACGAGCGCCTTCTCGCCGCTGCCGATCATGCCCTTGATCTGGTCGATCTGCTTGTCGACGTCGTCCTCGGCGTACTGCAGGTCGGTCTTGTAGCCGAGCAGCTCGAACTGCTGTGCGATGCTCTTGCCGTCGCCGACCCAGCGGGCCGACTTGGTGGTCGGCATCGCGATGCCGATGGTGCCCCGGTCCGGCTGCTCGACGGTCGCCTCGCCCGCATCACTACTGCAGCCGGTGGCCGTGGCGAGCACCATCGACGCGACGACGATCCAGCGCATGGTGCACCCCCTCTTTCCCACATGATCGGCCCTCACGCGGGGTGGCGAGGGCTATTCGGGACTCTCGGCCACAACCTTCTTGCCGGCGGCCTTTGCCCTGGTGGCCAGGGCAGGCTTGGGCGGCGGCCGTTCGGCGAGCGTGGAGACCACGCTCAGCGCACCGTTCGGGTGGCGGACGAACCAGGCGGAGGTGTACGTAGCGTTTTCCACGACCGCACGGTCGGCAGGCCGGGCCGGGCCGATGATTGCCGAACCGGTGCGAAGCCGTATCGAGACCGTGCGCCGAGTCCCGGCGCTGCGGGTGAGCGGCGGCCGTCAGCGTGGGCGCAGGTCGTCGAGGACCTCGTCGAGGACGGCGATCAGCTCCGGTGCGCGGGCCGTCAGCGCGGCCTCGTCGGCGATCGCGCCGTCCAGCCGGACGAGCAGGCTGACGACGGCGTTGCCCGAAGTGGCCTGCGCCCGGACGAGCGGGCGCTCGGCCCCGAGCTTGCTCTTGTCGAGGATCGCCGCGCCGCTGTCGCCGACGCCGGACAGCGGGACGACGAGGTGCCCGGCCCTGCGGGAGACGTTCAGGCCCCACTCCTGCTCGTCGCGCTTGCTCGCGTGCGGGTTGGCCCGATCGATGTCCACCGTCACGGACATGACCGTGCCGGTGTATGCCCAGAGGCGCTGGAACTGGGCTTCGTCGTCGAACCCGTTCATCGAGGCCAGCGGACTGGTGGTGTCCAGCACCGCGCCCTTGATCACCGGCGCGTTGCCGGCCACCGAGTACCAGGACCGCGCGGCCGCCGGGGGCGACGACGACACCGCGGGAGTACCGCCGCCGGCCTCCGCGCTCTCACCACAGCCACCCATGACCACCATCAGCGCTACCCCCGCCCACAACCGGCGCATCCCGTCCCCGCCCATTCACGATCTTCAAAACCGCATCATGGTACGGCCATGAGCGCTCCGCGGGACAGCGTCGTGCGGTCCCGCTGCTGGGCGACCGTGAGGGTGTATTCGAGGTCCAGCTCGAAGCTTCCGGAAGCGCCGTGGATGTGAATCGTGTGCTTGCCGGGAGTGGGGGCGTCGATCGGCCGGCCGGGACGGTGCAGGTCCGCTCGGCCTCGCCGCCGAACGTGCCGGCCGGGAACCAGGCGTCGGCGTGCTGGTTGCGGGCGCCTGACCGGATGTATCAGTGGTGGTCGTCGTCGGGCCACTCGTGCGGGGTGATCGTCCACGGTTTGTCCGGGGACTCGCGGGTGGCGGCGTGGCCGATCGGCATGGTGGCCAGGCCGGCGACGGCCGCGTCGTCCTCGGCCAGGTGGCTGATGCAGGCCAGCACGCTGGCGCCGGGCAGGTTCGGGTCGTTGACGCCGTCGCCGACGAGCCAGTCGTTGTGCTCGTCGTGGATGACGACACGGGCCGGCTCCTCGCCGGTCAGCACGGTGCGTTGCACCACCGCGCCGAGCAGGTCGGGGAAACGAGCGTCCGGGAACGGGAAGTCGACGTTGCGGAGAATGTGGCCTGACACATCCGTTATTACTGGTGAGACCCCCAAAGGGTTACGGCCGCGCGGCCATCGTGCGGACGCGGCCCGCGGCGCGGCTCACCGTTCCGGCTGGTGCTCACCGTTGTCATGAGGCACGAATAACAACGG
>KL571436.1:0-2933 GCA_000715855.1 Actinoplanes liguriensis
GGTGGCCGCAGCCACCGGCGCGTTGCGGGACCTGCCGGTGCTGGCCGGGATGCAGCGGTTGTTCCACGCCGAATACGTGGGGCCGGGATGGCAGGCGGGGCACGTTCCGGACGATGTGTTCGGCGGGTTCCTGCGGGTGCTCGCGGCCCGCGGTGAGGACGTGGCGATCCTGCGGGCGCGCGGCGCGGAGCCCGGCGGGGTCTGGGACACACATCCGCCGCTCGCGGAACGGCTGGCGGTGCTGACGCCGGCTCCCACGGATGGTGCGCCGGGTGGATCCGGTTTGCCGCCTGGCGCTCACGCTGCGGAAACTGCCCCTTCTGGACAAAATGGCGACGGCCTGGCCGGAGCGGCCGATCCGGAGGTCGCGGCGGCTGCTCATGGCGCCGGTCCCGAGACTGTGGCCTCTGCTCACGGTGCTGATCCTGAGATTGCGGCAGCTGCTCGTGGCGCTGACCCCGATGTTGTGACCGCTACTCAGGGGGCCGGCGCGGACGTTGCGGCGGCTGCTCGTGGAGCTGGCCCGGATGTTTCGGCGGCTGCTCGTGGAGCTGGCCCGGGTGCTGCGGCGGCTGCCCAGGGGGCTGACCCGGAGGTTGCGGCGGCTGTTCGGCGGGCCGGGTTGGACGGCGTGGCGGCCGAAAGTGGTCAGCGGGCGGAGGAGGCGGCCGACGAGCTGGTTCCCGACCTGCCGGGGCTAGGGCGCGCGCTGCAGGCCGTGGCGTTCCCGTCGCGCGGGCGCACGCAGGTGGGCTGGGACGACTTCTTGAGTGTCGCCCGCACCGCGGAGATGGAACGTGAGGCCGAGGCCGCGCTGGCGACGGTGTCCCGGGCGGTGGGCGTCGCCGTGCCGGATGCCGGGCGGATCCTGGAGCTCGCGGCGGACGGCCGCCTCCGGACCGCCGCCGCCACCATCTTCCCCGGGCTGACGCCGGAGGAGACGGCCGACCGGATCGTCGACCTGCTCTCGTTGATGCTGGCCCTGGCCGCGTTGCGCAGCGATGTGGCCCGGTGGCGGCACAGCTGGACCGGGACGGCCGAGCTGGTCGCCGCGGACGGGACGTATCTGAATCTGACCGACGTCGCCGCAGCCGCCGCGGATCCGGAGCAGGCCGAGGCGGTCCGGGCGTACCTGGCCCAGATCGGTGTGGACCTGGCCAAGCCGGGCGGGGAACGGGTGACGGCTCGGGCGCAGGCGCTCGGCGGGCTGATCAACCTGTCGGCGGACGGCGAGCGGACCGACCTGCTCGTGACCGATCTCGGGTTCCTGCTGGTCCCGGGCCTGTCCCGGGGGAAGGGGCCGGAAGCCAAGCGGCGCCTCAACCAGATCGCCGCGAGTGGCGTGTCGGTGCCCGGCCGGAATGCCGGCCCTGCCCCGGAAAGCGCCGATGCGCCGCCGAGGGGCACCGGAAGTGCGGCGGAAGCCGGCAGCGCGGTGGGCGCCGGAGGTACGGCGGGGGCCGGAAGCGCGGTGGGCGCCGGAAGTGCGGTGGCCACGATGGAAGCGCCCGCCGATGGTCAGCGATTCGTCCCCTTTGTGGATGTTGCCGCGGTGACCACGCTTCCCGGGCGGCGGCGCGGCTGGGTGATCGGCCTTCACGACGGTGGCACCCTCACCCTTCGCCCGTCATTGGACACCGACGAGCTGCCGGGTGGCTGGGCCGCGTGGGAGGAAGCGGTCACGTTCCTCACCGGAACCCGCTGACCCGGCGCCAGAGCGTCGTCGCCGGGCCGCCCGGCCGCTGCGTTGCTGTGCCGCCGGGCCGCTGCATTGCTGGGTCGCTGCGGTCTCGGTGTTGGCTGGTCGCTGCTGCGCTTCCGGGGCGACGGGCCGTGGCGCTGCCGGGCTGCCGGTTACCGGGCTGCTGGTGAGCTGCGCGGACTTGCTTGCGGTGAATAGCCGGAATCCGCTTATGGCGCGGGTTCCGGCTGCCTCGTTGTGAACTGCGCTTGCCCCGGATCCGTGTCCGAAAGCAACGCGAGTCTCGTCCACGACGGATGAGTAACTCTGTTGTCACCTGGGGTCACAATGGGCTCAGCGGTTGTTGGCTTCGTGTACGCCCGAAATGGGTAGCACAGGCCCGGGGCGGGGCGGGACGATCGCGGGGGAACCGTAGGGGAGGCGCTCATGGAGCGGGGGCCGATGGCGCTGTTCGGGGCCATCGTCGCGGTCGGGCTGGGCCCGGCATTGTGGCTCGGCGCGCAGATCAGCAACGACGACGTGCCGGTGCGCGGGCCGTCCACCACCATTCGCCAGCAGATACCGGCCGCCGTCGAGACGGATCAGGGCGGATCCGGCGCGGGCGAGGAGTCGGAGGAAACCGTCGGCCCGGCTGTCGACTGGCTCCCGCCGTCCTCGGCGGCGCCCGTCACCACCAGTCCGTCCCCGTCAGCCGGAGCTTCGTCCTCGCCGTCGGCGCAGGTCAGCCCGTCGGCGGAGATTTCCACCGAGCCCTCGGAGTCCGTGGAGCCGAGCGCCTCGCCGTCCGTCCCGAGCACCGAGCCCACCACCGAGGAGTCGGAGCAGCCGCCGACCCCGCCGACCGACGGCGACGAGCAGTCCAGCGCCCCGGCCGGCGACACGATGCCGTGGCGGGATCCTCAGGAGGAGCAGTGAAAGAGGGAGCCGCCAGAGCTCCCTCTTTCACGATCAGAACGGCTGTCAGAGACCGAGCAGCCGGTCCAGGATGTCCCGGTAGGACCGCAGTTCCACACGCAGCGCCTCGGTATCGTCGCCGCCCCCGGCGAGCGCGCCCCGGTGCTGGCGCAGCGCCTCGGTCAGCTTCTCGATCGTCTCGTCGACCAGCGAGGCCGCCTCGGCGGTGCTCGCCTTGGGGTCGTCGACGAAGCGGAGCTGGATGTCACGCCAGCGGTCCCGCAGCGGCTGCGTGTCCGATTCGGGGAAGAGCGCGGCCGGCCCGGAAGGCGTAGCC
>KL571436.1:3124-3815 GCA_000715855.1 Actinoplanes liguriensis
CCGGAGTCGTCGGAGAGGGAGTCCGAGTCGTGGGAGTGGGAGTCGGAGTCGTGGGAGTGGGAGTGGGAGTCGTCGGAGAGAGAGCCGGAGTCGTCGGGGAGGGAGTCGGGGTCACGGGTGAAGTCGTCGGCCCGGTGCCCGGCCACGTGCGGCTCACCGGCGGCGTCCCGATCCGAGTCGACCTCGTCGTCCCGGTGATCGTCCAGCGGCACATCGACGGCCGGGTCCCGCTCCGCCGGCGCCTCGCCGGCCGGCCACGCGACAGTGTCGGCGTTCGCCCGCTCCCGGTCCTCGTCCTCGATCACGGCGTCGCCGGCCACGTCGGAGTCGGCGTCCGTGCTCCGGTGGGTGTCCCGTTCCTCGTCGTCGTTCCGGTCGGCCGTCCCGAAGGCGCCGGTCTGCTCGGCGCCGGGCCGGTCGTCCCACGGTGAGCCGGGTCGCTGCTGCGGCACGGCGTCCGTCCGTACGTCCTGGTCCTGATCTTCGACGTTGTCCTTGGCCTCGTTGGAGAAGAAGCGCATCGTGGGTGCTCCTCAGCGGCTGGTGGCGTCGGGCCGGGAGGGTGCGACGCCGGGTTCGGGGGCGGGTGTCTCGGTCACGGAACGGTCGGCGGTCGTGTTGGTGCCCGTCGTGGTGGTGTCCTCCGTGGCCGATCGCGGTGCGGGTGCGGTAGCGGGTGCGGTGCCGGCGT
>KL571436.1:4048-9160 GCA_000715855.1 Actinoplanes liguriensis
GTGCCGGCGCCGGCCACCGGGTCCTCGCCGAGCAGGTCGGCGAAGAGCGCCCGGTAGTGGACCAGCGCCTGGCGCAGGTCCTCGGTGCCCGCTTCGTCATTCTTACTGCGCGAACTGATCTCGTGGGCGTTCCGGTAGTGCTCCAGCGTGGCGGCGTGTTCGACGGAGAGGTTGGCGAGTCGCTCGTCGTAGTCGCCGGTGGGGTAGCCGCGCTCGGCGATCAGGCGGGTGACCAGCTCGTCCGCGGTCTCCACCGCCTCCTTCGGACTGTCCACGAACCGGATCTGGACCTCTTCCCAGGCGGCCGAGTACTTCGCCCGGGCTTCGGCGGTGAGCGGCTTCAGTTCCAGCTGCGCGTGCCGCTTGGTGCGTTCGTGCAGCTCACGCTCGGCCTCGGTGCGGTTGCCGGTGTCGGCGACGACGCGGTCGTACTCGGGACCGAAGGTCTGCTGCAGCTTGCGGCGCCGCATGGCCTGGACCCCGAACGCGATCGCGCCGAGCACCAGCAGGATGACGACGATCAGGACGATGGTGGCGGTGGCGGACATCAGGTTCCTCCTTCTTCCGTCGGAGGTATTCCCACTCGTACCCGTTCATCAATCCCGTTCTGGAAAACCGGGCGCGTGACGGTCCGGTCACCGATTGTCTTCCCAGGCCTCGGAATCCGGCGCGGTGTCCGCAAGCGAACTGTCGCAACCCCGACGCTCGGGAAATGGAGATCAACGCCTATCTCCCGTGGACAAACGTAATGGAAGGGAAGTTTTCGATGGATCGAGAGCTAGCTGTGACGGACGTCTTTACGTATTCTTCCGAGGCGCATCCAACCCGGGGCGCTGCCGTCCACTTCTGATCGGCTGGCATCCGGGCCCGGCGGCGTGCCGCCGTTCCCTGACGAACCCCCTCGGGCGGAGCTTGATGAAAAGCCGCAACTGGTCGATCAGATCGAAGATCATCGCGATGGTCGCGGTGCCACTGGCAGCGCTGCTCGCGCTCTGGGTCTTCGCGACCGCCGCCACCGCCGGCCCGGCGATGGACCTGCTGAACGCGCGCGACGCGGTGCACCGCCTGGGAGACCCGGGCCTGCAGCTCATCGCGCAGCTTCAGCGTGAGCGGCATTTCTCCGCGGTCTATCTCTCCGCGGCCAAGGACGGCCCGGCCACCGACCTCAAGGCCCAGCGTGCCGCCACCGACCAGGCGCTGACCGGGTTCCGCTCGGCGTTGCAGGGCCTGAAGATGAGCGACGACCTGTCCGTCCGGACCGACACGCTGCTGGCCGACCTCACCGAGATCGGGAAGGTCCGCGGCCGCGTCGACAGCCGCGACGTCGACGTGCTCAACATGATGACCGCTTACAACGACGCGGTGGACGCCGGCTTCGACGTCTCCGCGACGGCCGCGGTCTTCTTCCACGAGCAGGTCGACCGTGAGGTCCGCGGCCTGATCACCGGCTACCGCGGCCAGGAGTACCTGAGCCGCGTCGACGCCCTGCTGGCCGCGGCGAACGCGGCCGGCCGGATCGACCAGAAGAGCCGCGGCATCCTGATCGAGAACGTCGCCACCTCGCGCTATCTGCTGCGGACCGGCGTGCAGGACATGCCGCAGCAGGCGCAGGGCGACTACGCCCGGCTGATCACCGGCTCCTCGTTCATCCAGCTCGACATCATGCAGAACCAGCTCATCGACCAGAGCTACAGCGGTGGCGCGCCGCCGGTCTCCGGCACCGAGTGGCAGGCGACGTACGACGAGGTCTCCGCAGGCCTGCGGGCGTTCGAGCAGAGCGCCGTCGACGAGGTCGCCTCCGACGCCACGCCGCTGGCCGTCGACGTGTTCCTCTGGCTGGGCCTGGCCGCGGTGGTCGGCCTGCTCGCCTTCGTCCTGGCCATCTGGGTGTCGGTGCGGGTCGGCCGGTCGATCGTGGGCCGTCTGATCAAGCTGCGCCGCGAGGCCCTGGAGATGGCCGCCGAGCGGCTGCCCACCGTGGTCCACCGCCTGCAGCGCGGCGAGGCGGTCGACGTCGATCTCGAGACGCCCCCGCTGGAGTACGGGCAGGACGAGATCGGCCAGCTCGGTCACGCCTTCAACGACGTGCAGCGCACCGCCGTGCAGTCCGCGGTCGACGAGGCGAACGTCCGGCGCGGCATCAACGAGGTGTTCCTCAACATCGCCCGGCGCAGCCAGACGCTGCTGCACCGTCAGCTCTCGCTGCTGGACAAGATGGAGCGGCGCGAGACCGAGCCGCAGGAGCTCGAGGACCTGTACCGGGTCGACCACCTGGCCACCCGGATGCGGCGCCACGCGGAGGACCTGGTCATCCTGGCCGGTGCGGCGCCCGGCCGCGGCTGGCGCAACCCGGTCCCGGTGATCGACGTGATCCGTGGCGCGATCAGTGAGGTCGAGGACTACAAGCGGGTCGACATCCGCGCGGTCGCCTCGTCGGCGCTGCTCGGCCGTTCGGTCGGTGACGTCATCCACCTGCTCGCCGAGCTGATCGAGAACGCCGCGTCGTTCTCCCCGCCGCACACCCGGGTGCAGGTCTCCGGCCAGGGGCTGCCGAACGGCTACGTCATCGAGGTCGAGGACCGTGGCCTGGGCATGACCCCGGAGGGCGTCGAGATCGCCAACCGGCGGCTGGCCGAGCCGCCCGAGTTCGACCCGGCGGACAGCGCCCGGCTGGGTCTGTTCGTGGTGGCCCAGCTCGCGACCCGGCACGGGATCCGGGTGTCGCTGTCGGCTTCGCCGTACGGCGGCATCACCGCGATCGTGATGATTCCCGGCGACCTCGTCACCGCGGCCCCCGGCCCGGTCGTCCCGGCCGGCTCGAAGGGCCGGGGCGAGACCTCCGGCAGCTGGAACGTCCCGCCGCCCGGCTCGGGTGCCGACACGACCCCGAACTCGCTGGCCGCCCTGCAGTGGGCGGACAAGAGCGGCAGCGAACTGCAGCAGGTCCCGGCGATCCCGGCGCAGCGGGTGAACGGCTCGGCCGCGCCCGAGGTCGCCGGTGACGTGCGGAACGGCCGGCACCGCCCGGCCGACCCGGCCGGCGGCCCGGCGCCCAGCTCGGTCGCGTCCGGCCTCACCCCGGACGGTCTGGTGCAGCGCAAGCGGGTCCGGCGCTCCCCGGAGACGCCGGCCGATCTGCCACCGGAGGCGACCCGGAGCCGGCTCGACGACGTGGCCGGCGCTCTCGGCGCGCCACGCTCGGTGCCGCGCAACTCGGCGCCGGTGGTGCCGGCGTCGGCCGCCCCGCTCTTCACCACTCCGGAGCTGCCGGCGCCTGCCGCGCAACCCGCCGGTGGCACGGCCCCGGTGTCCGATGCGGACGGTCCGGACGAGACCACCGCCCAGTTCGGCCCGGACGGCCTGCCCAAGCGGATCCGGCAGGCCAGTCTGGCGCCGCAGTTGCGCAACCCGGTGGTCGAGCCGGAGCGCTCCACCGCGCCGGAACGTACGCCGGAACAGGTCCGTACGCTGATGAGCGCCCTGCAACGGGGCACGGCACGAGGCCGGATCCAGGCCTCCCAGGAAGTGACGCCGGTGAACGGCGACAGTGACGGTGGCGCCGCTGAGGCGAGCGGCGCCGGGGTTGCGGAAGCGGCTACCGTCAGTTTCCCGGCTCTCGTGGATCCCGCGAGCGCCGGCCAGGCAGCATCCGGGGGCGACGGTGATGCGGCCGGCGACCGCGCCGACGTGCCCGGCGGTAATGAAGTGAACAGGCCGGAGAAGGACGCATAGTGGCACAGACGACGAAGCAGAGCGCGAACCTCACCTGGCTCCTCGACGACCTCGTCGAGCGGGTGCCGACCGCACAGCAGGCCGTGGTGCTTTCCGCGGACGGCCTGATGCTGGGCGCCTCGGCCGCCATGAGCCGGGAGGACGCCGAGCATCTCTCGGCGATGGCGGCCGGATTCCAGAGCCTGGCCAAGGGCGCGAGCCGGCATTTCGGGGCCGGCGCGGTACGGCAGACGGTGGTGGAGATGGAGGACGCGTTCCTCTTCGTCACCGCCGCTGGGCAGGGCGCCTGCCTGGCCGTTCTCGCGTCGGCCGACGCCGACCTGGGCCTGATCGCCTACGAGATGGCGATGCTGGTCACCCGGGTCGGGCAGACGATGAGCGCCCCGGAGCGGGACATCATGAAGCCTGAACTGCGATGAGCCGCCGGTGAATCACGACTGGATGGATCAGGACGCGGGTCCGGTGGTCCGGCCGTACGCGATGACCCAGGGTCGTGTCGCGCCGTCCGGCGGCGACTTCGACCTGGTCGCGTTCGTGGTCGCGACCGTGCCGGACCTGGCGTCCGGCATCCAGTTGCAGCCGGAGCACCATGCCATCGTGGCCGCCGCCTGGGAGCCGATCTCCGTCGTGGAGCTGGCGTCCCACCTCGATCTGTCGATCGGCGTGATCCGGGTTCTTCTCGGTGATCTACGCTCTGCGGGTCTCATCTCGCTGTACGAACCTCCCGCGGCCACTCAGCCGCACGACGTCGACGTACTCAAGGCGGTTGTCAATGGACTCCGTGCGCTCTGACCGCGCCAGCGGCTCGCGCATCCCGGTCGCGCTGAAGATTCTCATCGCGGGCGGTTTCGGCGTGGGCAAGACGACGATGGTCGGCTCGGTCAGCGAGATCCGGCCGCTGCAGACCGAAGAGGTTCTCACCGGTGCCGAGGGCGCCGACGACGTGTCCGGTGTGGAGGGTAAGACCACCACCACGGTGACCATGGACTTCGGCCGGATCACCATCACCGAGGACCTGCAGCTCTACCTGTTCGGCACGCCTGGGCAGGACCGGTTCTGGTTCCTCTGGGACGAGTTGTCGCAGGGCGCGCTCGGCGCGGTGGTGCTCGCCGACACCCGTCGCCTGGCCGACTGCTTCCCGTCGATCGACTACTTCGAGCAGCGCGGCACGCCGTTCGTGGTCGCGGTGAACACCTTCGACTCGGAGCACCGGTTCGGGCCGGACGCGGTCGCCCGCGCCCTCGACCTCGACCCGGGTGTCCCGGTGGTGCTCTTCGACGCCCGCGACCAGGTCGCGGCCCGTAACGTCCTGATCGAGCTGGTGGAGTACGTCGCCCGTCGTCAGTACGCCGCGGCTGCCGCCCGCTGACGTTCCCGCTC
>KL571436.1:9373-11552 GCA_000715855.1 Actinoplanes liguriensis
AGAGATGTGTATAAGAGACAGGGGTCAGCACACCGCGGCTGACCAGGTCCCGCGGCTCGCGGTAGGGCCCGTTCCGCTGCCTGTCGAATTCGATCCGGTGTGCCTGGACCGGGGTCATCCCGGGCAGCCGGCCGATCTCCTCCGGCGACGCGTGGTTGAGGTCGATCAGTCCGCCGTCGTCGAACTGCCGTGGCAGGCCGGGCCGCCCGATGCCGGTCTCCCGCGCGGCCGCCGGGTGCGCCGTCGCGAAGTGCCGGGCCAGCTCCCGCCGGCTCCGCGCGGACCGGGTGTCCCCGCCGAGCAGGGCCAGGGTGACGCCGTGCACGGCGCCCGCCAGCCAGAGCACGATCCAGGACACGACGGCGACGCCCTCGGCGGCGGACGAGTAGTCCGAGTCGTCCGGGGTCGGGTCGAGCTCGAACCAGAAGATGATCCACGGCACCGCGGCGAGATACGCGGCGGCGACGACGTAGTGCTGCCACCGGTTGCGCTGCACCGCCACGTAGAGGAAATATCCGAAACCGGCCACTCCGCAGGTGAACAGGGAGGCCGCGGCCGCGATGACCGCCTCCGCCCAGCGCGGCCAGCTCCGGGACGGTTGCGTGATCGCCGGGGGGAGAAGCGCGGGAAGAGGAACCGGGTCGGGCGGCGGTGGCGGCTCCATCTCGCCGCGCAGGATCCGCCGGTGCACGTCCTGCATCCGCTCGCCGGGCTCGGCGCCGATCTCGTCCAGGAAGTACTCGCGGGCGTCGCGGAACACTGCCAGCGCCTCGGCCTGCCGCCCGTTCCGGTACAGCGCCACCATCAGGTGCGCCCGCAGCCCCTCCCGCAGCGGGAACTCGGCGGTCAGCCGGGTCAGCTCGGTCACCAGCCCGGGATCCTGGTCGCCCTGGGACAGTCGCAGGCCGGCCCAGCGCTCCCAGGCGCCGGCCCGTTCCTCGGCCAGCCGCTGCCGGGCGGCGTCGAAGACCGGCCCGGTCAGGCCGCTGAGCGCGTCCCCGTGCCAGAGGGCGAGCGCGTCGCGCAGGACCGGGACGGTCGCGTCGGCCCGGGTGGACGCGGCCCGGAACACCTCGGCGTCCACCGCGTCCGGCCGGATGTCCAGCAGGTAACCGCCGCCGGTCAGGACGAGCCGTTCCCGGCCGAGGACGCGACGCAGCCCGGCGATGTGCTTCTGGACCACGTTCGCGCCGTTCTCCGGCGGGTCGTCGGCCCACACCGCGTCGACGATCCGGTGGGTCGGCACCGCCTTGCCGGGCTGCAGCAGGAGGACGGCGAGCACGGCGCGCTGTTTGGCCGGCCCCAGGTCGATGCTCTCGGTCCCGGAGAAGGCGCGCAAGGTGCCGAGGAGCTCGAACCGCAGCTCCGGCTCCACCCCGGCTCACCCCCGATTGACCTGCGATTTCCCTGAAACGGCAGCGCGACGGCAGCCGGCAGCAGCATAACCGCAGCGCGATGGCAGCCCGCTTGCGGAGGCTGGGGCCCGTCGATGAAGTCCATCGGCGGGAACGGCTCCTGGAGAGGCGCTGCGATGTCTGTGCAAACCAAGTGGCCGGCCACGCTGGCCGCCCTTCTTTTCCTGGCCGGCTGCGGCGGCGTTGCCGGGGCCGAGGCCGAGGCGCCCGCGGCGACGCCGACGGAGACCCTGTTCAAGGGTGTGCCGACCGCCGCCGGCGGTGTCTTCCACTTCGCGATCAAGGGTGGCGTGCAGCCGCTCTCCGGCACCGTCGACGCCGGGCACAAGGCGGCCGTCGCCGAGATGACCGAGAGCATCCCGGACGACGGCTTCACCCTGAGCGTGAAGGTCATGATGATCGGCGATGTGTATAAGAGACAGGAAGTGGATGAAGCTGGACCTGACGAAGCTCAGCGCCGAGTCGGCCGAGGACCTGACGTACGACGGTGACACTGACCCCGGCTACGTGGGCGCCCTGATCACCGCGTCCTCCGGCCTGACCGAGTCGTCGCCCGGCCACTACACCGGCACGGTCGACCTGACCAGGGTGACCGAGGCCGAGATCGTCGAGCCGGCCACGCTGACCGCGCTGGGCGACCGGGCCAAGGCCGTGCCGTTCGAGGCGAGCCTGGACGCGCGGGGCCGGATCAGCACGGTGACGGTGCGGGTCCCGGCGGCCGGCAAGGCGAAGGCCGGCACCTACCAGGTGACCTACGACCAGTA
>KL571436.1:11837-13733 GCA_000715855.1 Actinoplanes liguriensis
GCGCAGCGGCCGCCGCTCTTCCCTTCTCCTCGACGTCCTGCCGGACGGTGGTCAGGGCCGGGCGCAACTGGGTGGCGATCGGGCCGTCGTCGAAGCCGGCGATCGAGACGTCCTCCGGGATGCGCAGCCCGAGGTCGCCGGCGGCCTGGTGGACACCGGCGGCGGTGACGTCGGAGAAGCAGAGGAAGGCGGTCGGGCGGTCCGGCCGGGTCAGCAGCTCGCGGGCGTCCTGCCGGATCGCGTCGACCCGCTCGAACGGCTCGCGGATGACGAGCGGCGTGAGCCCGGCCGCGGAGAGCACGTCGTCCCAGCCGAGGCGCCGCTGGACCGACGCCCAGCCCTCGGTCAGCGAAGCCGGGTCGGCGATCAGGCCGTGCTGGCCGTGTGCGCCGGCCACCGCGTACGCGATCCGCCGATGCCCCAGGTCGAGCAGGTGCCGCGCGGTGTCCCGGGCACCTTCCCGGTCGGCGACGTTGACGCAGGCGTACCCCTCGACGGGGGCCTGGTCGACGAAGACCATCGGCAGTTTGCGCCGGCGCAGCCAGGAGACCGCGGGCGAGGTCGGGTCGCAGGAGTAGACCAGCGCGCCGTCCATCGCCACGTCGCGTGCGGGGATCAGGTCACCGGCGCCGGCCGAGGTGAGCAGCGCGATGGACAGGCCGGTCGGGGCCAGCTCGTCGGCGATCGCGCCGAGGAAGCTGCCGGCGACCAGGTCGGTGAAGGCGTAGCGCAACGAGTCGGTGAGCAGGATGCCGATCGCGCCGGTGGTGCCCTTGGCGAGGGCCCGGGCGGTCGGGTCGGGCCCGGCGTAACCCAGCTCCTGTGCCGCGTCCAGGATGCGTTTGCGCAGCGTGGGGGAGAGTTGATCGGGCCGGGAGAACGCGTTGGAGACCGTCATCCGGCTGACGCCGACCCGGTCCGCGATGGTTTGCAACGTCACTCTCGACACCGGCCACCGTCCCCTCTGAGAACACAAACGGTAGGCCGTGCCGCGAGCGGAAGCGGCGTGCCCCCGGCCGGACGGTGGCCGGGGGCACGCCGCACTTACCGGATGAGGGCCTCGGGGCGGTAGCCGGACGGCGCGACCGCCACGGACACCTTGTAGATCGCACGGGACAGCGACTTGCGCAGGATCGGCTCGCGGCGCGGCGGCTCGGGCACCACCGGGGCGTCCGGCCGCGCGCTGAACATCTCGCGGTTCATGTCCTTCAGCCCCCGGAGGTAGGCGGTGGGCAGTTCCATGACTTCCTCCTCATTGAGCGAGCGAGTGTCTCTGTACCGGTACAGTAAACCCGCGCTTCTGTACCGGTCAAGAAGGAGCGCCTGCCGAGTTCCCCCGCCCGGCTGTGATGGGATCTGGGGATGGGCGCGAACGCTGAGTACGTCTTCGTCGGTTGCTACACGGATGACAAGGGGGGCGAGGGTGACGGCATCACGCTGCTCCGGCGTGATCCCGGGACCGGGGAGTTGACCCGGCTCGGCCTGGCCGCGCGCACGCCGTCCCCGTCGTTCCTGGCCCAGCACCCGACCCTCCCGGTCCTCTACGCGGTCAACGAGCTGGACGAGGGCACGGTCTCCGCGTTCTCGGTCGCTCCGGACTGCTCGCTGATCCCGCTCGGTGTGCGTCCGACCGGCGGGGCCGATCCGTGCCACCTCGCGGTCACCGCGGACGGCCTGCACCTGGTCGTGGCGAACTACGCGAGCGGCTCGGTCTCCGTGCACCCGCTGGACGCCGAAGGCGCGCCCGGTGAGCGCACCGACCTCCTCACGCTGACCGGCTCCGGCCCGGTCGCGGAGCGCCAGGCGGGCCCGCACGCCCACATGGTCGTGCCCGACCGGAACGGGCCCGACGTGCTGATCTCCGACCTCGGGTCGGACCCTGTCTCTTATACACAT
>KL571436.1:13952-16740 GCA_000715855.1 Actinoplanes liguriensis
GGCGAAGCCCGGCACCGGGCCGCGCCACCTGACCCGGTCGGCGGACGGCGCGCTGATCCTGGCCGGCGAGTTGAGCGGGTCGCTGAGCTGGTACCGGCCGGCCGGCGGCCCGACCCTGGAGCTGCGCGGCGAGGCCGGGGCGAGCGGCGCCACCGGGGCGGTCTACCCGTCCGAGGTGGCCGCCGGGCGGGACGGTCGTTTCGTCTACCTGGCGAACCGCGGGCCGGACACCGTCACCACCTTCGGGTGGGACGGCGAGAGCGCTTCGGTGGTCGATGAGACATCGACCGGCGGCGTTTGGCCACGACACATGATCTTGATTGGTGATCACCTCTATGTAGCCAATGAGCGTTCACACAACGTGACGGTTTTCCGCGTTGATCCGGACACCGGAATTCCCGTTCCGCAAGGCGAGCCGACCGCCGAGCCGAGCCCCACCTGTCTGCTCCGGTGGCACCCTCCGATGATCAGGCCATAGGCGACATCGGGCACCCGGGCAGATCCGCGACGTTTGTCGCTAAAACCGGCGACCGGGTGCCCGAAGTTGATACCGATCGACACCAAGCAGTCACTCTCGGTGTTTTCTAGATCGGCAAACGCCAATCTGAGTAAGTTTCGACCGAACGTATATGGCATTCAGGTCCTGAGATGCGCAGTATGGAGCGCGTGTCTGGCCGCCATCGTAGAAACTTCAACTTAAAAGGCGCGACGGTCGTCGGAGGATCGATGGCTGTCGTTGTCGTCGTCGCGGGGACGTGGTTTGGATACAGCCAGATGGCTGATTCCAAGTGCACCGGCTCCGTCCGGCTCAACGTCGCCGCCGCCCCAGAAATAGCACCCGCTGTGACGGATGCCGCTAGCGCCTGGTCGAAAGACGGGGGGAACGTCAACGGCACCTGTGTCTCGGTCGCGGTGACGCCCATCGCGCCGAGCGAGGTCGCCAGCGTGATCGCCCGTGACCACGGCGTCAGCCTGGCGGGCGTCGGGCAGGCCTCCGGCACGGTTCAGGTGCCCGACGTCTGGATCCCGGACTCGTCGACCTGGCAGCTGCGCCTGCGCAACGAGGCCTCCGGCTTCCAGCCCAACAAGGTCACCTCGGTGGCCCAGAGCCCGCTGGTCGTCGCGATGCCCCAGCCCCTCGCGAAGCTCCAGAAACTGGAGGGGCAGAAGGTCCCCCTGGCGAACCTGCTGAGCCAGCAGCTCGGCTCGGCCGACGCGCCGAAGTTCGGCATCGTCAACCCGGGCAAGGACGCTTCCGGCCTGATCGCGCTGATGTCGATCGGTCAGGCGGTCGGCGCCGGCAAGGACGGCGTCACCAAGCAGGTCCAGGCCCTCACGTACCTCTCGAAGAACCGGTCCGAGCTGCGGGACGAGCTGCTCGAGCAGTTCCCGAAGTCGGCCGACGCGGCCTCCCTCTCCGAGAGCCTGGGCGCCGCGCCCCTCTCCGAGGAGGACGTGATCTCGTACAACGCGAAGCGTCCACCGGTGGAGCTGAGCGCGGTGTACCTGAGCGGCGCGAACGTTCCGCTGGACTACCCGTTCACGGTGCTGCCGCAGGTCGTCGACGGTGACAAGATCGACGCCGCGAAGGGTCTGCTCACCCGGCTGACCTCGAGCGCGTTCAAGGACGCGCTCGCCACGGCGGGCCTGCGTGCCCCGGACGGGACGTACGGCGCGGGCTTCGTGGCCCCGGCCGGCGCCCCGCAGGCGTCGCCGGCGATCACCGCCGCGGCCGGTGGTGGCGACAACACCGGTGGCACCGCTGCCGCCGGGGTCGACGCGGCCTCGGTCAGCAAGGTGGTCGGCACCTGGAACGCGACCACCCAGGCGGGCCGGGTGCTGGCGGTCTTCGACGTTTCCGGCTCGATGGGCGACCCGGTGCCGACGGCGGGCAATCTGAGCCGGGCCGTCGTCACGCAGAAGGCGGCCGCGACCGGTCTCTCGCTGTTCAGCGACGAGTGGGCGGTCGGCGTGTGGAAGTTCTCCACGAACGAGAACGGCACGAAGCCGTGGAAGCAGCTCATCAAGATCACGCCGCTCGCCACCGGCCGGCAGGCCGTCGCGGCGACGATCCCGCAGCTCAACCCGAACCCGGACGGCAACACCGGTCTCTACGACACGGTGCTGGACGCCTACAACTCGGCGAAGGCCAACTGGAAGGCCGGCAAGGTCAACTCGGTCATCCTGTTCACCGACGGTCAGAACGACAACCCTGACGGTCTCAAGCAGGACGTGCTGCTCGCCAAGCTGAAGGCGGCGCAGGACCCGACGAAGTTCGTCCGGCTCGTGCTGATCGGTATCGGTAACGAGGTCGACACCGGCGAGCTGCAGACGATCTCGAAGACGGTCAAGGGCAGTGGCTTGTTCATCGCCAAGGACCCGACCAAGATCACCGACATCTTCCTCCAGGCGATCGGTTCCCGGACGGGCGTCGAGTAACCCCTCCGCAAGCCCACGCGGCCGCCGTTCCCCCGGGGACGGCGGTCGCCTTTTTCTGGGCCATGAAGATCAAGAACCTAGGGTCAAAACACGATTACGACGTACGGCGTAGCCAGCCGGCCGGATCCTCCCGGACCTCGCGGATCACCGCGTCGGCAGCCCCGCGCACCGCGGCCTCCACGCCCAGGCCGGCCGCCCGCAGCGTGACCGGCGCGAGCCCCGAGGTCAGCACCCGCCGTCGCAGCTCCGCCTCGATCCCGTCGCGCAGCCGGGCGAAGTGCGGAACATAGGCCCCGCCGAGCACGATCACCGGCACGTCCAGCAGGTTGACCCTGTCTCTTATACACAT
>JNYN01003584.1 GCA_000715855.1 Actinoplanes liguriensis
CCTGCCGATCGGTACCGTGCTCACGCTGCTCACCCGGATCGGCCTGGCCATGCTCGTCTACATGTTGATCGGCATCGGCATGGGCGCGCTGCTGCGCAATCAGGTCCTGGCCCTGGGCGTCGTGATCGGCTACCTCTACATGGGCGAAGCCGTCCTGATGCTGATCCCCGGCGTCAACCAGCTCTACCCGATCCTGCCCGGCGGCGCCACCGCAGCCCTCACCAACTTCACCTACCTCACCGACGCGGTGTCACAGGAACTCGGCAGCACGCCTCTGCACCTGCTGTCCCCAGCCCTCGGAACGCTGGTGCTGGCCGCCTATGCCCTGGCCGCCGCGCTGATTGCCATCCTGATCCCGCTGCGCCGCGACCTCACCTGACCGAGACCGCCCATACCGGACGCCGGCAGGTGGACCTCCGGCACCCAGCGCCGGGCGAGTCCGGTGGCCCGGTCGGCATCGGAAGTGAAGGGTGTCTGACCAAATGGAGGAACACGGACGGCGTAGGTGGGACTCCGGGAAGGTGATCGGGATGGCTTTCGATCACTCTGGGTGAATAGCATCCGCCGCGTGGAACTGCGGCTCACCGTGGACGGTGATCATAGCGAGGCGGCGGCGTTGAGCCGGTGGCTGACGGGTGAGAGGACCCTGCGGGGGCATCTTCGCAGGGAGGCGGGGAACGTCGCGCCGGGCGAGATGGGCGGCACCACGGATATCGTGGTCGAACTGGCGGGCGCTGCGGCCTCCGGGGTGCTGACCGTGCTGACCCAGTCGCTGGTCACCTTCGCCGGCCAGCGCCGACGTAGAGTCACGGTCGAGGTGACGGCGGTGGACGGGACGCGGTACCGGGTCGAGGCGAGTGGGGCGGACGACGCCCAGGCGATCGCGGCGGATCTGGCCCGGCTTGCCAGCGGGAACAAGGGCAAACGGTCCGCTCGACGGCCGGAGCGGTAACGGTGGGGGTGCCTGATCCGGAACGGTCGAACGTGGTGATCGTCGGGACCAGCCGGTACGACGCCGCGGACCTGCCGGACCTGCCCGCGATCAAGAACAACGTCAAGCAACTCAGGTCGTTGCTGACCGACCGGGAGTTCGGGATCGTACGGGCCGACCGGTGTGAGGTGATCCTCGATCCACTCGGGACCCGCGGCGTCTACCGGGCGCTGCGGGAGCATTCGGCGGCGGCCACCGACACGCTGGTGCTCTACTTCGCCGGACACGGGGAGACCGACAACCGGCTCGACCTCTACCTCAGCATGACCGACACCGATCGAGATGATCTGGCGGTCAGCGCGCTCGCGTTCGATCACGTGCGGCAGCTGCTCAACAGCAGTCCGGCGAACCGGCGGATCGTCATCCTGGACTGCTGCTTCAGTGGGCGTGCGGTGCACGGGATGAGCGGGTCGCGGCAGTCGGCGGCGGCAGACTCGGTCTGTGTCGACGGCAGCTATGTGCTCACGGCCACGACCGAGACGGCCAGGGCACTCGCTCCGCCGGGGCAGACCTACACGGCGTTCACCGGTGAGCTCATCCGGCTGCTGCGGGAGGGGGTGCACGACGCCCCGGAGATGCTGACCATTCACACCATCTACCGCAAGCTGCGGCACGCCCTGTCCGCGAAGGGACTCCCGGAGCCGGCGAACCGGATGACCGGTACCGCCGAGGGTATTGTCCTGTCCCGCAACCGTCGCAACGTTCCGAAAGCGGCGACGAAACCCGCTGAGAAGGCGCCGCCCAAAGCCGCGGCGAAGACAAAGCCGGCTGCGGCGAAGGCGGCCGCAGCGCAGCAAGGCCCGGCCAAACCGGTGAAGCAGGCCCCGGTCAATCCGGCGCCCGCGAAGAAGAAGACCCCGGCCGCCGCCAAGCCGAAATACGTCCCGCTGCCGAGGCTGATGTTCTGCCACGGCGGTGCCACCCTCCTCTCCAGTGGCCGCGACCGCGTCATCAACGTCTGGGACGTCGGCACCCGCCGCCTCCGGCACACCCTGGCCGGGCACGGCGACATCGTCGCCCACTGGGCGCTCGGCATGACCGGAACCATGCTCGCCACCGCCGGGCGGGACCGTTCGATCCAGTTGTGGAACATCCACGACGGCCGCAAGGGCACCACCATCACCGCACAGTGCCGCTGGATCGCCTTCCATCCGACCGAACCGGTGCTGGCGACCGTCGGGAAGGAGCCGGTCGTACATCTGCGCAATCTGCACGACAACCGGCAGACCCGCAGCCTGACCGGCCACACCAAGGATGTGCTCCGGGTGTCCTTCAGCCCGGACGGCACCCGGCTGCTGACCACCGCCATGGACCGCACCATGCGCATCTGGGATGTCCGGAGCGGCAAACAGCGCGCGGTCATCTCCGGCCTGCAGAGCCCACGCCAGGTCTCTTTCCACTCCGCTTCCGGCTGGGTGGCGTCGGCCCGCCCGGACGGCCGGATCGAGCTGCGTTCGATGGCCGACGGCTCGAAGCTGACCGAACTGTCCGGCGACGGCAACCCGATCGAGGTGGTGCCCATGCACGAGGGCACCGCGATCGCGGTCCTGGACGCCTCCGGCCGGATCCGGGTCTGCGAACTCGCCACCGGTAAAGTCCTGCTGCGCCTGCCCGCCGACCCCGAGCCGGCGACGCGGATCCTGTCCGGCCCGGGTTCGCTGCTCGCCGCCCTGGCCGAGAACGGCACGACCCGCCTGCGCGACGGCTACACCGGCGACGTTCTGCACACCCTGTACGACCCCTGCAAATCGCCGCACTTCATCAGCTTCTCGCCGGACGCCGCACTGGCCGCCGTCGGCAGCCGCAACGACACGGTCCGGCTCTACGACCTGACCCAGAGCCGGTTCCTGCCCCTGCGATGGACGGCGGCCGCGGTCGGGGCGGCCCGCGTGCCGCAGACCCGGCCCGCGGAGATCGTCGAGGAACCCACGGCCGCCGGTGGTTTCGGACGGCTGAGGGAGATGTACGCCCGCCTCCGCACCGACTGGGGTTAGAGCGACCGCCGTGCTGTTCCGGCTGACCCGCCGGCCTGGGCCGCCGCCTTCGCCGAGATCGGCTTCGTCGTGATGAGTCGTCAGGTGCTCGACTCGCCGCTCAGTGCCGTGGACACCGCTGCGTTGGGAAAGGCGGAGCGGCGACAGATTGATTCGTGGCGGCCCGCAACCGTGGGCGAAACGGTGTTCAACTTCTGGGACTGAGCTTGAAGAGTCGACGCACTCTCGTGCTGCGATCCGCGTGCTGGCTCCCCGCGGCGCAGTGCTCCGCGGCGGCGTTCGAGAATTTGCTGCCGATATGCGGTTTCGGCTGGTCACGGGGACAGCGAGCAGCGGATCACACCTTCGCAGCCAACTTCGGGATCACCATGAAGTCGGTGACGAAGGCGGTGACATGACCGTCGGCGGCACGTCCGACGAAGGTGGGATAGATCCCGTCGCCCCACCCGGAGCTGACAGTGATCACATTCGCTTCAGTGGCCTCATCGGTGATCGCGTCGATGGCTGCTGGAGCAGGTGGGACTTGAGCGGGGATATACACGTCGTCCAGGCGGTCGAAGTCCCAATCCGCTAGTGCTCGTACGGCCACCAGATCAGCCAGAGTGCCAACTCCCGCATCGACGGGATAACCGAAGAACCCGTCCGTTCCCAGCTCAGACAGATTTTGACCCTCAGTCAGAGCAAGCTCCCACCGCATCGTCGGCTGCTCTCTCACAACCAACTGCAGCGCGACAGTGCGGATGTCCGTTCCGCTTACGCCGTGGTGAATCGACGCGATCCACGCGCGCAACTCATACCGGCCCGGCGGCACCGTCACGGTGAAAGGCGACACCTCGCGGGCATCCGTCAGCGGGTCGCATCCGACGATCTGTCCGCTCGGTGCCGTCACCACGCCGACCAAGCGGTCTTCGATGACGTACTCGGCACCATCCCGAACGACACGGCTGTCGTTCTTCAGCAGTACCGGAAAGTCGGGCAAATAAGACACACTTACTCCTGGGCCACCGCACTGATCTCAGCCTTCGGCCTGCATCTGATCATGCCGAGTCTCGCTGAAGTCGATTCGATCTGCTGCTCTGTCTCGTTGAAGTTGCTTCCGGTCGGACTCGTCGTCGTATCTGTCAGTGGGTGGCTACCTGGTGATCTCCGCGACCGGATCGTGCAGGGCTGCGATGAGTTGTCGTGCGACGTGTGGAGCCTGAGCGAGGCCGCCCTCAATTCGCAGGCGTCCGTCCTTGGCCGCTTGCTCCCTGATCCTCTTGGAGGTGGCCATCGCTTCTGCGTTGCCGGCCCAGATGCGACGGGAGAGGTCGTGGTGGGTGTTGTAGTCGGCGACGACGCGCACGTCCGCGTCCTGCAGCGGCTGGTCCCCGATCTCGATGGCGCCGTCGCGGATGCGAAGGAACCAGCCCAGCGTTCCGGTCGGGGTTCGGGCGCGGCCGGCCGGCGGATTGGTGAGCTCTTCGCTGACGGTGAAGTTCAGCTCCGCCGCGTCGAGTTGGCCAAGCAAACGCTCAGCGATGCGCTGCACGGCGGCCAGCCATTCTGGCCCGAGGAACTCGAATGTCTCCGTCGACTGCGCCATGAACGGAGCCTACTCAGTCCAGGGTGATCCTTCTGCGAGGCAGGGCTCGACGTCTGCTGTGGTGGGATGTTGTTGACTGCCAGCAGGGGGTCAGCGCTGTGTGCCGCCGTACGTCAGTCGGTCTGCCACTCAACGTCAGTGGTGTTGCCACTAAACGTCAGTGAGTCTCATTCCCCTCCTCAGTCCAAGCCGACGGTGGAGCGCGGCGGATGGCGGCGGGACCCGCCTAGGTACGGGAATGGGACGGCGTGTTGCAGGGCATCGGCGGTCCGGTCGAGTGTCCAGGTCAGGGTCGTTGCGAGGACGTTGGTGGTCACCAGTGCGGTGGAGGACCGCGAGGGGCGTCAGGCTGGTAAATCGTAGTCAAGGGCAGCGGCAACCTCGTACGCTGCACGGCCGGTGGTTTGTGCTTGCTGGGCCAGCGCGGCGAACGCGTCGTCGGGACTGCATTGGGAGCGTGTCATGACGGTGTTCTTGGCGCGTTCGATGACCGCCCGGTGCCGCGCCGTGGCCT
>KL571437.1:0-7959 GCA_000715855.1 Actinoplanes liguriensis
GTCCTGCTGGCCGGGTCCACAAACGACCGCCATTGGCGCGAGGAGATCTTCGGCCCGGTGGTGAGCGTCCTCCCGTTCCGCGACGAGGCCGACGCGATCCGCCTGGCCAACGACACGGAGTACGGGCTGTCCGGCTCCATCTGGACCCGGGACGTCGGCCGCGCCCTGCGCGTCTCCCGCGCGGTCGAGACCGGCGCGCTCAGCGTCAACAGCAACTCGTCGGTGCGGTACTGGACCCCGTTCGGCGGGATGAAGCAGTCCGGCCTCGGCCGCGAGCTGGGTCCGGACGCGCTGCTGTCGTTCACCGATGTGAAAAACGTGTTCCTGGCTACGGGAGATTGATAGTGGAGCGTCTACAGGACCGGGTCGCCGTGATCACCGGCGCCGGCAGCGGGATCGGTCTGGCCACCGCCCGGCGGTTCGCCGCCGAGGGAGCTTTCGTTGTTTGTGTTGATATTTCCGCCGAAGCCGGCAAAGCGGTCGCCGAGGAGGTCGGCGGAGAGTTCGTAGCCTGTGACGTCAGTGACGAGGAGCAGGTCAAAGCGCTTTTTGACGGCGTGGTGGAACGTCATCAAAAAATCGACATCGCGTTCAACAACGCCGGCATCTCGCCGCCCGACGACGACTCGATCCTGGTCACCGGGATCGACGCGTGGGAGCGGGTTCTCAAGGTCAACACGACGAGCGTCTTCTTCTGCTGCAAGTACGCGATCCCGCACATGCAGCGGCAGGGCAAGGGCTCGATCATCAACACCGCCTCGTTCGTGGCGCTGCTCGGGGCGGCGACCTCGCAGATCGCGTACACCGCGAGCAAGGGTGGCGTGCTGGCGATGACCCGCGAGCTGGGTGTGCAGTTCGCCCGCGAGGGCATCCGGATCAACGCGCTCTGCCCCGGTCCGGTGGCCACCCCGCTGCTGATGGACCTGTTCGCCAAGGACCCGGAGCGGGCCGCCCGCCGGCTGGTGCACGTGCCGATGGGCCGGTTCGCCGAGCCCGAGGAGATCGCCGCCGCGGTGGCGTTCCTGGCGAGCGACGACGCCTCGTTCATGACCGCCTCGCAGTTCGTCGTCGACGGTGGCATCACCGGGGCGTATGTGACGCCGCTGTAAACGTTTAGCCTCCGCCCGGGCCGGGAACGGATCTCCTAACAGGGGTCGAATCCCTGCTCAGGCGGGATCAGGTGCCCGTCGGGGATAGGACAGATGGGCCCGTCGCGCGGCGCCGGAGATCCGGCGCCGCGCGCCTGTCCGGAGTGGGAAACCGGTGTGCGGTGGCTACGGTGGTGCGATGCGTCCGATCATCGGGATAACGACCTATGTGATGCCCGCATCCTGGGGCGTCTGGCGCGATCTTCCGACCGCCCTGATTCCGCACGACTACACCGCCGCGGTCACGCTGGCCGGTGGCCGGGCGGTGCTGCTGCCGCCCGACGACCTCGACGCCGACGTGCTGCGGGCACTGGACGGCCTGCTGATCGCCGGCGGGCCGGACATCTCGCCGGAGCTGTACGGCGAGCGGCCCGGCCCGCACACCGTCATTCACCCGGAACGGGACGCGGGCGAGCTCGCGCTGTTGCACGCGGCGCTCGACCGGGACATGCCGGTGCTCGGCGTGTGCCGGGGCATGCAACTGCTGGTGGCCGTGCACGGCGGCACCCTGCACCAGCATCTGCCCGACGTGCTCGGGCACGAGCGGCACCGCGTCGCCCCAGGGGTGTACAGCGAGCACGAAGCCGTCTTCACCCCTGGCAGCCGGATCGCCGGGCTGATGGGTGCGGACGTGACCATCAACTGCTTCCACCACCAGGGCGTCGCCGATCCTGGAAAATTGACCGTCACCGGCCGGGCCGAGGACGGCCTGCCCGAGGCGGTCGAGGACCCGGATCGGCGGTTCCTGCTCGGCGTGCAGTGGCACCCCGAGGTGAGCCGGGACAAACGGCTCTTCGGCGCCCTGGTGGCGGCGGCCGCACGGAGCTGAAGGAGAACCGCACCCTCATGCGCAGACCGCTGATCGGCCTCACCTCGTACGCCCAGCACGTGTTGTTCGGCCGCAACGAGATGATGGCCGGCATGCTGCCGATGAACTACGTCAAGGCGGTGCACGCGACCGGTGGCCGGGCGGTGCTGATCACGCCCGACGACCCCGGAACCGACGTCCTCGAGTCCCTGGACGGCATCGTCTTCACCGGCGGCGGCGACGTCGACCCGGCCAACTACGGCGCCGAGCCGCACCCGGAGACCGAGGTGGACCAGGTGCGGGACGCGTCCGAGCTGATGCTGATGCGCGCGGCGCTGGACATGGATCTGCCGGTGCTCGGCGTCTGCCGGGGCCACCAGGTGATGGCGGTGGCCACCGGCGGCTCCCTGCACCAGCACGTGCCCGACCTGGTCCACCACAACCGGCACCGTGCGCACGCCGGCACCGACCCGCTCGCGGCCGGCGCCGATGACTACGGGCGGCACGGCGTGATCACCGAGGAGGGCTCCCGGGCGCGCGAGCTGTTCGGCCGGCAGACCACGGTCAACTCGTTCCATCACCAATCGGTCGCCGACCCGGGTGAGTGCGTGGCCACCGGCTGGTGCCCGGACGATCGGGTGGTGGAGATCCTCGAGCATCCGGAGCGCACGTTCGCGATGGGCGTGCAGTGGCATCCGGAGCGGATGACGGACCTCCGGGTCTTCGCCGCCCTGAACCGGGCCGCGGTCCTCAACCGTGAGGGCGCTGCCGCGCTGTAGAACGGGCGGGCCGGTGTTAACGTGCCACCGAGCCGGCTTCACCGGTCACCCGACCCCCACGGGAGGCTTCGATGGGCGCCCTGCCGGCGCGGCTGCGCATTGCCTTCGAGCGTGGCGGCGAGATGGGCCGGCGGATGGCCGCCCTGGACTGGTCGGGCTCACCGGCCGGTGACCCGTCGGCGTGGCCGCCGGAGCTGGTCGATGCGGTGGTCACCATGCTGCGGTCGCGGGCGCAGATCGTGATCTTCTGGGGCCCGGAGTACGCCACCCTGTACAACGACGCCTACGCGCCCACCACCGGTGGCAAGCATCCGGCACATCTCGGTCGTCCCGGCCACGAGATGTGGGCCGAGACGTGGAGCATGATCGAGGGCCTTTTCCGGCGGGTGCACGAGAGCGACGAAGCGTTCTACGACGACGACCATCTCTTCATGATCGAGCGGTTCGGGTTCATCGAGGAGACGTACTTCGACATCTCCTACGACCCGATCCGTGCCGAGGACGGGTCGATCGGCGGGATCATGTGCATCGTCGCCGAGACCACCGGCCGGGTTCTGGCCGAGCGGCGTGCCCGGACGCTCTCCGCGCTGGGCCGCCGGCTGGCGGACGCGCCCGACCTGGCCGACCCCGGCCCGCTGTCGGCGCGGGAGCTGTCGCTGCCGATCGACGCCGTCGGCGCCCTGGTGGTCGAGGTGACCCGCGCCTCGCCCTGGACGACGACTACCGGGACTTCCTGGAGCTCGCGGCGGCGCAGATCGCCCGGGCGGTGGCGAACGTGCGGGCCTACGAGCAGGAGCGTCGCCGGGCCGCCGAGCTGGCCGCGCTGGACCGGGCGAAGACCGCCTTCTTCTCGAACGTCAGCCACGAGTTCCGTACCCCCCTGACCTTGATCCTNCGCCCGACCTGGCCGCGGTGGCGGCCGACGCGATCGCGGTGCTGGCGGAGAACCAGGCCGATGTGCCGTCGGCCCGGCTGGTGCTGGAGGGCGACTCCGGCCCGCTGTCGGCGCGGGAGCTGTCGCTGCCGATCGACGCCGTCGGCGCCCTGGTGGTCGAGGTGAACCCGCGCCTCGCCCTGGACGACGACTACCGGGACTTCCTGGAGCTCGCGGCGGCGCAGATCGCCCGGGCGGTGGCGAACGTGCGGGCCTACGAGCAGGAGCGTCGCCGGGCCGCCGAGCTGGCCGCGCTGGACCGGGCGAAGACCGCCTTCTTCTCGAACGTCAGCCACGAGTTCCGTACCCCCCTGACCTTGATCCTCGGTCCCCTGGAGGACCTCCTGGAGGATCCGTCCACCGGCCCTGACATACACGAACGCCTGGTTTCGGTGCACCGCAACGGCCTGCGCCTGCTCAAGCTCGTCAACACCGTGCTGGACTTCTCCCGGCTGGAGTCCGGCCGGATGCGCGCGGTCTACCGGCCCACCGACCTGGCCGCGCACACCGCGCGCCTGGCGACGTCGTTCCGCCCGGCCACCGAACGCGCCGGGCTGGATCTGGTGATCGAGACACCGCCCGCGCCCGTACCGGTACACGTGGACCACGAACTGTGGGAGAAGATCGTCTTCAACCTGCTCTCGAACGCGGTGAAGTTCACCCGCGAGGGCCGGGTCGAGGTGTGCGTCCGGGTGGTCAGGTCCGAAGCCGGTGAGGAGCAGGCCGAGCTGGCCGTGCGGGACACCGGGGTGGGCATCCCGGCCGCTGAGCAGCCGCTGCTGTTCGACCGGTTCCACCGGGTCACCGGCGCGTGGTCGCGCAGCCACGAGGGCACCGGCATCGGGCTGGCGCTGGTCCGCGAGCTGGCCGAGCTGCACGGCGGCTCGGTGAGCGTGCACAGCGAGCCGGGCGGGGGCAGCGAGTTCCTGGTCCGGGTCCCGTTCGGCACCGCGCACCTGCCGGCCGACCGGATCAGCGACGAGCCGCCCGGGGTGGACTCCCGGCTCTGGGTCTGTCTCTTATACCCTGCTCGCCGACGACAACGCCGACCTGCGGGAGCACGTGTCGCGGCTGCTCAGCCCGTACTGGGACGTGGTCACCGCCGCGGACGGGGTGTCCGCGCTGGAGCTGGCCCGCGAGCGCTCGTTCGACCTGGTGCTGACCGACGTGATGATGCCCGGGCTGGACGGGTACGGCCTGATCGCCGCGCTCCGCGCCGACCGGCGCACCCGGGACGTGCCGATCGTGGTGCTGTCCGCCCGCGCCGGTGAGGAGTCGGCGGTCGAGGGACTGGCCGCCGGAGCCGACGACTACCTGGTCAAGCCGTTCTCCACGCGGGAGCTGACCGCCCGCGTGCGGGCCAATGTGGAGCTCGGCCAGCTGCGCCGCGAGACCGTCAGCCGGCTGCGTGGCCTGGTCGACGCCGCGGTCGCGCTGAACGTGGTGACCGGCACCGCCGAGGTGCTCGACGTGGCGGCCCGGCACGTGCAGGCGATGACCTCGGCCGGCCGGGTGGTGCTGACCGCGCCGGACGCCCGGGCCGAACGGGACGGCGGCGCCGACGCGAAGGCCGGGCCCGACCTGGTGCTGCCGCTGCCGGACACCGCCGGGGTCGCGCTCGGCGAGCTGCTGGTCTGGGCCGGCGAGGGCGGGCCGGTCGAGCCGACCGTGCTCACCCAGCTCGCCCGGCTGATCGGGCTGCGGCTGGCCAACGCGCGCCTCTACGAGACCGAGCACCGGATCGCCCGGACCCTGCAGCACAGCCTGCTCCCGCAGTCGCTGCCCCGGGTGCCGGGCGCGGTGGTGGCCAGCCGGTACGTCGCCGGCAGCAGCGAAGCCCGGGTGGGTGGCGACTGGTACGACGTGATCGCCGCCCCCGACGGCCAGTTGTACCTGGTCATCGGCGATGTGGTGGGCAAGGGCGTGCAGGCGGCGGCCGCGATGGGCCAGCTGCGGAACGCGCTACGGGCGTACGTCCTCGAAGGTTTTGATTGCGGTCCGGCCCTGAGCCGTCTCAACCGTCTCGTCGACACTCTCGGCCGGCGACAGTTCGCCACGGTCTTCTGCCTGCGTCTCGACCCGGAGACGCGGGTGATGCGGTACTCCTCGGCCGGTCATCCGTCGCCGATCCGGATCACCCCCGGCGAGCCCGGCACGTTCCTGTACCGGACGGCGCTCGGGCCGCCGATCGGCGCGCTCGGCGACGTGCCCTACCCGACCCACCAGGTGCAACTCGCCCCCGGTGACCGGCTGCTGCTCTACACCGACGGGCTGGTCGAGGACNCTGCTCTACACCGACGGGCTGGTCGAGGACCGCCGGCAGGGCATCGACGCGGGGCTGGCCGAGCTGACCGAGGACGCGGCGACGTTCACCGGGCACGTCGAGGAGTTGCTGGACGGGCTGCTCGCGAAGGCGGCCCGGCAGGTGCGGCGCGACGACATCGCGATGATCGCGCTGGAGGTCACCGAGCCGCGCGAGTTCGTCATCCGGCTGCCGGCCGACCCGACCCGGCTCAGCGTGCTGCGCAAACGCCTGGAGGATTTCCTGGCCGCGCACGCCGTCCCGGAGGCCGACGTGTTCGACCTGACGGTGGCGGTGTCCGAGGCGGCGGCGAACGCGATCGAGCACCCGATCGAGCCGGCCGAGCCGTGGATCACGGTCGAGGCGTCGATGCAGGCGGACGCGATCGTGGTGACCGTCCGCGACACCGGGCGGTGGCGGCCGGCGGGCGACGCCGGTTTCCGCGGCCGCGGGCTGGCGCTGATCGGCGCGCTGACCGAGCTCTCCGTGCACCGCCTGCCGGAGGGCACCGCGGTGACGCTGCGCCGGCCGCTTACGCCGGCCTGAGCCAGGGCTGGCCGCCCAGGCCGGAGATGTCGAGCACCCGGCGGACCCGCTCGGACGGGAGCACCTCGAGCGTGCCCGGGTAGTGCTCGGCGAGCCGGATCAGCGTGTGGATCGCGGCCGAGTCGAAGAACGTCACCGCGCGCAGGTCGATGGTCGCGCCGGTGATCCGCTCCGGGGTGGCGGCCTGGAAGAGGGCGGGAGCCGTGGACATGTCCACCTCGCCGGTCACCGTCACGGTGACCCGGTCACCGGAGACCGCACCGGTCGCCGTGAAAGTCGGGTCCTGGCCCACTTGATCCACCAACATACGATTTCACAGCGCCCCAGGAGCGGCAAGGACAGGCCCGATCGTGCCGTCATGCGGCGGATAAGCTGTGTCCATGACCGTACGTGCGCCTCTCGTGCCGGGTAAGCAGTCGCCCTGGCGATCGGTCCCGGCCGGCATCGTCCGCCCTGAGTATGTGGGCAAGAAGCGCCCCAGGGAGTGGCGCGGCTCCCACGTCCAGACGCCGGAGATCATCGAGAGGATGCGGGTCGCCGGGCGGATCGCGGCCCAGGCCACCCAGCTCGCCGGTGAGCACTGCAAGCCGGGCGTGACCACCGACGAGATCGACCGGGTGGTGCACGAGTTCATCCTCGACCACGGGGCCTACCCGTCCACGCTGGGCTACAAGGGCTTCCCGAAATCCTGCTGCACCTCGCTCAACGAGGTGATCTGCCACGGCATCCCGGATTCCACGGTGCTGGAGGACGGCGACATCATCAACGTCGACGTCACCGCCTTCCTGGACGGGGTGCACGGCGACACCGACGCGACGTTCCTGGTCGGCGACGTCAGCGAGGAAGCTCGGCTGCTCGTCGAGCGCACCCACGAGGCGATGATGCGGGGCATCCGCGCGGTCGCTCCCGGCCGCCCGATCAACGCGATCGGGCGGGTCATCGAGGCCTACGCGCGCCGGTTCGGCTACGGCGTCGTCCGCGACTTCACCGGCCACGGCATCGGCGAGACGTTCCACTCCGGCCTCTACGTGCCGCACTACGACAACCCGCGGCTGGACACCGTCATGGAGCCGGGCATGACGTTCACCATCGAGCCGATGATCACGCTCGGCACCCACGAATACGACGTCTGGAAGGACGGCTGGACCGTCGTCACCAAGGACCGCAAGTGGACGGCGCAGTTCGAGCACACGCTGGTGGTCACCGACGACGGCTTCGAGATCTTGACCCTTCCATGAACCCTTCGACGGTACGGGGGTCCGGCTCCCACAACCGCAGGTAAGCGGTTCCGTCGGCAGTGACGCGAGGTGGTCCGTGGTCCGGGCCGCCCGGCGACCGTCCGGCGGTGTCGGGTGGTCACCCTCGCGACCTTTACTCCGGGTCCGGGCCGTGCCGCGGCTCCCGCTCGGGGGCTGGTTCTGACCGTGGTCATGAGGCACGAA
>KL571437.1:8105-13179 GCA_000715855.1 Actinoplanes liguriensis
GAGGCACGAATAACCACGGTCAGAACCAGCCCGAACCTCACGTCGCGCTGCGGGCTCGGCCCGGTGTGGAGTTCGCGTAGGCTGTTTTCGGCGCGCGGCGTGCCGTGGGCCTGGCCCACTGTGGAGGTCGGGTGGGGGTGCCACGGGACCGGGCTCACGCCGTACGCGCGAATGGTTTTGATCGGAAGCGGACTCAGTCGAAGAGGGCGCCGACGGTGCCGTCGACCGGGCGGCCACGGGCGGCCAGCTCCTCGGCCTGGTAGTTCAGGATCGCGCCGAGCTCCTGCATGTCCGCCGCGGCCACCCCGGTGCGTTTCACCGCGTCCGCCGCGTTGCGGAACCAGGTCCGCGTGAGCAGCCCGGCGACCAGCGCGGCGTGGACCCGGGCATCGGCGATCATCACGAGCGCGGCATCCGTGTCATACCACTGGGTGAGCCGGATCGCCCGCTGACGGGCGCCGTTCGCGGTCGCCCAGTTGTGCCGGGCGAGCTGGGTGAACTCGGCCGGCCGTGCCTCGCCGAGCAGGTTCTGATGCGCCTCGCGCTGCTCGGTGAAGCAGTCCTTCGGGTCGTGCAGCGGGAACGTCGTGATGTACCGATCGGCCAGCAGCGGCCACCGCGGGGTCAGCTGCCGGGCCTTGACCAGCGCGTCCTCGGCGGCCATCACCTCCAGCTCGACCGGGATGCCCTCGACCTTGCGCAGGGTCGGCCGAGGCCCTGTCCGCGGGCGGTAGGTGAGCACCACCAGGTTGACGTCGCTGGTGTCCGCGTCGTCGCCGTGCGCGATCGAGCCACGCACCCCGACCGCCTGCACCTCGGACGGCCATTTCCGCTGCACGGCGTCGGCCAGCCGGACGGCGAGCGCGCCGCGGGGAGAGGTGGTGTCGATCTCCTCGATCACCACCCTATTGTCTGTCCTCAGGCGGTCGGGCGACCCGGAAAGATCAGGGTGAGCGGCGTGACCTGGGCGAGCTTGCGCCACTTGGTCGCGCGAACTGCGGAGTCGGTCAAAGCCGACAGCGCGTCGACCCGCTGGGTGCTCTCGGTGACCGGCAGCACCACCCGCCAGGCCTGGGCCACCCCGTCCTCGATCTGGACGGCCAGCTTCAGCGCGGTGGCCCGGTCCTCCACCGGGAACGGCAGCTCGTAGCCGGCCGGGGTGGGCGCGGTGCTTGCCTTCAGGCCGGCCAGTTGCTCCACCAGGTCGTCACGGCGCACCCGGTGCAGGTCCTCGGCGGCGCGCGCCTGATCCTGCTCGGAGCCCTCCTTCAGGTGGACGCCGATCAACCCGTACGCCCAGATGGCCGCGTCCTCGGCGGCCAGAGCCGAGGCCAGTTCTTCTTTCACGTTCGGAAAACTAGCGCAGTCACGCCCGGGAAATCAGCGCAGCGCCTCGGCGTGGGTGGCGCGGGCGGCCGCTATCGACCCGACCAGCGCGGCCCGTCCGGCCGGGGCGGCCTTGCACGCGGCGACCGCGGTCTTCTGCGCGGCCAGCTCGGCCGTGCGCAGCCCCGCCACGGTGTCCGCCCCGCCGGCCGCGGCGGACGCCGCCCCGCTCGGGAGCGTCGTGCCGATCACCCTGGCCAGCTCGGCCGCGTGCGCCCGGTGTGCCTGGCTCAGCGGGGTGAGCCGCTCGCTCAGCGACTGGTCGGCCAGGATCACCCGGTCGTACGCCGAAGCCAGCGCCAGCGCCTCGTCGAGCACCGGCTGCAGCGCGTCCGGCCCCTTCGGGGGCTCCTCGTCGTCACCGAAGAGCCCGCAGCCGCTCAGTGTGACCAGGCCGGCCAGGGCGCCGCTCGCACCCAGCACCCGGCGGCGGGTGTGTCCTGAATCGCTCATCCGCACCGCGCCAGTCAACACCATCCCCTCCGAGGATGACGTGCCGGGCCGTTGACCTGCGGATCAGGCGGTTCTGGTGCGGCGCTTCGTCGCCCGAAGGGCTGGCGCGTTACGCTCTGCGTCAGCCGCGGGGCCACGGACTGCCCGGCGGCATATAGTCGTTGCAGCACAAAAGAGACGTCGTTGCAGCACATAACTGAGGGAGAGGTCGAGCCCGATGACGCAGCGTGGTCGCGCCGGGGCCCGGCCCGGTGGTCGCCCGAGTGGCCGGCGGGGCCAGCCGGAGACCCGGAGCACTCCCGTCGCCCCGCGGATCGATCTGACCGCGGCCCGCGCCCGGTTGCGCGAGGTGGTCGAGCCGGTGGTCGTCAAGGCCGGTTACGACCTGGAGGAGCTGTCCCTGACCCGGGCCGGTCGCCGGTTCGTGGTGCGGGTGATGATCGACGCCGACGGCGGCATCGGCCTGGACGACGTGGCCGTTGTCTCCCGGGAGATCTCCGAGGCCCTGGATGCCGCGGATGAGCACGGCGGCGAGCTCCTCGCGGGGGAGTATCAACTGGAGGTCGGCTCGCCCGGGGTGGACCGGCCGCTGACCGAGCCCCGGCACTGGCGCCGCAACATCGGCCGCCTGGTCGCGGTGAGCGGGCTGACCGGCCGGGTGCTGCGCACCGATGAGCACGGCGTGAAGCTGGACGTGGCCGGCGCCGAGCGCGAGCTGGCCTGGACGGAGCTGGGCCCGGGGCGGGTCCAGATCGAGTTCAAGCGCATGGACGAAGCCGAGTTCGGCGACGAAGACGAAGCCGACGAAGAAGACGAAGACGAAGGGGAGGGCGAGGAGTGAACATCGACCTCGCGGCGCTGCGCGCCCTGGAGCGCGAGCGGGAGATCCCGTTCGAGACGATCATCGCGGCGATCGAGACCGCGCTGCTGACGGCGTACCGGCACACCGACGGCGCGGAAGGTCACGCCCGGGTGGAGATCGACCGCAAGTCCGGCGTCGCCTCGGTGCTGGCGCAGGAGCTGGACGCGGACGGCACCGTCGTCCGCGAGTGGGACGACACCCCGCACGACTTCGGGCGGATCGCCGCGATGACCGCCAAGCAGGTCATCCTGCAGCGGCTCCGGGAGGCGACCGACGAGCAGCACTTCGGGGAGTATGCGGGCCGCGACGGTGACCTGATCACCGGCGTGGTGCAGGCCGACGCCGCCCGTGCCGAGAAGGGCATCGTGATCGTCGACCTGGGCAAGCTCGAGGCGGTGCTGCCGCAGTCCGAGCAGGTCCCGGGGGAGTCCTACGAGCACGGCTCGCGCCTGCGCTGCATCGTGGTGCACGTGGCCAAGGGCTTCCGCGGCCCGCAGATCACCCTGTCCCGCTCGCACCCGGCTCTGGTGAAGAAGCTTTTCGCCCTCGAGGTGCCGGAGATCGCCGACGGGACGGTGGAGATCGCCGCGATCGCGCGTGAGTCCGGTCACCGTACGAAGATCGCCGTCCGGTCCACCGTGCAGGGCGTGAACGCCAAGGGCGCCTGCATCGGCCCGATGGGCCAGCGGGTTCGCGCGGTGATGAGCGAGCTGCACGGTGAGAAGATCGACATCATCGACTGGTCGGACGACCCGGCCCAGTTCGTGGGGAACGCGTTGTCCCCGGCCAAGGCGCTGCGCGTCGAGGTCGTGGACGCCGCTACCCGGACGGCCAGGGTCACTGTGCCGGATTTCCAGTTGTCCCTGGCGATCGGCCGGGAGGGGCAGAACGCCCGTCTCGCTGCCCGTCTCACCGGATGGCGCATCGACATCCGTCCGGACAATGAACCCGCTCCAGTCGCGGACCGTGATGCGGCCGAGGCGGGGAACTGACCGGATACGCGGTCGCCGCGATCGAGGGGTAGACTTGTCCTCGGTCGGCCCGACGCGAACCTGCGTCGGCTGCCGCAAACGCGCGCCGGCCGCATCATTGCTGCGGTTCGTCGCGGCCGGATCCGGGAAAGACCTCCGGCTTCTGCCCGATCCAAGCCGCCGACTGCCGGGCCGGGGAGCACATCTGCATCCCGATCCGGCCTGCTTCGGGCAGGCGGAGCGACGTCGCGCTTTCGGGCGTGCGTTGCGTCTCACCGGTGTTGCTGACGCCGGACTGCTTGCCGAGCACATCCGAACGGTCTCCGTGCCGTCCGGAACCACTGATGGCGAGGCGTCTTCGCCCCGTCACGACCCAGCAAGGTAGGACGACCCAGATGAGCACTCGATGAAGTCCCTGAAATGACCAGGCTTCTAGTGCACGAGTGAGGTCGATGCGGGTACTGCTCGCACGACCTCGAGATGAGGAGTGCAGTGCCAGGCAAGGCCCGCGTTCACGAGCTCGCCAAAGAGCTCGGGGTCGACAGCAAGACCGTGCTCGCCACATTGAAAGACATGGGCGAGTTCGTTAAGTCCGCATCCAGCACCGTCGAGGCCCCGGTGGCCCGGCGGCTCCGTGGCGCCCTCGAGGCGGGCGGCAGCGTTCCGGCGGCTCCTTCGGCTCCGGCCGCGCCGTCCACGCCCAGTCCCGCTTCGTCCGGTGGCGTCGCCTCCCCGTCCGGGTCCCCCCGGCCCGGTCCGCCGAGCGTGCGGCCTCAGCCGCCACGCCGTCCCGGACCGCCGCCCGGCCCCGGCACATCCAGCAACGCTCCGACCTCTCCGGCCCCGTCGCCGGGTCCGGCCGCCAGGCCGAACTCGCCGGCTCCCGGCCGTCCGGGCCCGCGGCCCGGCCCGGTCAGCAAGCCGGCCAGCGCGCACGACATCGAGGTGGCGGCCGCTGAGGCGCGCGCCTCGGCGCTGAAGGCCGAGCAGGAGGCCTCCGTCAAGGCGGCTCAGGCCGCACAGGCAGCCCGCACCCGGGATGCCGAGCGTCGTGAGACCGAGCGCCGGAACAACCCGCAGGCTCCGCCGGCTCCGGCCGAGGGTGGTCCGCGTCCCGCCACGCGTGGTCCCGGTGGCATGGCTCCGCGTCCGGGTTCCCCGGCCGCCGGCCGCGCCGGTGGTGGCCAGGGTGGCCCCGGTGGTCCCCGTCCGGGTCCCGCCGGTGGCGCTCCGCGTCCGCCCGCGCGTGGTCCGGGTAACAACCCGTTCGGTGTCTCCGGTGGTGGCGCAGGTCGTCCGTCGCCGGCTTCGATGCCGCGTCCCAACCAGCCCGGCATGCCGCCGCGCCCGAGCCCGGCGTCGATGCCGCCGCGGCCCAGCCCCGCTTCCATGCCTGTCTCTT
>KL571438.1:0-5068 GCA_000715855.1 Actinoplanes liguriensis
GGAAGGGTCGATGACCGTGCATGCCCGGGTGGTCAACGTGGTCGAATCACCCGGGCAGCAGGAGCTCGGTCTGCAGTTCCTGGTCACCGACGACGCCATGGCGCAGCGGCTGGTGGCCTTCGCCGAGCAGATGGTCGGTTAGGTGGTACGGCCTTCCGGCCTCAGCGGCGCGGGAAGGCGCGTGCCGGAGTGCTCAGCGCCTTCGCCGCGGCCGCCGTGGGCGCCTTGACGGTCCAGTCCGGGTGGCCCGGCATGGGCGGCGTCGTGGTGCCGTAGAGCCAGTCGTTCAGGAAGCCACGCAGGTTCTGGTGGGAGACCTTCGAGGCTAGTGCGATGAAGTCCTGCGTCGAGGCGGTCCGCCCGCGGTTCTGCGCGACCCAGGCCCGCTCCACCGCGTCGAACGCCTTGGCGCCGATCTTCTGCCGCAGGGCGTAGAGGACGAGCGCGCCGCCGTCGTACACGTTGGCGTTGAAGACGTCCCAGATCGAGTCGCTCTTCAGCGGGTGCGCGACCGGGCCGTACTTCGTCCGGTACAGATCACCCTTGGCGTAGACCGCCTTGAAGTACGACTCCAGGTCCGTCGCGCCGGTGTAGTCCTGGAACTGGCCGTGCTCGTCGGCGTACGCCAGCTCGTACCAGGTGGCGTGGCCCTCGCTCTGCCAGACGTCGCTCCACTGGTTCGGCGCCACGCTGTCGCCGAACCACATGTGGGCCAGCTCGTGCGCCATGATCGGGTCGAGGATGAACTTCGGCGCGGCGAACAGGCCCGTGTCGTACAGGGAAATGGTCTGGGTCTCGAGGGCGAAGCCCAGATCGGTGTCGATGACAAGTGAACCGTAGTTCTCAAACGGGTACTTCCCGACCTTGCTCACCATCCAGGCCAGCTGGGACCGCTCGACATCGGCCTTGGGCAGCAGGTCCGCGGCGAGCCGGGTGGGCACCACGTCGCGGATCGGGACGCCACCGACCGAGGGCCGGCGCTGGACCGTGAAGTCACCGACGGCGAGCTGGATCAGCTCGCTGGCCATCGGCTTCGACTCGCGGTAGACCGAGGTCACCGCGCCGCCGCGGGACCGGTCGCCGATGTGCACGCCGTTCGCGACCGCGGTCCAGCCGGCCGGGCGGGTCATCGAGATCGTGTAGGTCGCCATGTCCCGCGGGTGGTCGTTGCTCGGGAACAGCTGGTGCGACTGGTTCGGCTGGCCGGCCATGATCGTGCCGTCCACGGTGGTCACGAAGCCGGCGGGTGAATCCGCGTTCGCAGGGATCGGCGTCGCGGTGAAACCGCTGACCGTGACCCGGAAGCGCTTGCCCTTCGCCAGGTAGCGGCTGGGCGTGACGACCAGCTCGTCGCCGGAGCGGCTGAACGTGGCCGGGCGGCCGTTCACCGACACCTTGCCGACGGACGGGCCGCCGAAGTCGAGGTCGAAGCGGGACAGGTTCTGCGTGGCGACCGCGGTGATCGTCACGTCGCCGGTGACCGTCTGCTTCGGGTCCTTCTCCGGGTAACGGATCTTGAGGTCGTAGTCCTGCACGTCGTATCCGCCGTTGCCGAGCAGCGGGTACAGCCGGTCACCGAGACCGGCGGCGCCTGGGCTCGCATGGTGGGTGCCGGCATAGGCGGGAGCGCTCAGGCCGGCCACCACGATCAGCGCGGTGGCGCCGGCCGCGAGCAGCCCCGAGAGACGTTTTTCGGTGTGAAAGTCGCTCATGGCGGCCGACGCTACGCCGACCACTGTGGACGCGCAGCCCCCCGCGGGTTCCCGGCCGCCGACGGAGCCATTCGCCTGCATCTCTTTGCATATTGACGGGAAGCTCTTTCAAGACATGCAAGAACTTGCTACCTTCCGTTCACACATGAACGCCGGATTTCCGGCCTGTCACGCTCCTGCTCCAGCGCCGTCCCCCTTGCCCCTGGAGGCTTCGCCGTGCCCAGATTCCTCCGAAGAGTGCTGGCCGCGCTCTGCGTGCTCCCCCTGTTGGTGCTGGACGCACCGGCAGCGCGCGCGGCCAACTCGGTGACCGTCTACTACAGACCGGCCACGTCCTGGACCACCGTCAACATCCACTACGCGCCGACCGGCGGCTCGTGGACCACGGCGCCGGGCGTGGCGATGACCGCAAGCTCTTGCAGCGGCTGGTACCAGAAGAGCGTCGACCTCGGCACCGCCGCCGGAATGCAGGTCGTCTTCAACAACGGCTCCGGAACGTGGGACAACAACGCGGGCAAGAACTATTCCCTGGGTACGGGGGTGAGCACGGTCAATGCCGGTGTCGTCACCGCGAACGCCACCGGCCCGTGCGTCACCGCGCCCGCCGACACCACCGCGCCGAGCGCCCCTGCCGGTCTCACCGCGACCGCCGTGAACACCACGGTCACGCTCGCCTGGACCGCCTCGGCCGACGACGTGGGCGTGGTCGGGTACCAGGTCAGCCGGGGCGCGACGACGCTGTCCAGCTCGACGAACGCGTATGCCGACCGCGGGCTCACGGCGAAGACCTCGTACACGTACACCGTGAAAGCTCTTGATGCCGCGGGCAACGTCTCGGCGGCGAGCGCGCCGGCGACGGTGACCACCGGTGAGGCCGCGCCGGTCACGCAGGGCGAGATGCTCGGCGGGGACCCGCGCAAGGACAGCATCTACTTCGTGCTGACCGCACGCTTCTACGACGGTGACACCGGCAACGACCGCGGTGGGAGCCAGAACGTGGCGTCCGGGAACGCGGCGAACGCCGACCCGATGTTCCGTGGCGACTTCAAGGGCCTCGTCGACAAGCTCGACTACATCAAGGCGCTCGGCTTCTCGGCCCTCTGGATCACGCCGGTGGTGATGAACCGTTCGGATTACGACTACCACGGTTACCACGGCTGGGACTTCTACCGGGTCGACCCGCGACTGGAGTCGACCGGCGCGTCCTACCAGAATCTGATCGACGCGGCGCACGCCAAGGGCCTGAAGATCTACCAGGACGTGGTCTACAACCACAGCTCGCGGTGGGGCGCCAACGGGCTCTACACCCCGACCGTGTACGGCGTCCGGGACAGCCAGTGGAGCTGGTACTACCAGGAGAAGGTGGCCGGCAAGGAGTACGACCCGCTGGCGGAGAACAGCGCCGGATACCCGTACAACGGCGACCTGTGGAGCAGCACGGCGACGACCGCGAGCACCTGCCCGAACTACGGGACCCCGACCGGAGCGAAGAGCAAGGAGGGGTACACGCTCTACAACTGCCAGTGGCCGTCGCCGACCGCGTCGATGTTCCCGTCGGCCCTCTATCACCAGTGCTGGATCGGGAACTGGGAGGGCGAGGACTCACGGTCCTGCTGGCTGCACGAGGACCTCGCGGACTTCAACACCGAGAACGCCACGGTGCAGAAATACCTGATCGACGCGTACAACAAATATATCGACATGGGTGTGGACGGGTTCCGCATCGACACCGCGGTGCACATTCCCCGCGTCACCTGGAATCGCCGGTTCCTGCCGGCGCTGCACGATCACCTGGTGCAGAAGTACGGCGCGGCGAAGGCCGACGACTTCTACGTCTTCGGCGAGGTCGCCGCGTTCGTCAACGACAAGTGGAACCGCGGATCGGTCAACCACTCGGCCCAGTTCTACACCTGGAAAGAACGCAAGACCTACTCGGACGACGACGTCGCCGCGGCTCTCGAGCAATTCGACTACGAAAACAATTTGGGTACGGGCAATCAGCCGACCAGCACGAACGCGTTCCTGAACGGCAACACCTACCACGCGCCGGACCACAGCCAGTTCTCCGGCATGAACATCATCGACATGCGCATGCACATGAACTTCAGTGACGCGCAGAACGCGTTCAACAACGGCAAGGACTCGGACGACTCGGTCAACGACGCCACGTACAACACGGTGTACGTGGACTCCCACGACTACGGGCCGAACAAGTCCTCGACGCGGTATTCCGGCGGCACCGACGCGTGGGCCGAGAACATGTCGCTGATGTGGACGTTCCGCGGGATCCCGACGCTGTACTACGGGTCGGAGATCGAGTTCCAGGCCGGCAAGCAGATCGACTGCGGGCCGACGTGCCCGCTCGCGACGACCGGCCGCGCGTACTACGGCGACAAGATCAGCGGCACGGTCACCGCCGGCGACTTCGGGGTGGTCTCGTCGGCGTCCGGCAACGTGGCGACCACACTGTCCCAGCCGCTGGTCAAGCACCTGCAGCGCCTCAACCAGATCCGCCGCGCGGTGCCCGCCCTGCAGATGGGCCAGTACTCGACCGACGGCGTCTCCGGGAGCATGGCCTACAAGCGCCGCTACACCTCCGGGAGCGTGGACAGCTTCGCGCTGATCACGGTCTCCGGCGGGGCGACCTTCACCGGCATCCCGAACGGCACCTACGTCGACGCGGTCACCGGCGCCAAGCAGGTCGTCACCGGCGGTTCGCTGACGGTCTCGCTGAGCGCCAAGGGCAACCTGCGGGTCTACGTCCTCGACCAGACCGGGAACCCCGCCCCGGGCAAGGTCGGCTCGGACACGACCTACCTGAAGTAAATCGCGGTTCGCGGACGAGGCCCGGCGGTCGACCGCCGGGCCTCGTGGCGATCAGGCGCGGCGCAGACGAACGGCGCCGCCCACGCCCAGGGTCATCGCGTTCCCGTCCATCCCGGCCGGTTCAGCCGGCCCGACGACGCCGCGGAGATCTCGGCACTGCCCGGGGACCGCCACGCGGAGCCTCAGCCCGGCGAGTGATCGGCCAGGCGGTTGAGCCACTCCAGCAGCAGGGTCCGCTCGCCGGGGCTGAGCGGGGCGCTCTCATCCTGTTCGAGCGTCGCGCGCAGCGCCATGGCGCTGACAGCCGCGCCGCCGGCGGGGGCCTCGGCGGCGTCCGTGGTCAGCGTCCGCAGGACCATGTCGCGGGCGGCGTCGGCCACCGCCCGGTCGCGCTCGGCGGCGGGTTCGCTGATCAGCGTGAGAGTGGTGCCGACCCCGGCGCTGTGCATGAGCTCCGCGGCGCGCTCCACGCTCATCCGCAGCCGCCCGGCCGCCGCCGCCCGGGTGACCATGTGCCGCAGGCCCTCGGC
>KL571438.1:5274-6717 GCA_000715855.1 Actinoplanes liguriensis
ATGTGTATAAGAGACAGAACCGCACCCGCCCGTAGACCAGCGTGTAGTACGCCGGATGGGCCGGCCCGAACTCCACGTGCAGGTCCCCCGCGTCGCTGAGCGCGACGACCGGGTCGCCCCCGTCGACCAGGGTCGCCTTCTGCTCCAGATAGCGGGCGAAGCCGTGCTCGCCGACCGCTTCGAGCAGCCCGTCCTTGTCCCCGAAGATCCGGAAGATGGTGGGCGGCGGCACACCGGCCCCGGAGGCGACGGCGCGGGTCGACACCGCCTCCAGCCCGCCCGGGGCGCCCGGCCGGGGCACCGCCGGCCCGCTCACCGTCGGGCCGATGTCATCGCCGAACGAGACCCTGCTCGCCGCCCTCGACGGGGCGATCGAGATCGGTCAGCGGCGGGCGCACGACATCAGCGGCGGCCTGGAGGAAGGCTTCGCGCCCGTCGACCTGAACATCGTGGACGACCGCCGGCAGAGCGCCGCCGACGCCTACCTCACCCCGGTCCTGGACCGCCCGAACCTGACCGTCGTCACCGGCACGACCGTGCGCCGGCTCGTCTTCGAGGGCGACCGCTGCGTGGGTGTCGAGTACGACGCCGGGACCGTGCGCGCCGCCGAGGTCGTCCTCAGCGCGGGCACGATCGGCTCGGCGCAGCTGCTGATGTGCTCCGGCGTCGGCCCGCGCGACGTGCTGGGCGACGCGGGTGTCGAGGTCGTCCACGAGCTGCCCGGCGTGGGACGCAACCTCCACGACCACCCGATGGTGCTCCTGGTGCACCGCACGAGCCGGCCGGTGCCGCCCTCGCGCGGGCCGCACGGCGAGATCCAGGGGCTGATCCGCAGCGACGCCGGCCTCGACGGGCCGGACCTGCAGATCCTGTTCATCGACGTCCCGTTCCCGAACCCGGTGGCGCCGCTGGAGAACGGCTTCACCATCGGGATCGCGCCGATGACGCCGTTCAGCCGCGGGAGCATGCGCATCACCTCGGGCGACACCACGGCGCACCCGGTGCTCGATCCGGGCTACTTCACCGACGAGCGCGACATGCGGGCGGTCCTGAACGGCATCGGCGTGGCGCGGGAGATCGGCCGTTCCACGGCCCTCGCCGCGTGGGGCGCCGAGGAGGTCGCGCCCGGCGACCGGGCGCTGCCCGAGTACGCGCGGCAGCACCTCATCTCCTACTGCCACCCGGTGGGAACGTGCGCGATGGGTGAGGACGAGGCCTCGGTCGTCGACTCCGAGTTGCGCGTCCACGGCCTGCTGGGCCTGCGCGTCGCCGACGCCTCGCTGATTCCGGCGATCCCGTCGAACAACACCAACGCGACCGTGTACGCGATCGCCGAACGTGCCGCGGAGATCATCACGCGGTCCCGCTGATCCTTCCGCGAGCGAGCGGGGCGGTTCCGCCGGGTCAACGAGACGGGCTTCGACCTGTCTCTTATACACATCT
>KL571438.1:6841-7802 GCA_000715855.1 Actinoplanes liguriensis
TGTATAAGAGACAGGTCCAGGCCCTCGCGGAGGGCTTCACGGGAGGCCGCGTACGAGAGACGGACGTGCGTATCGGCCGTGGCCACCCCGAAGTCGCGGCCCGGGGTGACCGAGACGAACGCCTCCTCCAGCGCCCGGCTGCAGAACTCCCAGGCGTCCAGCCCGGTCGACGCGACGTCGAAGTAGACGTAGAACGCGCCGTCCGGCGGGACCGGCACGGGCAGCCCGATCTCGGCGAGCCCGTCCAGGGCGATCGCGCGGCGGGCGAGAAGTTCCCGGCGGCGCTCCTCGCAGACGGCCAGCGACGCCGGGGTGAAGCATTCCAGGGCGGCCGTCTGCGCCGGGGCGGACGCGCAGAGGAAGTAGTTCATCGCCAGTCGCTCGGCGGCCGGGACCAGCTCCGGAGGCAGGACGCACCAGCCGAGGCGCCAGCCGGTCATGCCGAAGTACTTGGAGAAGCTGTTGATCACGATCGCGCCCGGATCCGCGGCGAGGACGCTGCGCGGCGGGGTCCCGTCCGCGGCCGGGTCGGCAAGATCCAGGTAGATCTCGTCGACGATCCGCCAGGCCCCCCGGGCACGGGCAAGATCACAGACCGAGACCATTTCGCCGTACGGGACGGAGGTGCCCGTCGGATTGGACGGGCTCGCGACCATGACCGCGGAGGTGCGCCCGGTCCACACCTGCTCGACCGCCGCGGTGTCGAGCTGGTAGCGGGACTTCGGGGTGGTGGCCGCCGTGACGACCGTGCCGCCGAACGTCTCGACCAGCGCCCGGTTGCAGGGGTAGGACGGGTCGGCCACGATCACCTCGTCACCGGGGTCCGTCGTCGCGGCCGCGACCAGCAGCAACGCCCCGGAAGCCCCGGGTGTGACCGCGATCCGCGCCGGGTCGACGGTCACGCCGTGCCGGTCGCGGTAGAAGCCGGCGATCGCCTCGCGCAGCGCCGGCAGGCCGAAGG
>KL571438.1:8004-10405 GCA_000715855.1 Actinoplanes liguriensis
GATGTGTATAAGAGACAGAGCTCGCGCATCGCCTCGCGGACCGCGGGCGGCGCGCCGAAGTCGGGCTCGCCCAGCCCGAGCCGGGCGATGTGGTGCCCGGCGGCCTCCAACTCCCCCGCCCGGCGGCCGAACGCCATGGCATGGAACGGCTCGACCGCCTGGGCACGCTGCGACAACCTCATCGGCGCAGCATGACATCCCACCGGTCAGGCCGGCGCCTCCGCCTCCCCGGCGGGTGAACCGGCGGACGAACCAGCGGATGAACCGGCGGGCGAACCAGCGGACGAACCGGCGGGCGAACCAGCGGGCGACTCCGGAACGCCGGGTTCGGGCACCGGCTCAGCCGGGCGAACGCTGAGTTGCTCGCGCAGGTACCCCCAGATGACCGCGATCAGCGCGGCGACCGGCACGGCCAGCAGGCTGCCGACGATGCCGGCCAGGTTGCCGCCGAGCGTCACCGCGAGCAGCACCACGGCGGCGTGCAGGCCCAGACCGCGGCTCTGGATCATCGGCTGGAAGACGTTCCCCTCCAGCTGCTGCACCAGCAGGATGATGCCGAGCACGATCAGCGCCTTCACCCAGCCGCTGAAGACCAGCGCGATCAGCACCGCGACGAGACCGGCGAAGACCGCGCCGACGATCGGGATGAACGCGGTGACGAACGTGAGCACGGCGAGCGGCAGCACCAGCTTGACGCCGGTGATCCACAGGCCGAGCCCGATGAAGACCGCGTCGAGCAGGCCGACGAACGCCTGCGAGCGGACGAACGAGCCGAGCGTGTTCCAGCTGCGGCTGGCGATCTCCGGCACGTCGGTGGCGAACCGGCCAGGCAGCTGGCGGCTCAGCCAGGGCAGGAAGCGCGGGCCGTCCTTGAGGAAGAAGAACATCAGGAACAGCGCGAGGATCGTGGTGACCAGGCCGTTGACGATCGTGCTGACGCCGGTCAGGGTGGCGTTCGCGATGTCGCCGACGCTGGCCTGCAGCTTGTCGATGGCGCTGTTCAGACCGCTGTTGACCTGGTCGTCGCTGATGTTCAGGGGCGGCCCGGAGGCCCAGTCCCGAACCTTCTGGACGCCGTCGACCACGCCCTGGCCGAGGGCGCCGGACTGTTCGGAGACGGGCACCGCGATCAGCACGACGATGCCCGCGATCAGCACCAGGAACAGCAGCGTGACCAGGGACGCGGCGAGTGCGGGAGGCCAGCCCTTACGGCGCAGGAAGCGGACCGGCGGCCAGGTGAGCGTGGTCAGCAGCAGGGCCACCACCAGCGGCCAGAGCACCGACCAGGCGATCCCGAGGAGTCTCAGGATCACATACGTGAGCAGCAGGATCAGCAGGGTCTGTGCGGAGACCCGGGCGGCGTCGCGCATCGCCGTCCGGGTCTTCGCCGTGCTCAAGGTGGGCCCCATATGGATCACCCTACGGAACGTAAGTGATCCGAATCCGCTCGGGTGAACGGCGATTCCGATCGAGAATCGCTGTTCACCTTCAGCTCAGCGTGAACCAGGTCTCGCGGGACTTCTTCCACTCGGGGTGGGAGAGGTCCTTCGCCTCGGCGCCGTCGCCGTAGAGGTCGGCGGCGCCCGCGTCGGTGAGCAGCTGTGCCCGCGCGCCGGCCACGGTCAGGTCGGGCACCGCGACGATCGCCTCCCACCCGCCCGGGTCGGCGGTGGGCAGCGACCGGACCAGCACCGGGGCGTGCGCGGCGACGCCGTCCCAGGAGTAGAGCGCGTACGGGTCGCTGTTGTCGTCCGCCGCCCACGAGCCCGCGATGATCAGGTACTGGTCGTTCGCGTTCTTGCGGAGGTCACGGATGCTCAGGCCGCCGAGGTCCATCGTGATCGGCGTGCCGAAGGTGGCCTTCGTCCCGCCGGTGAGCCTGTCCAGGTTGGTCACCGGGACGATCAGCGCCTTGCCGCCGGTCGACGGCGGGACGAGCGGGGCACGGAATCCGAGGTACGCCGTGGAGGTGCTGCCCGGGGCGAGCTCCAGCCCCTCCAGGTTGAAGCCGTCGATCTGCTTCGGGATGTTGCCCGCGGCCGCCCCGTCCGCGAACCCGTATTTACTTCCGTTCGCCCGGTCCCACGCGATCAGGTCGTCGCGCAGCCCGTGGTAGACCCCACCGAAGGTGAGCTGCGTCGAGGCGCCGGTCCCGGTGATCCTCGTGGTGAACAGCGCGGTCCGGTCCGGCCGCAGCTCACCGCTCTTGCTGTTGCCCTGCGACCCGGCCCAGTAGATCGTGTCGCCCGCGCGGGCCGCCACCTCCAGGTCCATCTCGATGCTGACGCCCGCCTGGCTGCTGAAGTCCCAGGTGCGGACGGGCGCTCCGGAGGCGTCCCGGCGGTAGAGGCGCAGCACGTTCGTCTCGTCGTCGGCGGCGATCAGGTAGCCGTCGCCGGCG
>KL571438.1:10656-11095 GCA_000715855.1 Actinoplanes liguriensis
GGTGTCGGCCGCCTCCTGCACGGCGGCCGACGCGGCGAGGTGCAGGGTGGTCGTCGCGGACTTGCCGTTCGGCGCGGTGACCTTGAGGGTCAGGTCGGTGTAGCCCCGGGCGCGCGGGGCGACGGTGATCTGCCGCGTGGCACCGGCGCCGCTGACCGTGACGTCGGCGGTGGTCGCGACCGACGTCTTCGAGCTGGCCGACGCGGTGACGGTCAGGAGGCTCGCGTCGCCTCCGCTCTGCGCGACGGTCGCGGTCACGGCCGGGTCGCCGATGCCGCCCACGGCGCTGGAGAGGTACGTCGTGGCAAGCGCGATGGTCGGCGTGGACGTCGGCTGGCTCGCGCTGGGAGTCACGCTCGGGCTCGCCGAGGCGCTGCTCGACGGGCTGCTCGACGGGCTCGCCGACGGGCCGGCGGAAGCGCTGGCCGACGGCGAGGGG
>KL571438.1:11298-14710 GCA_000715855.1 Actinoplanes liguriensis
CTCGGCGCGAGCGTCACGCCGCGGAACGCGCTACCGCTGGGGGCGGTGGCAATGGTCGTACGCGCGGAGATCGACGGTGCTGCGGTGGACTTGGCCGCGTCGGTGACCTGCACGAGGGTGTTCTTCGAGCCGTCGCCGTTGACGCCGTAGAGGCGGGCCGAGGTTCCGTCGGCGACGCCGGTCAGCCCGGTCCAGCCAGAGGTGCTGGAGATCTTGCCGCGGCTGGTCCAGGTCGTGCCGTCCGACGAGTACTTGTAGACCGCGTCGTTCTCACGCAGCACGTAGAGCGTGTCCGCGCCGGTGACCGCCGCGTCCCGGTCGAGCAGCACGAACGAGATCGGCCCGGAGCCGTCCGACCCGAGCACGATCGGCTGCGTCACGACGCCCGCGGTGTACTTGTAGAGCCCGGCCGACCCCTTCTCGCTGCCGAACCAGAGGCTGCCGTCGACGAGCTGCACGGTCCGCGTGTTGTTCAGCGCGTCGGTGCCGCCGGCCAGCACGGTTCCGGTGCTCGCGCCGAGCGTCGCCTGGACCAGGCCGCCGTTCGGGCCGGCGGTGGCGCCGTGGCCGGTGACCCAGAAGCGGGTGCCGTCGGCGGTGACCGCGCCGCGCACCTTCTCCTGCGTGAACGAGGTGCCGAGCGTGGTGGAGGTGTCCACGACGCCGGCCGCGTCGACCCGGGCGACGACCCGCGGGACGGACGTGAAGGTCGCACCCGGCACCGCGGAGTAGCCGGCCAGCGTGACGTACCGGCCGTCCGACGAGCGGGCCGGCGCGCCGACCGCGGCGGAGTCGCCCTCGATCGTGAACGGCTTGTTCGCGCCGGAGCCGGCGGTCGGCAAGTTGATCGCGGTTCCGTCCGCGACGCCGGTCCCGGTCACCCGGGTCAGGGTCACCCCGGTCGCCGCCGAGGTGACCTTCACCTGGGAGAGCAGGAGGTGGTCGGCGGCGGCGCCGGTCGCCGCCCACGCGCTGGTGGTGACGGCGATCGCCGTGCCGGCAACGACCGCGACCGCGGACGCGATCGCCAGGCGCCGGCCAGTGTGCTGCGAGAGCAAGATTGTTGCCTTTCTTTACAGGACGGTCGCCGCAGTGGACCGGCACATCAAAAATTCAAGATCAACGATTTCCGTACGGGGGATGAACAGCACCGGACGCGTCAAGATCGCCGATTGTTCACACGTTCGTGGCCTGGTGAGGAGGCGCGGCGGTCCTACCATGACGGCGTCCCGCACCTACCTGCCTACTCTCTGGAGTGGAATTTGCCCGACATGGTCGGCCCGTACCAGAAAGTCACCCTGCTCGGGAAGGGTGGCATGGGTGAGGTGTGGGAGGCCGTCGACACGCGCACCCAGCGGACCGTCGCCCTGAAGATCCTGACCTCCGCCGCGCTGGCCGACCCTGACCTGCAAGGACGCTTCGTCCGCGAGATGCGCCTGGCCGCCGAGATCGAGAATCCGTACGTGGTGGCCGTCTACGACTTCAGCGTCGGCCCACCGCCGTACATCGCGATGCGTCTGATCCGGGGCCGCAACCTGGCCACCGAGATCCGCAACACCCCGCTCACGCCCGAGCGCGCGGTCGACATCATCCAGCAGATCGCGAACGCCCTCGCCGCGGCGCACGACAAGAACCTGCGGCACCGGGACGTGAAGCCGTCCAACATCCTGCTCGACGCCGGGCACCGCAGCGGGTCCGACCACGCGTACCTGATCGACTGGGGCATCGCGCACCGCCTCGACCCGCACGACCCGAACATCACCCGGGTGGGACAGCTGGTCGGGACGCCCGCCTACATCGCGCCGGAACGACTGCTCGGCGGAAGCGCGGATCATCGTGCGGACATCTATTCACTTGCCGTGGTGCTCTACGAGTGCCTGACCGGCCGGGTGCCCTACGGGCCGACCGGCATGGCGTTCCCCCTGCACGCGCACCTCACCGACGAGCCGAGGGACCTGCCCGAGTCGGTTCCGGAGGCGCTCCGGGCGGTCGTCGCGAAAGGACTGGCCAAGGATCCGGACGAGCGGTACGCGAGCGCGACCGAGTTCGGGGAGGCCGCCTACCTGGCTGTGCACCCGGCGCCGGCCACCGCCCGTACGGGCAAAAGGTCCTGGTCCTGGTTGCCTCTGGCCGGCGCCGCCATCGGCGCTGCCGCCGGCGGGGCGCTCATCGGCGCCGATCTGCTCGATGCCTGGTGGGTGGTGCCCGCGCTGGGCGTCGCCGGAGCCGGGCTGATCTGGGGATTCACACCCAACAGGGAAGGTGGCGCATGAAGGGGTTCGTGCGGGTGCTGGCGGTCGCGGTCAGCGTCGCCCTGATCCTGGTCGTCGGCTGGAAGCTCGGTCAGGGACGCACCGGCGCGGACGCGGCGGCGTGCGCCGGCAAGGTCACCGACGTGCGCGGGATCGTCGGCTCGGAGAAGGAGCCGTTCCTGCGCGATCCGCGGGTCGCCGAGGTCCTCAAGTGCGCCGGGCTGCGGCTGCGGATCGACCCGAGCGGCTCGCGGGAGATGGTCGACCTGCTCGCGAGCGACTCGGCACGGTACGACTTCGCGTTCCCGTCGAGCACCCCCACCGCCGAGAAGATCAAGGCAGCGCTGAACGTGAAGGAGTCGTTCAAGCCGTTCTCGTCGGTGATGGGCGTCGCGACCTTCAAGGACACCGCGGCCGTGCTGCGCAGAGCCGGGGTCGTGCAGACCGTCGGCGGGCAGGACGTGATCTCGGTGAGCAGACTGATCGCCCTGGACCGGGCCGGCACGAGCTGGAAGAAGCTTCCCGGCAACGGGTCCTCGCCGAACGGCAACGTGGTGCTGATGCGCACCACCGACCCGGCCGACTCGAACTCGGCGATCATGTTCCTGTCGATCGTGTCGGCGGTGCTCAACGGCGACAAGCCGGTCGCCTCCGCGGCCGCGGTCAAGAAGGTGCTGCCGGACATGTGCCGGCTGATGGCCGACCAGGGACTCAAGCCGGACACCAGCGGGGTGCTCTTCGAGGAGTACCTGACCGGTGGCCCGACCCGCACGCCGATCGCGCTGGTCTACGAGTCGCAGTTCCTCGACAAGGTGTCCAGCCAGCGGGTGCCGCGGGACGGGCAGCACGTGCTGCTCTTCCCCAGCCCGACGGTGTACGCCTGGCACGAGCTGGTCCCGCTCAGCGACGGCGGCCGCAAGGTCGGTGAGCTGCTGCGCGACGACCCGACATTGAAGGATCTGGCGGCGGAATACGGATTCCGGCCGCAGGGCAGGACGCTCGCCGACCGGCCCAACCCGCCGGTGGTGGTGGAGCCGCCCGCCTACAAGATCCTCGAGACGCTGCTCGACGAGGCGACGGGGTGCTCCGAATGATGCGCCGATCCGCGGTTCTCCTGACGGCTTTCGCCCTGCTGGCGGCGTGCACGTCCGCCGAGCCGG
>KL571439.1:0-3147 GCA_000715855.1 Actinoplanes liguriensis
GCGCGCCCAGAGCGCTCGACCCTACAGGGCGATCTCCGTGGGTGGTTGCGGCCGGGAAGACCCCGCATGGCCGTACCCGAAGGGAAGTTTGAGACAACCGACACGGGCGCCGGCCGTCCCCGCCACCCCCGGTGCGGTCTTGGTGGTCTCGGCGTGCAGGACCAGCGACCTGGGCATCTGGTCGTCGGCGAACATCCAGCGCTGTTCCCGGCTCGCCACCGCCGCCCCGCGCGCGTCCGCGGTGAAGTCCAGCCAGATCTCGTTCGCCGGGTTCGCGTAGCGCGGGTCGGCCGACGGCTTCTCCTTGGTCGCCGCCGGATCGTGCCGGTGCTGGTAGTGCGGCCCGGCCTCCTTCGGGTCCCGCCCGCACTCGGCGACGTGCATGTGCGCCCCGTAGGCCCGCCCCGGCACCAGCCCGGTCACCTCGAGCCGGACCCACAGGTTGTGCCCGGTCGAGCTGAACTCGACCCGAGCGGTCGCGCCGGGCGGGACGGCCCGGACGTCGTACGTGATCGCCTGAGCCCCGGGCCGCCAGGTCTGGAAGACAGCCGGCCCGGGCCCGGGAGCGGCGGTCGCGGGCAGAACGGTGATCGCAGGCGAGGTGGCGATCGCGGGCGGGGCGGCGATCGCGGGCGGAGCGGCGAGGCCGGCGGAGAGGCAGGCCGCGGTGAGAGTCGTGACCATGCGGTTGGCAGACATCCCTTAATTCTCGCAAAAGCGGATTTATCCGGTGACGGAACCTCAGGCTGGATTTCCCGGGCCCGGAGCGCGAGGCTGAGAGCCCCGGAGCGACGGAAGGACTGGCATGGGCTACGCGGTGGTGCTGGGCGAGGCGCTGATCGATCTCCTCGAGGCCGACCTGGGCGGCGAGCAGATCTACCGCCAGGCGATCGGTGGCGCGCCGCTCAACGTCGCCGTCGGCGTGGCCCGGCTCGGCGGCCGGGTGGAGTACGGCGGGACGCTGAGCACCGACGTCCTCGGTGACCGGATCGCGGCGTTCCTGACCGCGGCCGGTGTGGGGGAGAAGGGCGTCCGCCGCGTCGACGTCCCGACCACGCTCGCGGTCACCACGTTCGAGGGGGCCGAGCCGGCGTTCACGTTCTACGGCGAGCCCCCGTCGTACGCGCTGCTCACCCCGGACGACCTCGACCGTCCCACCCTGGACGGCGCCGATGTGCTCTACACCGGCTCGATCTGCCTGTTGGGTGAGCCGTTCCGGGCCACCGCGCGCGAGGCGTGGGCGAGTTTCGGCGGGATCCGCGTCTTCGACCCCAACGTCCGTCCGAAGCTGCTCCCCGACGCTGCCGCGCTGACCGCCCTGCGCGACCTGGTCGAGGAGTTCTTCGCCACCGCGGACCTGGTCAAGCTCAGCTCCGCCGACGCGAAGCTGCTCTACGGCGACAGCGATCCGGCGGCCGCCGCCGGCCGGATCCGCGCGCTGGGCGCCGGGGCGGTCGTGGTGACCTGCGGCGCCGAGGGCGCCTACGTGGCCGCTCCGGACGGCGCGGCGCTGCTCCCGGCCCCCGCGGTGGCCGCGATCGACGCCACCGGCGCCGGCGACTCGGTGATGGGCGCGCTGGTCCGCCGCCTGCTCGCCGACGGCCGCCCGGCCGGTCTGGCGGACTGGGAGCGCCACGTCCGGTTCGCCCTGGCGGTCGCCGGCCTGGTCTGCGAGCGTCAGGGCGGCGCGACCGCCATGCCGACGCCGGCCGAGGTCACGGCCCGTTGGGGCGAGATCTGAGGGAGCGGGCGTCAGCCGCCGAGAGCGCGGTTGATGAACCGGGTGCGATCGAGCAGCACCCGCTCGACCCGGACTTCGGCGACGACGTTCTCCCCGTCCCGCACGACCACGTCGAAGAAGAGCGTCCGCCCGTCGACCTTGGCCAGCGTGGCCTGTGCGACCACTGTCCGCCCGACCGGGCTCGGTGCGCGGTGCTCCACTTCGGCCCTGGTCCCGACGGTGGTGATGCCGCCGGGCATCTGCCGTGCGGTCGCGGCGACCGTGGCGGCTTCGGCGAGCGCGAGCACCCGAGGTGTGGCCAGCACCGGCACGTCGCCGGAGCCGACGGACTGCGCGGTGTCGGCATCGGTGACCGTCAACTCGACCCGGGCGCCGAGGCCGGGAGCGAACTCCGGAAGCTCCATCACCGAAGCCTATGCCTGAGGCGGCCGTTGCCAGTACGTGTCGTCGGCGGATTGACCGACGGCCGGCGGCGGAGCGAAGGCGGCGTCAGGCGGAACGGGAGCGTATGCGGGCCCCGGCGACGACGGCGCCGCCCGCCGGGCCTCCCGGGCCCGCCGCGCCAGCTCGTCCGCCAGCGCCCACGCCTCCGCCAGGTCCCGGTCCCGCGCCGCGCCGGACCGCGCTCCCGCGGCGTCCGCGTACACCGTCGCGACCCCGAGCAGCCGCTGCAACGGCCCCTGCACGACCCGCACGCTCTGCAGCCGCGCGTAGGGCACCAGCGTCATCTCCCGGGCCAGCCGCCCCTGCCTGGTCACCAGCACGTCCTGGTGCAGGCCCACGCCCATGAACCGCAGGCCGATCGGGTGCAGCCACCGGACGCGGGCCGGCGGCGGCGTGGTGGCCAGCGTCGCCAGGTCGACGCCGGGCAGCACGGTGCCGACCAGGAACCGCGCCGCGTGCTGGTCGCCGACGGGGAGCAGCCGGTCCGACCCGGTGTCGTTGCCGCGGTCGGGCGCTTCGTACCCCGCCACGTCGAGCTGCAGGTAGAGCCAGCCGCTCAGCCGCCACAGGAACGGCCAGGTGATCCGCACCGCCTGTACCCGGTGCAGCGGCACCACCTGGCTGCGCGTCTCGGTCAGCCCGTAGTGCAGCATCAGCCGCCCGCCCGGATCCCGCGCGAGCCGGAAGCTCCAGTCCCGCAGCACCCGCCGGATCGGCTGGAGCAGCACGCCGGCCATCGCGGTGACGGTGCTGGCGATCCCGATGAAGGTCCACGACCCCTCCATCACGAACTGGGTGATCACCCACGCCACGCCGACCGGCAGCAGGAACGCCTGCGGGGTGAGCAGCTGGCTGATCAGCAGGTCCCGGTTGCGGACCGCGAAGAGCGAGGTCGAGGCGGGCGCTCCGGCCGCCGGCTCCGCCGTGGCCGAGGCCGCCGATTCGGGGGTACGGCCGGAGAG
>KL571439.1:3327-5117 GCA_000715855.1 Actinoplanes liguriensis
GCCAGGGGCGCCTCGGTCTTGCTTCCACCGACCACCTCGAGCCGGAGCTCGGCGAGCCCGGTGAGCTGGGCGAGCAGCGGCCGTCGCAGCTCGACCGACTGCAACCGGTCGAGCGGGATGGCCCGGTTGCGCCGCCACAGCAGCCCGTCGGAGATCCGCAGCTCCCGCGCGACGAGCTGGTACCCGGTGTTCCACCACCCGACCGCGGAGAAGATCACCGCGCCGACCGCAATGACCCCGACGACGGCCGCGAAGTGGATCAGCCCGAGCCGGTTCAGCGTCTGCCAGGAGAGCGCCACGATGATCACGGAGAGCGTCTTGGCGCCGTGCAGCAGCGGGCTGAGCGGGTGCAGCCGCTGCCGGGGCGCCTGCTCGGGGGTCTGCGTGGTGGTCACAGGCCCTCGGCCCGGTCCTCGCCGAGGGCGGTCAGCCGGTCGCGCAGCCGGGCCGCCTCCTCGGGCGGCAGGCCGGGCACCCGGGCGTCACTGGCCGCCGCGGCGGTGTGCAGCTGCACGGTGGCCAGCCCGAACGCCCGCTCGATCGGGCCCGCGGTGACGTCGACGTACTGCATCCGTGCGTACGGCACGATGGTCAGCCGCCGGATCAGGAGACCGTGCCGGACCATCAGGTCGTTGTCGCGTTCCGCGTAGCCCCAGGCGCGCACGCCGCGGACCGCGACGGTCGCGCGCCAGGCGCCGAGCAGCAGCACGGCCGCGATCCCGGCGGGCCAGCCCCAGCCGCCGGCGAGCAGCCAGCCGACGGCCAGCCCGGCGACCAGGATCACCTGCCAGACGGCCAGCCCGATCAGATCCACGGTGATGAGCTTGGGTGACACGGGACGCCATTGCACCGTGTCCGGCCACGGCTGAAGGGCATCGACGGCGGTCGGCACGGAAGGGTCGCTCACAACTAGAGACTAGGCGGCGGGAGCACCGTCCGACGACACGAAAGGCGTCACTTCCCGGAGGAAGGAGCGCGCTTCCAGGAAGGCGCCCAGGGTAATTCGATGATCGTCGCAGGCCAGCCACGTCTTGCGGTATTCCGGAGTGTGCAACTTGGGATTGTTCCAGAGCAATTGCCAGGCAGCGGCCGCGCGACAACCCTTGGCGGAGCACTGCGGGGGAAGTTCCTCAACCATGTCGACCAACATAAAGGAAACGACTAGGGAGAAATAAAAGGGAGTTATGCGCCGGGCGGCCACGGGGGAAGCCGCCCGGCGACACCGCAAATGCTACACGGTTCAAAGACTTACGTATCCACCCGGTGAGCGTGCCCGTTCCGGCGGATCGCGCAGAAAGATCAACATGTTCGGCCGATAGTGCCCTGGGCTGCGGAGATCTTCGCGGACCGGGATGATGATGACGGTCAGATGACGCGAGTGGTTTCTATGCTCCTAGGAACCTCTCAGCCGTGTGTAGTTGTCTGTCGTGTAAGTCTTGAGCGTCGGCATCCGAGCCGGCGGATCATGACCGTTCTGGAGGACCGGTGGCGCAGCCAGGCACGCCCGAGACCGAGACCAGCCCCGAGGGGGCCGTGCCGGTCCCGCCGGCGCACGACGCGTCGCAGCTAGAGCGGGCGATGTTCGAGGTCAAGCGGGTCATCGTCGGCCAGGACCGGATGGTCGAGCGGATGTTCGTGGCGCTGCTCGCCCGCGGTCACTGCCTGCTGGAGGGTGTGCCCGGCGTGGCCAAGACCCTCGCGGTGGAGACCCTGGCCAAGGTGGTCGGCGGCACGTTCTCCCGGGTCCAGTTCACTCCCGACCTGGTCCCGGCGGACATCGTCGGCACCCG
>KL571439.1:5347-8149 GCA_000715855.1 Actinoplanes liguriensis
CCCGGATCTACCGGCAGAGCAACGAGCAGTTCGACGTCGAGCTCGGCCCGGTGTTCGTGAACTTCCTGCTCGCCGACGAGATCAACCGCGCGCCCGCCAAGGTGCAGTCGGCGCTGCTCGAGGTGATGGCCGAGCACCAGGTGTCGATCGGCGGCAAGAGCTACGACGTGCCCGACCCGTTCCTGGTCATGGCCACGCAGAACCCGATCGAGCAGGAGGGCGTCTACCCGCTCCCCGAGGCGCAGCGCGACCGGTTCCTCATGAAGATCATCGTGGGTTACCCGACCGACGCCGAGGAGCGCGAGATCGTCTACCGGATGGGGGTGAGCGCGCCGGAGGCCAAGCAGGTCTTCACCCCGGCCGACCTGCTCGCCCTGCAGCGCCGGGCGGACCAGGTGTTCGTGCACAACGCGCTGGTCGACTACACGGTCCGGCTGGTGCTGGCGACCCGTGCGCCGGCCCAGCACGGCATGCCGGACGTGGCCCAGCTCATTCAGTACGGTGCGAGTCCCCGCGCCTCGCTCGGCATCGTCCGCGCCACCCGGGCCCTGGCCCTGCTCCGCGGGCGTGACTACGCGCTCCCGCAGGACCTGCAGGACGTCGCGCCGGACATCCTGCGCCACCGCCTGGTGCTCAGCTACGACGCGCTCGCCGACGACATCCCGGCCGACCACATCGTCGCCCGGATCATGCAGATGGTGCCGATGCCCTCGGTCGCGTCCCGTCAGGGCACCTCGCCGAACGGCAGCCAGCACCCGCCGGCGCCGAACGGCGCTCCGCCGAACGGGATCCAGCCGATCAGCGGCATCCCGGCCGGCGCGCCGGCGTTCCCGCAGAACGGCCCCTGGCCGCACCCATGAGTCAACCCGTCGGCACCACGCCGGCGCCGCTGGACGAGGCGGCGCGGGCCGAGGCCGTGCTCGCCCGGCTCCAGCTGCTGGTCACCCGGAAACTGGACGGCCTGCTCCAGGGCGACTACGTGGGTCTGCTGCCCGGCCCGGGCACCGAGGCCGGCGAGTCGCGCGAGTACCGCCCGGGCGACGACGTGCGCCGGATGGACTGGCCGGTCACCGCCCGCACCACCCTCCCGCACGTGCGGCGCACGGTCGCCGACCGCGAGCTGGAGACGTGGATGGCGATCGACCTGTCGGCCAGTCTGGACTTCGGCACGGCCCGGTGGCTCAAGCGCGACCTGGTGATCGCCGCCGCGACCGCGGTCACCCACCTGACCGCCCGCGGCGGCAACCGGATCGGCGCCGTCGTGGGCACCGGCTCCGCCGTACCGGAGAAGGGGTCTTCCGGGTTTTTCAAGAAACGGGCGACGGAGTCGGAGGCGGCCGGGCCGTCGGTCGTCCGGATGCCCGCCCGGCCGGGTCGCAAGGAGGCGCAGGGCCTGCTCCGGGCCATCGCGCGCACCCGGATCCGCCCGGGGCGCACCGATCTCGGCGAGTTGATCGACCTGCTGAACCGGCCGCCCCGGCGGCGTGGCGTCGCGGTGATCGTCTCGGACTTCCTGGCCCCGGTGGAGAGCTGGTCGCGGCCGGTGCGCAAGCTCGGCGTGCGGCACGACGTGCTCGCCATCGAGGTGGTCGACCCGCGTGAGCTGGAGCTGCCCGACGTGGGGGTGCTCACCCTCGCCGACCCGGAGACCGGTGACCTGCACGAGGTGCAGACCGCCGACGCCGATCTGCGGGCGCGCTATGCCGCCGCGGCGGGGGAGCAGCGGGCCGCGATCGCCCGGGCGTTGCGCGCGGCCGGCGCCGCCCACCTGAGGCTGCGCACCGACACCGACTGGCTGCTGGACATCGTCCGCTTCGTGGCCGCCCAACGACACGCACGCACCCGGGGGACCACTCGATGATCCGCTTCCTGGCTCCGTGGTGGCTGCTCACGCTGCTGCCCGTTCTCGTCGTCGCCGGCGCCTACGTGTGGCGGCAGCTCCACAAGCGGTCGTACGCGATGCGCTTCACCAACGTCGACCTGCTGCGCACCCTCGCGCCGAAGGGGCTGGGCTGGCGCCGGCACGTGTCGGCCGGCGCGTTCCTGCTGATGCTGGCCGCGCTGGCGTTCTCCACCGCCCGCCCGTCGGTCGACGAGGAGGAGCCGCTGGAGCGGGCCACCGTGATGCTGGCGATCGACGTGTCGCTGTCGATGCAGGCCGACGACGTGGCGCCGACCCGGATCGAGGCCGCGCAGGAGGCGGCGAAGGCATTTGTCAGCGAGCTCCCGCCGACCTACAACCTGGGCCTGGTGTCGTTCGCGAAAGCGGCGAACGTGCTGGTCGCGCCCACCAAGGACCGTTCCGAGGTGCTCGCCGGGATCGACGGCCTGACCCTGGCCGAGGCGACCGCGACGGGTGAGGCGGTGTTCACCTCGCTGGACGCGATCCGCTCGATCCCGGCGGACGGGGCGGACGGCGCGCCCCCGGCCCGGATCGTGCTGCTCTCCGACGGTTACCGCACGTCGGGCCGCTCGATCGAGGACGCGGCGACCGCGGCCGCCGGGGCGAACGTGCCGGTCAGCACGATCGCGTTCGGCACCGACACCGGTGTCGTCGACATCCGCGGCCAGCTGCAGCGGGTGCCGGTGGATCGGCTCTCGCTGCAGGAGCTGGCGGAACGGACGAAGGGCTACTTCTACGAGGCCGCCTCGGTGAGCGAGCTCAAGAAGGTCTACGAGGACATGGGCAGCTCGATCGGGCACCGGACGCAGCCGCGCGAGGTCACCCAGTGGTATGCGGCGACCGCGTTGCTGCTGGCCCTGGTCGGGGCGGCGACTGTCTCTTATACACATCTCTGAGCG
>KL571439.1:8347-13037 GCA_000715855.1 Actinoplanes liguriensis
GTGCTGATGGTTGTTATCGGACTCCGATAACAACCATCAGCACCAGCCGAGAACCGCGACGGAAGATCAGGGCGTGTGCGAGGCGAGCACGAACAGCATGACGACCCAGGCGGTCATCACGGTGAAACCGATGGGAGCGATCAGGTTCTTCATGGTGGAGGCCACCTACTTCCGCGTCGTGACTGGCGGGTGAAGAAGCGCTCAGCTCACGTCGCGGCCATGCCCGGACCCTGAGTGCCGCGGCGCACACGGCACGACCGGCTCCCCGCGGGAACGGGTGAGTCGGTGGGAACGGGTGGGAAGTCTGGTCAGCGGTCAGAAACGCTGACGAGCGTCCCGGCCACGACTAGGAGGATCGCTATCTCGCACAGCGATCACCTCCGCAAAGTCGTCGGGCCAGGGAACCGCCGGGAACTGTACCCCTTAAAGACAACTTAAGAAACTCAGGCTCCCCACAGGTGGCACGGAACACCCGATGGGATTACTCACCCGCCGCGACCAGGCCCGTCTCGTACGCGAAGACGACCGCCTGCGCCCGATCCCGAAGCGCGAGTTTCGTCAGGATCCGCCCGACATGCGTCTTGACGGTCTGTTCCGCGACCACGAGGTCGGCGGCGATCTCCTGGTTCGATCGGCCGCGCGCGATCAGTCGCAGCACCTCGGTCTCGCGCGGGGTGAGCGCGTTCAGCGCCACCGGGCGGGGCCGGTCCTTCTGCGGGCGGGCGGCGAACTCGGCGATCAGCCGCCGGGTCACCGACGGGGCGAGCAGCGCCTCGCCGGCCGCGACCACCCGCACGGCCTGCACCAGGTCCGCCGCGGGGGCGTCCTTCAGGAGGAAGCCGCTGGCGCCGGCGCGCAGCGCCTCATACACGTAGTCGTCCAGATCGAACGTGGTGAGGATGAGAATCTTCGGGCCGCCGGCCGTGGGGCCGGCGGTCAGCCGCCGGGTCGCCTCCAGGCCGTCCATCACCGGCATCCGGACGTCCATCAGGATCACGTCCGGGTTCAGGTTGCGGGCGGCGGTGACCGCGGCCGCGCCGTCCGCCGCGTCGCCGACGACCAGTAGATCCGGCTGGGCGGCCAGCAGCGCGCCGAAGCCCTGCCGGACCATCGCCTGATCGTCCGCGATCAACACCCTGATCATCGAGCCTCCGGCTGCCGCGGGATGCGGGCCAGCACCCGGTAGCTCCCGGTGCCGTCCGGCCCGGCGGTCAGCTCGCCGCCGAGCAGCGTCACCCTCTCACGCATCCCGATCAATCCGTGGCCCGGTTTGTGCCCGGGATCCGGCGCCGCCGTCAGCTCGTTGGCGACGCGCAGCTCCAGCCGGTCGCCGTCGACGCGAGCGGTCAGCAGCACCGGGCCGCCGGGCGCGTGCCGGGCCGCGTTGGCCAGGGCTTCCTGCACGATCCGGTACGCCGTGAGCCCGGCCGTCTCGTCGATCCCGCCGAGCGGCGGCAGCTCGCCGGTGACCGGCAGTCCCGCCTTGCGGGCGGTGGCCAGCAGCTCGGTGATCTGCTCGTAGCCCGGCTGGGGCGCGCGTTCCGCCTCCTGGCTCTCCGACCGCAGCACCCCGAGGAGCCGGCGCATGTCGGTCAGCGCCTCCCGGGCCGCCGCGGCGATCGTGGCCAGCTCGTCCTTGGCCTCGTCGGGCAGCGCGGCCAGCCGGTACGGCGCGGTCTCGGCCTGCACCGCGATCATCGACATGTGGTGGGCGACCACGTCGTGCATCTCCCGCGCGATCCGGGTGCGCTCCTCCAGCACCGCCCGTTTGGCCCGTTCCTGCTCATTGAGCTCCTCCTGCTCGGCCAGCAGCTCCCGGGTGCGCCGGCCGCGGTAGAGGACGTCGCCGATCAGGGCCACCGCCGCGACCGCGACCGCGGCGCCCCCGGAGTTGTGCCCGCCGAGCAGCAGGACCGGGATCGCGGTGAGCGTGACCGCCCAGAGGGTGACCAGGGACGGGCTGACCGCGGCGAGGCGGGCGACCACGACCAGCGTGGTGATGATCTGCACCGTGTTCCAGGGCCAGGCCTCGTGCGGCCCGTGGTTGATCACGCCGAGCAGGATCATCACGAGGACGAGCCGCCAGGCGTACAGCGGGAACCGGTACGCGATCGCCACCGGGAGCACCGACCCGATCGCGAGGATCCCGATCATCACCGTCGGGAGCTCGCGGTTCTCCAGCAGGTTCTCCCACGCGACCGCGACCAGGCCGACCAGCCCGAAGAGAATCCACGGAAGCGCATATCGCGCCCGGCCGCGGGCCGCCGGGCGGGCTGCCTCGCGGCCGAACGTGAGCCGAACCAGCGGCCCCATTACGCCGTTTCGCGCCCGGCGGTCGGTAGTCTCCATCCCCAGCAGGGTAGGACGATGGACTGGGGCTGTCGTCGTCCTGCGGTACCCCCTACCCGGGTATGACAGATACCTCTCGAAGGAGTGCGCTGTGCCTCGCACCGTGTTGGTGACCGGCGGAAACCGTGGCATCGGCCTGGCCATCGCCCAGGCGTTCGCCAAGCAGGGCGACCGGGTCGTCATCACCCACCGTGGGTCGGCCGTGCCGGAGGGCCTGTTCGGCGTGCAGTGCGACATCACCGACTCCGCGTCGGTGGACGCCGCGTTCAGCTTCGTGGAGGCCGAGATCGGCCCGATCGAGGTCGTGGTCGCGAACGCCGGCATCACCGACGACACGCTGCTGCTGCGCATGTCGGAGGAGCAGTTCGAGCGGGTGCTGGACACGAACCTGACCGGCGCGTTCCGGGTCGCCAAGCGGGCCAGCGGCAAGATGCTGCGGGCCAAGTGGGGCCGGTTGATCTTCATCTCCTCGGTGGTCGGCCTCTACGGCGGCCCCGGCCAGGTGAACTACGCCGCGTCGAAGGCGGGTCTGGTCGGCATGGCCCGTAGCATCACGCGGGAACTGGGCACGCGGAACATCACGGCGAACGTGGTCGCGCCCGGTTTCATCCAGACCGAGATGACCGACGTCTTGCCGGACTCGCGCAAGGCCGAGATCATCAAGGCCGTCCCGGCCGGTCGGCTCGCCAGCCCCGACGAGGTCGCCGCCGCGGTGACCTTCCTGGCGAGCGACAGCGCGGCGTACATCTCGGGCGCCGTGCTCCCCGTCGACGGGGGTCTGGGGATGGGGCACTGAGTTTTTCCGAGAACCTTTTTCAGGAGAGAATGTTGTCTGGACTGCTGGCCGGCAAACGGCTGCTCGTCACCGGCGTCATCACCGACGCCTCGATCGCCTTCTCGGTGGCGAAGATCGCGCAGGAGAACGGCGCCACCGTCGTCCTCACCGGTTTCGGCCGGATGTCGCTGGTGGAGCGGATCGCGAAGCGGCTCCCCGAGCCGGCCCCGGTCATCGAATTGGACGTGACCAACCAGGAGCACCTGGACTCGCTCGGTTCGCGGGTCCGCGAGCACGTCGACGGGCTGGACGGCGTTGTCCACTCCATCGGCTTCGCTCCGCAGAGCGCGCTCGGCGGCACCTTCCTGGAGACCCCGTGGGAGGACGTCGCGCAGGCGCTGCACGTCTCCACGTTCTCCTACAAGTCGCTGGCCACGGCGTGTCTGCCGCTGATGGACCAGGGCGGCTCGATCGTCGGCATGACGTTCGACGCGACCAAGGCGTACCCGCTCTACGACTGGATGGGCGTCGCCAAGGCCGGTCTCGAGTCGGCGTCCCGCTACCTCGCGATGTACCTCGGCAAGCACGGCATCCGGAGCAACATCGTGTCGGCCGGGCCGCTGCGCACCATGGCGGCCAAGTCGATCCCGGGTTTCAGCGACTTCGAGGACGCGTGGACGCAGCGGGCGCCGCTGGGCTGGGAGCTGGAGAACCCGGTGCCGACCGCCAAGGCCGTCTGCGCCCTGCTCTCCGACTGGTTCCCGGCCACCACGGGTGAGATGGTGCACGTCGACGGGGGTTACCACGCCATCGCGGCGTGACCGGCCGCACCGAGCGGCAACCACCTGAGCCCTCGCCGGCGACCTCGCGGGCGAGGGTCAGGAGGGCAGGCCCGCCGGGCACAGGGTGACACCGCTGACACGTGCCGGGCAGCGGGGCCGCTCGGTGGCAGGATGGTCGGGTGGTTTATGACGCGTTCGTCCTGCTGTCCTTCGGCGGTCCCGAGAAGCCCGATGACGTGATGCCGTTCCTGCGCAACGTGGTGCGCGGGCGCGGCGTCCCGGACGAGCGCCTCGCCGAGGTGCGTGAGCACTACATGCATTTCGGCGGGGTGTCCCCGATCAACCAGCAGTGCCGCGACCTGCTGGCCGCGGTCGAGGGCGAGTTCGCCACGCACGGCATCGGCCTGCCGGCGTACTGGGGAAATCGCAATTGGCATCCGATGCTGGCCGACACCGTGGCACGGATGCGCGACGACGGCATCGAACACGCGCTGGGCTTCGCCACCAGCGCCTACGGCGGATATTCCTCCTGCAAGCAGTACTGGGAGGACATCGCGGCCGCCCGCAAGGCCGTCGGGCCGAAAGCGCCGCTGATCAGCAAGCTGCGGCAGTTCCACGACCACCCCGGCTTCGTCGAGCCGCACGCCGAGGCGGTCAGCGCCGCGCTCGGCACGCTCGACCCGGCCCGCCGCGCCACCACCCGGATCGTCTTCACCGCGCACTCCATCCCGTCGAGCATGGCCCGCAACGCCGGGCCGACTCTGTCTCTTATACACATCTCTGA
>KL571439.1:13269-18319 GCA_000715855.1 Actinoplanes liguriensis
CCCGGCCCCGCCGCAGGTCCCGTGGCTCGAGCCGGACATCAACGACCACCTGGAGGCGCTCGCCGAGAAGGGTGTGACCGACGTGGTGGTCAGCCCGATCGGTTTCGTCTCCGACCACCTCGAGGTCATCTGGGACCTGGACAACGAGGCGAAGGAGACCGCCGCGCGACTCGGTCTCGGGTTCGCCCGCGCGGCCTCCCCGGGCGTCCACCCCCGGTTCGTGTCGATGGTCCGTGAGCTCGTCGAGGAACGGCTGCGTGATCAACCCCACACGAAGCTGGGTACGCTGCCGACCTGGGACGTCTGCCCGACGAACTGCTGCCCCCCTGCGAAGCGACCTGGAGCCCCGGAATGAAGGAACGCAAGCCCATCGAGAGCTGGCTCACCGACATGGACGGCGTGCTCGTTCACGAGGGCGAGCCGGTCCCCGGCGCCCCCGAGTTCGTCAACCGGATGAAGGCGTCCGGCAAGCCGTTCCTGATCCTCACCAACAACTCCATCTACACCCCGCGTGACCTGCAGGCCCGCCTCACCCGGATGGGCTTCGAGGTGGACGAGCAGTCGATCTGGACGGCCGCGCTGGCGACCGCGCAGTTCCTCGCCGACCAGCGGCCGGGCGGCACGGCGTACGTGATCGGCGAGGCCGGGCTGACCACCGCGATGCACGCGTCCGGCTACGTGCTGACCGAGTTCGACCCGGACTACGTGGTGCTCGGCGAGACACGGACGTACAGCTTCGAGGCGATCACCAAGGCGATCCGGCTGATCAACGGTGGCGCCAAGTTCATCTGCACCAACCCGGACGCGACCGGCCCGTCCACCGAGGGGCTGCTCCCGGCGGCCGGCTCGGTGGCCGCGATGATCTCCCGGGCGACGGGCGTGAAGCCGTACTTCGTCGGCAAGCCCAACCCGATGATGATGCGCTCGGCGCTGAACGCGATCGGCGCGCACAGCGAGACGACCGCGATGATCGGCGACCGGATGGACACCGACGTGCTCTGCGGCCTGGAGGCGGGCCTGGAGACGATCCTGGTGCTGACCGGCATCAGCAGCCGGATGGAGTCCGAGACGTACCCCTACCGGCCGTCCCGCATCGTCAACTCGGTCGCCGACCTGATCGACGAGATCTGACCCACCACGCGAGGCAGAGCCCGGCCGGTGCGACCGTGCCCCAGAGAGCCGGCCGGGCGGCGTAGGGGATGCGCCATCGCGCCACCCCGGTGACCGCGTCACGCGGCACCGGGGCGGCGTCCGCGACCGTGTTCGCGTCACCCTTGGTGACCAGGCGGCCCCGTGCGTCGACGCCGACGATCCGGTGCAGCATCGGCCGGCCCGGCTTGCGGTAGGTGACCACGGATCCGATCCCCGGATGATGGGCGGGAACGGTCACCACCACGTCGCCCGGCTGGATCCCCGGGCGCATCGAGCCGCCCGTCACCACCGCGGCCCGCCAGCCCGCCGCGGCCGCCCACATCACCGCGGCCAGCACGGTGACCAGCGCCAGCGACGACATCCGTGTCACCTACTGCCGTTCGGCGGGGATCGGCGGCGGCTGAGGTGCTAGCGTCGCAGCCGTGCCGGCTTGGGAAGAGTCCTATCTGGGGCAGTTGCGGGAATCGGTCGGCCCGGCCCGGGTGCTGATGACCGTCGGGGCGCGGGCCGTGCTGCGCGATCAGGACGGGCGCGTGCTGCTGATCCGGCGCAGCGACAACGGCGTGTGGGCGCTGCCGGCCGGGACCATGGAGCTGCGCCAGACGCTGCGTGACTGCGCGATCCGCGAGGTCCTCGAGGAGACCGGGCTGACCGTGCACGAGGTCACGCCGTTCGCGCTCTACTCCGGCGAGGGGCTGACGACGAGCGCGTGGGGGCAGCCCTACCAGCACGTCACGCTCGCCTGCCGCGCCGACTCCTGGTCCGGCGAGCTGCTCCGGGAGACCGACGAGACGATCGACGCCGCGTTCTACCCGGTCGACGCTCTGCCCGGGTCCGCGGGGCCGAACACCCGCCGTACCCTCGGAGATCTTGCTCTTTTCGAAGCCGGCAACCCGTTCGTGCTGGCATGAGCGAGGTTGTCGCCGCCGCCTGGGTGTGCGTGCGGGACCGTCGCGTCCTGGTCGTCCGCCCGCGCAACTCCGACGCCTTCTACCTGCCCGGCGGCAAGCCCGAACCCGGCGAGACCCATGCCGAGGCGGCGGCCCGGGAGACGCAGGAGGAGGTGGGGATCGTCCTGAAGGCAGATCAACTGCAATTCTTCCGTACGATCGAAGCCCCCGCCCACAACCGTCCACCAGGCACACGGGTCCGCCTGGTCTGCTTCACGGCCGACTCGGACGCCGTCCCCGCCCCGGCCAACGAGATCGCCGAGCTCGCCTGGTTCACCACCGCCGAGGCCCCACGGTGCGCCCCCGCGATCCGCCTGCTCCTCGACGAGCTGCTCAGAGCCGGCCTGATCGACTGAGCTCGAACCACCTGTTCGCCACCTGGGTGTGCAGGCTGAACCCGAGCTCCACCGGCTCGTGGAGCACCTCGAGACCGAGCGCCTCGGCCGGCGGCGGTGTCGTGGGCAGCCCTGCCGCGTCCGCGAGCGGGGGCAGGAGTCCGAAGATGAGCAGGGTGCCGTCGGGGGCGCTGAGGGCGTCGAAAAGACGTACGTCCGCGGGGTCTGCCTTCAGGCCTGTCTCCTCGCCCAGCTCACGCGTCGCGCCGGACTGCCACGTCTCGCCGAACTCGATGAAGCCGCCGGGCAGGGCCAGCTTGCCGGCCGCCGGTGGGATGCCGCGCCGGATCACCAGCAGACCGGAACCGATCGGCTGCAGGGCGACCGCGACCGGCGTCGGGTTCCGGTACGTCGTCTCGCCGCACGCCGTGCAGCGCCGCGGCCACGGCTGATCCGGCACGAAGCGCGCCCCGCAATACGTGCAGTGCGCGTGCTTGTCCGGGGTCACGCCGCCACCACCGGTGCACTCATGCGTGCAGGGGCGCGTTGCAGGCGGCGACCAGCGCCTGCCGGCACGCCGCGGTGAGCGGGCGCAGCGCCTCGTCGCGTTGCTGCGCCTCGTAGCCGTTGACCGCCCCACCCGGCGCGTTCGTCCCGGCGAGCGCCAGCACCTGGTCGAGCACACCGGCCCGGGCGAACAGCCGCCGCGACCGCGGGTCGAAGCCCGGCGGCAGGGTGGCCGTGCTCTCCGGCCGACGCAGCGCCTGCAACGCCCCGGCCAGCTCCGGTTTCCACTGCGCCACGTCCAGTTTGGTGAGCCGGGTGGTGGCCTCGCCGAGCGCCGCGGTCAGCTGCGCCTCGGCCTCGGCGGCGCCCATCTGGAACACCGGCCGGTGCTCGGGGGCCGGCAGCACCTGCCACACCACGGTCTCGAACTCCACACCGGAGCCGGACGTGTGCCGGCGCACCTCGGGCACCAGCCCGAACCCGGGTGTGATCACCGCCTCACCGGCCAGCAGCGCGGCGCCGGTCAGCGGCCCGGGGCCGGGCAGCCCGCGTGGGTCGCCGGGGACCGGGAGGACCAGCCGGATGTCGTCCGGGTGCAGCTTCGCGAAGATCGGCAGGCCCTGGCCGAGCGGCACATCGGTCCAGGTGCCCGGGGCATCGGCGACGAGGTGCTCCTCGCCGGCGGCGATCTCGTCGGCCAGGTCGTCGAACGGAACCAGTCCGGCGCGCCAGGCCCGCACCCAGGCCACGAATCGGGTGGACCGGCGGGCGGTGCGGGTGGCCGCATCTGCTGCGGAATGCATGCGAGCAAGGGTACGTGCCGTCCCGGAACCTTGTCTCGACTCGGAGCGTCACCCCGGCGTGTCCGAAAGTACGGGCTACCGTGCGACTCATGTATGGGGAGGACGTGCTGTCCGGCAACTGGCGCCGGCGCAAGACGATTCCGGAGGTGGACGCCGAGCCCGACCTGGTGGTCGAGGACGCCGACTCCGGCTTCTGCGGGGCGGTGGTCGGCTTCGAGCTCGGCGCCGTCGTGCTCGAGGACCGGTTCGGCAAGCGGCGTAACTTCCCGCTCACACCGGCCGCGTTCCTGCTCGACGGGCAGCCCGTCACGCTGCGGAGACCGGCGCCGGGCAACGCTCCCGCGCAGCGGAAGGTCACCGCGTCGGGGTCGATCGCGGTGGCGAACGTGCCCGCCCAGGTGGCCAGGGCCAGCCGGATCTGGGTGGAGGGCATCCACGACGCCGCCCTGGTCGAGCGGATCTGGGGCGACGACCTGCGGATCGAGGGCGTGGTCGTGGAGCCGCTGGACGGCATCGACGACCTGGCCGCGGCCGTCAAGGAGTTCCGGCCCGGCCCGCAGCGGCGGCTCGGCGTGCTCGTGGACCACCTCGTGCCGGGCTCGAAGGAGAGCCGGATCGTGGCATCCGTCACTCACCCGGACGTGTTGATCACCGGGCATCCGTACGTGGACGTCTGGCAAGCGGTCAAGCCGGAGCGGGTGGGTCTGAGCAAGTGGCCGGTCATCCCGCCGGGACGTCCCTGGAAGGAGGGCGTCTGCGCGGCGATCGGCGTCCGCACCCCGCAAGACATGTGGCGGCGCATTCTGGCCTCGGTCAACACCTACAAGGACGTCGAGACGCCGCTCATCAACTCGATGGAGCGCCTGATCGACCACGTCACTGAGTAGACGGCTCGCGGGCATTGCGCCCTTGGCGGCCGACGTCGAGAGCACCGAGAACGACCACGCTCCGCTAGCTGTTTTCGGCGCTCTCGACGTCGGCGGGCGCAATGCGTGGTGGTGAGGCACCCAGCGCGCGGCCGATCCGGGCCGCCGCCTCGATCAGGCGGTCCGGGGTCTGCGCGGCGTAACCCAGGACCAGGCCGGGCGGGCCGGGCAGGCGGCGGTGCCACGACAGTGGATGCACCAGCACGCCCTCGGCCCGGACCAGGTCGGCGATCGCGACGTCGTCGCCGGACGGCAGCTCGACGAGCAGGTGCAGGCCGGCCGCCACACCGCGGACCCGGGCCTGCGGCAGATGCGCGCGCAGTCCGGCGAGCAGGGCGTCGCGCCGCGCCCGCTGCCGGCCCCGCACGGTCCGCAGG
>KL571439.1:18496-19255 GCA_000715855.1 Actinoplanes liguriensis
GCTGCGGCAGCGCGGAACTGCCCAGGTCACTGGCGTGCTTGGCGGCGAGCAGGTCGGCCTGCAGGCGCCGCGGCGCGATCAGCCAGCCGAGCCGCATCCCCGGCGCCAGCGATTTCGAGACGCTTCCCAGGTACGCGACCTGCTCCGGCGCGGAGCCCTGCAACGCGGCGACGGGCGTGCGGTCGTAGCGGTGCTCGGCGTCGTAGTCGTCCTCGACGATCAGCCGGCTGCCCTCGTTCGCCCAGGTCAGGAGCTCGCGACGACGGTCCGGGGCGAGCACGACGCCGGTCGGGAACTGGTGCGCGGGGGTCAGCAGGACGGTGCTCAGGCCGGTTTCCCGCAACGGGGTGACGAGTAATCCGTTCCGGTCAATGGGGACGGGCTCTGTGCGTACCCCCCAATGGGTTAATTGATCGCGGGTGCCGCGCGATCCGGGATCCTCAACCGCCATCCCGGCTTCGCCGCGGGACACCAAGACCTGCGCAAGCAACGCTTGACCTTGCGCTACGCCGCCGCACACCAGGACGTCGTCCGCGTCGGCTCTGATTCCGCGGGTACGGGCGAGCCAGCCGACCAGCTCGGAACGCAGTCGCGGGCTCCCGCCGGGATCGCCGTAACCCAGATCGGAAGCGGTCACCCGATCCAGCACCGAGCGTTCCGCCCGCAGCCAGGCCGCCCGCGGGAACGCGGCGAGATCGGGCACCCCGGGGGACAGGTTCAGGTCGATGCCGTCCGGCGTGGACATCGGCAGCCGCAGCT
>KL571439.1:19465-19957 GCA_000715855.1 Actinoplanes liguriensis
AGCCGCGTCCCCGGGGCGAGCCGGCCCGCCGCGATCGCGCTCCGCAGCCCGTCGGCCAGCCACCCGGTCAGCCCCTTGGCGGGCGCCTCCGCGGGCCGCAGCTGCAGGAAGTCCGAGCCTGGAATTGGTCCACCTCATCCCGCCGGGATTGGTCCTCGAAAAGGACCATACCCGCCCTCAGGATGAACGGCATGAAGGCGTTACCCATCCTCGCCGGCGCGACCGGCATGGTCTTCGTCGGCGGCAGCGTCGCGGTCTCCGGCTACCTGGCGGACGCGCCGAACCTCACGATCCAGGCTTGCCGGTACGCCGTGGCGTGCCTCCTGCTGCTCGTCTGGGCGTCCCGGACCCGCACGCCGCTCCGCCGTCCCCTCGGCGCCGAATGGCTCTGGCTGCTCGGCGTCACCGTGGCCGGCCTCCTGGTCTTCAACATCGCCCTGGTCCACGGCGCCCGCCACGCCGAGCCGGCCGCTGTCTCTTATACACATCTCT
>KL571439.1:20182-20612 GCA_000715855.1 Actinoplanes liguriensis
TGTGTATAAGAGACAGAGGCTGGGCCGCGCCGACGTCACGGGCGTTCTCTGGGCGGTCGTCACGTTCGTCTGCGAGGCGCTGTTCACCCTGCTCGCCGTCCCGGTGCTGGGGCGGCACGGGCCGCTCGGCGTCTCCGTCCACGCCACCTGGATGGCCGCGCTCCTCTTCGGCGTCCTCGGCCTGGCCACCGAGGGCCCGTCCGCGATCCGTCACCTGCACACCGACGACGTCCTGGCCGGCGCCTACCTCGCCGTGGCGGTCACGGCCGTCGCGTTCCTCCTCTGGTACACCTGCGTGACCCGCATCGGCCCCGGCCGCGCCGGCCTGCTCACCGGCGTCGCCCCGATCTCGGCCGCCCTCACCGGCATGGTCCTCGGCGCCCCCGCCCCTGCCCCGCTGGTCTGGCTGCTGTCTCTTATACACATCTCT
>KL571440.1:0-3721 GCA_000715855.1 Actinoplanes liguriensis
AGCCGGCGTCCAGGTGCCGGCCGACCACCTCGCCGGCGGTGTAGCCGAGCAGCCGGTGGGCGGCGTGGTTGAAGCCGACCACGACGCCGTCCGGGTCGACCGCGAGGAACGCTTCCTGCACGCTGTCGAGCAGCGCCGCGGTGTCGAGACCGGCGACCGCGTCCGGCCCGGCGGCTGAGGTGGAGCACGGCAGCAGCTCGGCGACCTGCTGCAGGGTGGTGATGTGCTCGGCGGTCCACGCCCGGGCTACGGTGTCCAGCACGGTCAGCGACCCGATCGGCTGGCCGTCAGCGCTCCGCAGCGGCACTCCGGCGAACGCGCGTATCCCGAATTGCCGCACCAGCTTGTGGTCGCGCAGCTCGCGGGATTGCTCGGCGAGCAGGTCGGTGGAGAACACCGGCTGGTTCTGGCTCACGATGTATTTGCAGACCGAGTACGTCAGCGAAGCATGCCCGTCACCGGTCAGCTCCGGCGGCAGCTCGTGGACGCCCGCGAAGTGCTCGTCGACGTCGTCGACAAGGGTGACCGCGGCCATCGACGCGGTCAGCAGCCGGGCCGCGAGCCGGGCGATCGCGTCGGTCGGTGGTGGCGCGGCAGGCCATCGGCGGCGCGCCACATCCACCGCGGCCAGGCGCACCGGGTCACACAGCACAGCCTCGTTCAACTCAACCATCAGACTGTCCAACTCTTGATGATCATCGGGGACGTTGACGAGGAAACGACCGCACGCCCTCAGCGTGACGCCGTAGGCGGCAAAGTTCGCGAAAGCCGAAAGAATCGCACCGGACAGGTTAACCAACAGCCGGAACGTCCGATTCCGATCGCCAGAGCCGTTTCGGGCGCAGGAGGTCGCTGACGCACCATGGCGCGCCCATGCCGGCGCCAGGCCCGGACACTCGGGTGGTGGTGAGGAGAGAGCTCGGCCGGGTCGTGCTGGCCTGCGGCGGCGCGCCGGACAGCGAAACGCCCTCCCCCAGCCCGGCCTCGCCGCCTCCGCCCGTTCCATGCGGCGGCGTGTCAGTAGCCCCTTACAGCTTCGGCCGGAAGCGCCACTTGAACGGGGTGCGCACGCTGCCGCCCGGCTGCGTCGGCGTTGACCTGCACATTCACGCCGTGACGTTGGTGCTTACCGGAGTAGTACAGCCGCTGGTCGGCGACCCGGTCGATCGGGACAACGGCGCCGTCGAGGATCGCATACGCCAGCTGCCGGCTGCGCCGCATCGCGCGGTCGAGGTCATCTGCGGCCGCGCTGAGCAGGGCGATCGCTTCCTGCACGTAGCGCCAGGCGGTCACGATCCCGAACTTGAAGCCGGCGGCGAGGCGGGTGTAGGCATTGCCGTTGCGTAAGTGGACCAGGACGAGCAGGGCCTGGCGACCGGGGTTCAGTCGCCGCCATCGCGATCCGCACTGCTGGCGGTGGTCGCGAATGCGGTCAGCGAGGTGGTTCAGGGTCCGGCTGGACACCGTGATCTTGGCAGGGTAGGACGGCATGGCGAGGCTCCCGGTCGGGGCATCGGGTTTTGGCCGGAACCCGTCATACCCGGACCGCCGGCACCGGACCCGGATCCGATCGGCCCGCGCGCCGGTCGCCGCCGTGAGCACCACGCCCCCGCCACTCCAGAAGCGATTGGCCACCCCAAAGGTCCGTTTCGGAGATCAACGAGAGAGGCCTAGACGCATTCACGATCAGCGATAGTCTCGGCGGCGCGTGCGACAAGTTCGTTGCACCCACCATCACGGAGGACCGTACATGTCGATAAATGTGCAATTGCGATCCTGGATAGCGAAGACCGCGGCGCCGGCCGTCATTCTGGCGACTTCCGCCGTGGCCCTCGGCGTCTCCGCCGGCCCGGCCGAGGCCGCCTGCTCGGTGGTGACGGGAAACGGCTCGGACAACACCGCTGTCACGTACAGTGGCGGCAACCTCAACCTCCGTTACACGCCCTCCAGCACCTCCTGCCTGCGCGGGACGATCCATGCCGGGCACGTGCTCGTGTACAAGTGCTGGTGGGAAGGTCAAACGGTCAACGGCTACACGACGTGGACCTATCTCTACGACAGATCTCTCGCGAAATGGGGCTGGGCGAGCGACGCCTACCTGCCCAACGTCGGCTCCGCCATCGAGTGCAACAGCGTCACCGGGGTGGGTGGCTGACAGCGATCGCTTTCGACGAGGCGGTGCCCTCGCGAGCGGAGACGGCAGAGGACAGCGCGTAGCCGAGGGCATCGTGCAGCTCCTGCCGCTGCGCCGCAGCCTACGAGGCCGCCAGAATCAGAGGGGCCAGGGCCGGTGGCCTGTGTGCCGTCGCACGCAGGCCACCACAACGTTGAGCGGGGTCAGCGCCCGCTCGACCAGGTGTGTGTCCAAATCCGTGACCATGCCGACGGTGTGCGGCAGATCGGCGCAGTCGGCGACCGCGCTGCCACCTTTGTAGTCGACCAGCACGAACGTCATCTCGTCCGGCCGGTTGGCGACGGCGAGCGTCGCCACCAGGGTCTGCAGCAGCTCCGACTTGCCCGCGCCGGTGCCGCCGGCGATCAGCGCGTGCGGCCCGTCCCGGACCAGATCGACGGAGAACCCTCCGTCCAGACCCGCACCGAGCATCGCCACGCTGGACCGCCCCGCAGTTGCCAGCCGGCCATGATCCCGGACGGAGTCGGAAGATCAAGATCGAGCAGCCGAACGGCGGAAAGACCCCGCGCGACGGGTTCGAACCAGCCGGGTGGCGGCGCGTCGATACGGACGCCGGCGACCTCCGGGCAGGTGCCGCCCGCATGGTGGCCTGCCCGTCGCCGACGACGATCACCGCCCGCGACTCCTCCGGAAGCAGCCGTTCCTCGACGTCCACACACAGGCAGTAGACGCCCACCGCAGGTCCTTCACGCAGCACCTGGATGACTGCGGGGCGGGGGAAAGCTCAGCGTCGGCCGGTAGGAAGCCGGCGACATGCTCGTCGTCTGCTGAGGGCGTCGTCGTCTCCCGCCAGGTCGGCCTGTGCGGCCACGACGTGCACGGCGCCGTAGACCAGGACCACCGCGGCGCGCGGACGGCGTCCGTGGACGGTGGCGATCGGATGCAGCTATGTGTATAAGAGACAGCGATTGCCTCGTGCATGGTGACGACTCCGGATCCCAGCAGACAGGTGAGTCCGGTTGAAGACTCAGCACGGGTCGCGTGCGGCACCTTCTCATCCGGGCACGGCGATCACAATCTTGCCGAGCGCGTGGCCTCCCTCGACCAGGCGTAACGCCTCGGCCGCACGGTCCAGGGCGAAGACCTGGCTCACGTACGGATTCAGCGTGCCTCCGGCGACCCGGGCGGCCAGCGCTTCGAGGGTCTCACGGCCGGGCGCCCGCCGCACCGGCTCACCGCCGAGGCGGGCCACGGTGACCCGGTCGGCAGCGGTGACCAGCTTGCCGCGGTCGGCGACCAACGGGGCGACCGCGTCCAGTTCAGCGCCACCGATCAGGTCGAGCACGCCGTCGACGCCGGCCGGCGCCACGGCGCGAACCCGGTCGGCCAGGTCGTCGCCGTACTCGACATACACGGCGCCGAGCGACTCGGCGAAGGCCTTCTTTCCCGCGCTCGCGGTGCCGATCACGGTCAGCCCCTGGTCGCGGGCGAGTTGCGCGGCGGCGGCGCCCACACCGCCGCCCACTCCGGTGATCAGCAGGGTCGTGCCGGCCGGCAGCGCGAGGTGCAGCCTGTCTCTTATACACA
>KL571440.1:3937-8986 GCA_000715855.1 Actinoplanes liguriensis
CGAGACGGCCGTTGCTCCTGCACCAACCGCGGTACTCGATCTTCGACCGGACGCCGGAGACCGGCGGGCTGCTCGACCCGGCCGACGACGACGGATTCGGGCTGGTCGTCTACTCACCGCTGGCGCAGGGCCTGCTCACCGACAAGTATCTGGATACCATCCCGGCCGGGGCGCGGGCGCAGAACAGCACGTTCCTGTCACCGGACGCGATCACCGAGGAGTACCGGCAGCGGGCCCGGGCACTTAACAAGATCGCCGCCGAGGGCGGGCAGTCCCTGGCCCAGCTCGCCCTGCAGTGGGTGCTGCGCAAGCCACAGGTCACCTCGGCGATCCTCGGGGCCAGCTCCCCCGCCCAGCTCGGCCACAACGTCCAGGCGCTCGACTTCCCGCCGCTGACCGCGGAGGAAATCGCGCTCATCGACGGCGTCTGACGTGGCCGCACGGATCGGGGCCGGCCTCGCCGACGGCCGGCCCTTCCGCCTCGGGTTCCTGCTGCACCTCGATGCCGACCTGGCCCCGGCCGACGCCTACCAGCAGGCCATCGACCTGTTCCAGGCGGCGGAGGAGCTGGGCTACGACTCCGGCTGGGTCATCCAGCGGCGCTTCCGGCAGGGCAAGGAACACGTCTCCGCGCCACTGGTCGTGCTGGCCGCGATCGCCCAGCACACCCGGCGCATCCGGCTCGGCACCGGCGTACTCGTGCTGCCCCTGGAGGACCCGATCAAGGTCGCCGAGGACGCCGCCACCGTCGACGCGCTCAGCGGTGGCCGGCTCGAACTCGGCGTCGGGCCCGGCCCCTTCCCCGGCGCGTGGGAGGCCTTCGGGCTTCCCCTCTCCGAACGACATCAGCGGTACGCCGAGACGATCGCCCGGCTGCACGAGGTGCTCGACGGGACAGCGCTCAACAGCCTCGGTGAGGTGCTGCATCCGCCCGGGCACGGCGTACGGGAAAGGCTCTGGCAGGCGACCACCAGCGACCTGGACCTGGCCATCGGCGCGGCCGAGGCGGCCGGCAAGGCCGGCGACGGCCTCCAACTGTCGCGAGCGACCGCCTGGCGTGCCCCGTCACCTGCCGACGCGCAGGCGCAGCAGGCGTCCTGGGTGGACGCCTACCGTGCGGCCTCCGTGCGAGAGCCGCGGGTGCAGGTGTCCCGGGCGGTGTACCCGCACCCCGACCGGGCCGAGGCGGTCCGACTCGTCACGCGGGCGTGCGGCGATGGCAGAGCTGGCTGTCGCCGAAACGTGACGTGGCCGGGCTCGGCGTCGAGGATTACCTGGCCGCCGACCACGCCCTGCTCGGGCCACCCGAGCGAACCTGGTCGTGCCGCTGCTGCGGGGCGTGGCCTGTTCCCGGCCGAGTGCACCGGGCCGACGCTGCGCGAGCGCCTCACCCGGACGGCTCCGGAGCGGCAGGTGCGCCGCGCGCCGTCAGCGTCACGATGACCACTGCCGCCCGGTTCGTGCCGGACGGTCAGGCCGCGATCGCTGCAGCGTACTGCTCGGCGACCGCGGCCACATCGGCCAGCTCCGGTTTGATCGCCGTGAGCCCGAAGTCGACCACGTCGGCGCCGAGCTCACGCAGCAGCCGGGCCAGGAAGGCCTCGGTGATGTCGGCCTGCTCCTGCGTCCCGGCCGTGACGACCGGTATCGCCACGACCCCGGCCAGGGCGTTGGGCGGCAGGCTCTCCAGGAAGATCTTCAGCATTCCGCTGTAGCTGCCCTGCAGTGTGGGCGAGGCCACGAGGAGCACCGCCGCGTCCTGCACCTCGGTCAGTGCCCGCCGGGTCCGCCGTGCCCGGGGGTCGAGCACATCACCGCCCAGTTCCGCGATGTCCACCACGACCGGCGATGTCCGCCCGGTTCTCTCGGCGACGCGCCGCCCCAGTTCGGCCGCGAGCCGCAGTGTTCGCGAACCGGTACGAGGATGCCCAGAAACGATCACGATGTCCGACACGGACGGCCTCCCCTCCCACACCCACTGCAAGCATCCTCAACCCATCGGCCCCGTATGTCATCAGCCGAGTGTCGCCAATCAGACTCACTCGGTAGTCATCGGCGTGATGCCGGGTTCCGAGGATGCCGCCGACCCGGGTGGCGCCGACCTCCTCGCCGTCCTTGTCGACGAAGGCGAGGACCCTGTGCAGCCTCACCGTTCGCGGGAGGCGATCGCGAGCACCGCGACCGGGCGATCGGCAGGACAGGCCGGTGTCGCGGATCGTGATCAGCCGGGATTGTCAGGGAAGCAGTCCGACGGCAGTGCGGCCGATGACGTCGAGGATGGCGTCGGAGTTCGGCGGGTGCAGGCTGCCGGTGCGCACGTCACGGTAGAGGCGTTCCAGTTCGTTGGCGCGGCTCACCGCCGATGCGCCGACCACCTGCACGGCCAGGTCGACAACCTGACGGGCGGTGGTGACGGTGAATTCCTTGGCGGCGAACAGCCGGGAGGTCCACCAGTCGCCGTGGTCGGCGCCGGCGTCGAGGTCGGCGGTGGTCCGTTCCAGCAGGGACCAGGCCGCGTCAAGCAGGATCTCGCCCTGGGCAAGTTGCCGTTGCACGGCCGGTTTGTCCGCGTGGGTCTGCCCGGGCAGTGCGATCGACGACCGTTCACGGGCGGTCAGCTCGGCCAGGTCCAGTGCACGGCGGGCGATCCCGAAATAGACGTTGGACACCAAAGGCAGATACCACTGCAAAATTCCGACGATGTACGGCGGATACGGCTGACCGATCTCGGAGGCGCCAACGATCTGATCGGCCGGCACGAGCACGTTCTCGAGAATGGTGTCGTCGCTGGCGGTGGCCCGGACGCCGAGCGCGTCCCAGGTCTTCTCGGTGGTGACGCCGGCCGCGGTCCGGTCGACGAACAGGTGCACGATCCGCGGGCGTCCGGGGTCGGAGTCGTCGCGGGCGTGGATGCCGAGTTTGTCCCAGACCGGGGACAGCGAGGTGAACGTCTTGCGGCCGGTCACCACCCACGACCCGTCGGGCTGCGGCTCGGCGCGGGTGACCGCGTCGTCGAGGCCCAGATCGTTACCGCGTTCGCCGTGGCCGGCGGCCAGGACCAAGCCGCTGGCGACGTCGTTCAGCAGCCAGCCGAGGTCTTGGACGCCGGTGCGGGTCAACGCGGCGGCCGGGCCGGTCCAGTACAGGTGCATGTTGACGGCCAGGGCGGTGGCCGGCGCCCAGTAGGCGAGCCGCCGCTGCTCCCGGGACAGGGCGGTGATGCCGAGTCCACCGCCGCCGAGCTCGGTGGGGATCGCCGCGCGCAGATAGCCCTTCGCGCGCAGGTCCTCGAAGTCCTCGGTGAAGAAGCGGTTCTCCCGGTCGTAGCCGGCGGCGCGCCCGTGGAAGCGGCGGTAGTCCTCGTCGGTGAAGTAGGCGGACGGTTCCGCCTTCTCGAACAGGGGTGAGGTGGAGCTGGCGATCGTCGCGCTGGTCATGACTTCACTCCGTTTCCAGGGCGGTGCGGGTGATCAGGCCGGTGATGCGGCCGTCGGTGAGGACAGCGAGCCGGGTGGCGGTGCCGGACGTGCGCGAGAGGGCCTCGGCGGCCGGTTCGCCGATGCCGACCGGTGACAGCGGCTGGGCGAAGTCGCGCAGCGGGGCGCCCGGGTCGGCGTGTGTGACGTCGGCGGCCGCCACCAGGCCGACGACGTCGCCGGGAGCCGGCGCGAGGTCGTCGGCGCCCCGGCGCGGCAACACGAGCAGCGCGACCGCGGCCGGGCCGGCCACCGCGGTCAGTTCACGGACCGGGGACCCGGCGGGCAGCACGAGGGGCACGGTGACCGGCCCGTCGCCGACCAGCGGTCCCGGGGCCGGAGGCGCGGGGAAGCCGGCCCGGCGCAGCCAGTCGTCGTCGAAGTACTTCGACAGGTAGGCGCGGCCGGAGTCAGGGGCGAGGACCACAACGACGGATTCCGGGCCGAGGCGGCGGGCGACGCGCAGGGCGGCGACGACCGCGGTGCCGGTGGACGCCCCGGCCAGGATGCCCTCCTCGCGAGCCAGCCGCCTGGTCATCTCGATCGACTCGCGGTCGGTGACCCGCTCGACCCGATCGACCGCCTTCGGGTGGTACGCCTGCGGCCAGACGTCCTCGACGGTGTCCGGATGCACATAGTGGCCGATGCTCTCCACGTAGTACGGACTGCCGTCGCCGCCGCCGTAGACCGAGGACTCCGGGTCGGCGCCGACGATCGTGACCGCGCCGGTCTCGCGCAGGTAGGCACCGGCGCCGCTGATCGTGCCGCCGGTGCCGATGCCGGCGACGAAGTGGGTGATCCGGCCGCCGGTCTGCGCCCAGATCTCCGGCCCGGTGGTGGCCGCGTGCGCGCCGGGGTTGGCCGGGTTGTCGTACTGCCCGGCAAGCCATCCGCCGGGCGTCTCGGCGGCCAGGCGGGCGGCGACCTGGGACACGTGCCGCGGGTCCTCCCGGGTGACGCCACCGACGGTGATCACGACCTCGGCGCCGTACGCACGCAAGGTTTTGATCTTCTCCTCGCTGCTCTTGTCCGGAACCACGACCAGCGCCCGGTAGCCGCGCTGGGCCGCGATCATGGCGAGCCCGACTCCGGTGTTGCCGGAGGTTCCCTCGACGATCACACCGCCGGGGCGCAGTTCGCCGGCTTCCTCGGCGGCGCGGACCATGGCGAGCGCGGCGCGGTCCTTGACGCTGCCGCCGGGGTTGAGGAACTCCGCCTTGAGGTGGACTTCTGCGGTTAACCCGGCGGTGACCCTGGTCAGGCGGATCAGGGGTGTGTCGCCGATGGCATCGAGCACACTCATTCCCATAACCTATCGTTCGAGTAGGACATCGGGGGTTGCGGGATCTCGCAATACATATTAAACCTATAGGACTTGTCGATTGTTGTGACGCGGGGTTACGGTCCGAGCACTGAACGGCTCCGGACCGGCACAGAAGGTGATCCACCATGACGGACGACCAATCCCAGGAACCGGGTCTCGTCGATGCCAACGTCGACCTCGATGCCCCACCGGGTCTCTCCCGGCGGCGACTGCTCACGTCGGCCGCCGTCGGCGCCGGTGTGCTGGCAG
>KL571440.1:9204-12685 GCA_000715855.1 Actinoplanes liguriensis
GTGTATAAGAGACAGGGTGGGCGCTGCTGCGCTCCCGCGACGACGACAGCACCGCGGCGGACGGGCCGGCGGTGACCCGGTCCTGGGCCGGGCGGCAGCTCACCCTCACCACGCCCAGCGGCGCGTGTGACGCGCCGCTGGTCATCGCGTACGAGAAAGGGTTCTTCAAGAACGCCGGGCTCGACGTCGTCCTGAAGAAGGCCGGCAAGGACGAGGACATCACCGCGGCGGTCGGCTCAGGCAAGTACGTGGCCTCCAACGGCATCTTCTTCAACTACCTCGGGCCGATCTACAACGGCACCCCGGTCAAGCTCAGCGGCGGCCTGCACCACGGCTGCCTCGACCTCTACGCCCGCACCGACGGATCGGTGCCCACCGTCGCCTCCCTCAAAGGCAAGAAGATCGGCGTCAGCAACCTGCAGGGGTCGGCGACCAATTTCTTCTCCCTCGACCTGCTCGACGCCGGCATCAACTCCAGCCCCGCCGCCAAGCAGGTCGAATGGGTCGTCATCGAGCAGGATCTGCTGCCCAAGGCACTCAAGGACAAGCGCGTGGACGCCATCGCGACCGCCGGTGGTTTCCTGCCGATCATCCAGGGCGTGAAGGACGGCTGGGCCCGGGAACTGTCCAACAACCGGGACATCAGCGCCAACGCCGACCAGCCCTGCTGCGCGGTCGTGCTCAACAGCGACTTCGTCACCCAGGACCCGGTCACCGCGGGCAAGCTCGTCTCGGCGTGGGCCGACGGGTCCCGCTGGGCGGGCGCCAACCTCGAGGAGACCGCCGAGATCGAGTCCACGAAGAACTACGTCGCGGGCAAACCGGACGAGATCCTGCAGGTGCTCAAGACCCTCACCTTCGACCCGTCGCCGAAGAACCTGCGCGAGTCCCTGCAACCGGGCATCGAGAAATACGTCAGGACCGGCTTCCTGCCGGCCGACGTCAAGGCCGGCGCGCTGGCCGACAAGGTGTTCGTCGACCTCGGCCTGAACTTCTGACCATGAGCGTCACCATCGGCACCACCCGCGCGACGGCGTCCCCGGAGACCACTGCCCAGGGGGAGTCACGGATCCGGGCCGCCCTGGACCGGGTCACCAAACCCGGCCGAGTGGATCCGGTCCTCACCGGCGCGGGCATCCTGTCCTGGATCGCCTTTGCCACGCTGACCGCGACCCTGCCGGACAGTGTCCGGCTGCCCATGGCCGACATCGACTCCATCGACGCGACCAGCACCTTCACCGTGCTCATCGGTGTCGCCGTCGCCGCGGTCTGGCTCGGGCTCTGGGCCCTGACCGAGCTGCCCGGCCGGGCCGGATCCTGGGCAGTCGACCGCGTGTCGCACGGCGCCGCGTGGCTGCTCGGGTCCGGGGTGTGGGCGGTGTTCTGGGAACTGTCCACGGCCAAGACCGGGCTGCTCGAACCGCCCTACTTCGCCGCGCCGCAACAGATCCTGCACCGGCTCTGGACCGACCGGGTCATCCTGGCCGAGAGCACCGGCAACTCGCTGCTGCTGCTCGGCGCCGGTTTCCTCGCCGGGCTCGCCGCCGGCCTGGTCACCGGCGTGACGATCGGCTGGTGGCAGACCGCCAACTACTGGGTCCACCCGGTGCTGGTGTTCCTCGGCCCGGTGCCGTCGCTGGCCTGGGTGCCGATCATCTTCGTGGTCTTCCCGACCGCGTACTCCGGTGCGGTGTTCCTGATCGCGGTCAGCGTCTGGTTCCCGATCACGGTGCTGACCCGCGCCGGCATCCTCGGCGTGCCCCGGTCGTACTTCGACGTCGCGCAGACCCTCGGCGCCCGCGGCTGGTTCCTGGTCCTGCGCGTCAGCCTGCCGGCCGCGCTGCCCAGCATCTTCACCGGCGCGTTCATGGCCCTCGGAGCCTCGTTCGTCAGCCTGACCGTCGCCGAGAACTTCGGCGTCAACTCGGGGCTGGGCTGGTATCTCAACTGGAAGAAGGGCTGGGGCGACTTCCCCGCCGTCTACGCCGGCATCGTCGTGCTGGTCGTGGTCTGCGGCCTGCTGCTGACCCTGCTCTTCCGGGCCCGCAACTACGTGCTGCGCTGGGAGAAGGAGCTGACCCGATGGTGAGCGGCGCGGCGATCGAGATCCGCAACGTGACCCAGGCGTTCCGCGGCGGCGGCCGCGACCTGCCGGTGCTCGACGACATCACGCTGACGGCCCGGCCCGGCGAGTTCGTCGCCCTGATCGGCCCCAGCGGCAGCGGCAAGTCCACACTGATCCGGCTTCTGGCCGGCCTCGACACGCCGCTGTTCGGCACCGTGCACGTCGACGGCGACCGGATCACCGGCCCGGACCCGAGCCGCGCGCTGGTCTTCCAGGACCCGACCCTGCTGCCGTGGCGCACGGTTCGCGACAACGTCGCGATCGGGCCACAGGCTCGCCGGCAGCGCCCGGGCCCGGCCGAGTCCGGCCCGCGCATCGACGAGGCCCTGGACCTGGTCGGGCTCACCGACTTCGCCGGCGCCTGGCCCGCCCAGCTGTCCGGCGGCATGGCCCAGCGCGCCGCGCTGGCCCGCGCCCTGGTCAACGACCCGTCCGTGCTGCTGCTGTCTCTTATACACAGTTGCAGGGTGAGCTGCAGCGGCTGTGGCAGCAACGCGGATTCACCGCCGTGCTCATCACCCATGACGTCAACGAGGCCCTCGTCCTGGCCGACCGCGTCGTAGTCTTCTCCCCCCGGCCGGCCCGGATCCGCGCGCAGATCGACGTCGGCCTCGACCGGCCCCGCGACCAGTCCGCCCCGGCGTTCCTCGCCCTGCGGAACCGGATCCTCACCCTCCTGGACGACGATGCGTAGAGCAGCGACCCTCCTGTCCGTGATCCTGCTCGTGGTCTTCGGCTCCGCCGGGCCGGCCGCCGCACACGTCACGGTGTCCGCGTCGTCGGTGCAGCCGGGCGCCTGGGCGATCCTGACCTTCACGGTGCCCACCGAGTCCGAGACGGCCAGCACCGTGGGGCTCACCGTGCTCCTGCCCACCGGAACCCCGTTCAGGTCGGTGCTGACCGAGGCGGTACCCGGCTGGACCGTCACCACCGGCCCGGCGAAGGTGGAGTGGAAGGCGACCGGCGCCGGCATCGGGCCCGGCCAGTTCGGGCGGTTCGCGATCTCCGCCGGCCCGCTGCCCGCCGGCGGCACCCTGTTCCTGCCGACGACCCAGCACTACTCCGACGGCACCGACGTCGACTGGGTGCAGCAGGCCCAGGACGGCGCCGAACCGGAGAACCCGGCGCCGAGCATCACGATCGCCGCGCCCCCGACGCCCGCCGAGCCCGATCGCACGGGGGTCTGGCTCGCGCTTGCCCTGCTGGCCGCGGCGATCGCACTTCTTCGCGTGCGGCGATGATCCGGCTCCTGGCACTGCTCACTCCCCTGTTCGCGGTGTTCCTGACCGCCTCGGCCGCGCAGGCCCACGCGTACGTCGTCGCGACCGACCCGGCCAACGGCACGCAACGTCAGGC